>NZ_BFAG01000016.1 GCF_002897375.1 Deinococcus aerius | reverse complement strand
GCATGGAACGGCGTATTTACGCGTTTCTCGCACGTCCTTCGCTTGTCATGCTGCTCGCCTCCACTGAGGCTCAGAAAAGATACAGGCCCGCTCCCTCCCTGTCAAGCCCTGGACCCAGGTAATTTCTTGGCTCCCAGCAACGCTGCTCCCCGTGGTGAGAAGCACTCCCGGCAGAGACGCCGGGGGCCTATATCATCCCGAGACTTCAGCGCTCCAGCGAGATCGTCTCCTGCACCTTCAACCCTTGAGTCAGGGCTTCACGCGCGTGCTGGCGGGCCGCCTCCAGATCGTGGTCGCGGTAGTTGCCACATTCCAGTTCACTGACGCCTGGGATGGGGCGGTCGTGGGCCTCGGTATCGCGCAGGGCGGCCTCGAAGGCGCGGAGGACGCCCTGTTCGTCCGGCTCGCCGATCACGGCCATATACATGCCAGTGCGGCAGCCCATGGGCGACACGTCCACCACGTTCGGGAGGTGGTCGCGCAGGTATCCGGCGAGAAGGTGTTCCAGGGTGTGAAGGGCCGCCGGTGCAATGGCGCCGCGGTTGGGCTGGAGCAGGCGCAGGTCGTACTTGCTGATGCTGTCGCCGCGCGGGGTGGTCTTCACGCCCGCCAGCCGGACGTAGGGGGCCTGAACCTTGGTGTGGTCGAGATCGAAGGATTCCACGTTCGCCATAAACCCCATTGTCGGCGGGCAGGACGGGGACAATGTGACGTGCCCCGGCCCGGCGGCTCCCTATACTGCGCCTCGTGCCCACCCTCCTCGAACGTCAGCGAACCTTTCCCGCCTGGGTGCCGCTGCTTATCGCCGCCCTGCTGGTGGCCGCCGATCAGGCGCTCAAGGCTTGGGCGCTCGCGCACCTGACAGAAGGCGCCGCGCCCGTCCCCCTCATCCCGGGCGTGCTCGACTGGATGCTCACCTTCAACACCGGGGCGGCCTGGAGCCTGTTCTCGGGGTCGGCCGTGCCGCTCGCCGTGGGGCGATTGCTGGTGGGGGTGGGTATCCTGGTCTACCTGGTCGTGCGGCCCCAGAACCGCTTTCTGACGGTGGTGTTGAGCATGATCGCGGCGGGAGCCATCGGGAATACCATTGACGGCCTGCGGTTCGGGCGAGTCACGGACATGTTCCACGCGCCGCCCCTGAGCGCGGTCACCCAGGCCCTGCGCGCGGGCAACTTCCCGATCTTCAACCTGGCCGACTCGTGCGTCGTGGTGGGCACCCTGCTGCTGCTCGTCGCCAGCCTGGTGGGCGAACGCCGGGCGAGAAGCCATCTTTCCTAGAAATTGCCGTAAAAGCGGGCGCCCCCATCCGGTCAGGACAGGGGCGCTCCGTCTTTTGGGCGCTCAGATCAAGCTCTTGCGGCACTTGGTGCAGACGCGCATCCGCACGGAAACGCCGCCGCGGGTCACGGTCAGGGGCTGGAGGTTGGGCTTCTGGGACCGCTTGGTGATGCCGGTGACCTTGCGGCCCACGCCACCCTCGCGGCGGGCCTTGCCGCGGCGAATCACCGAGTTGACCACGATGGGCCCCTTGCCGCACACTTCGCACACTTTGGACATGTTCGCACTCCTTCTTGAGCCTGACGGGCAGTTGTGCCGGGGGCGGTGGCCCGCGTGGGGCTGGTGCCGCGCCGACGGGATCAGGCAAGCCTTCCAACTGTAGCACACCGGGCCACGCCGCAAGGGGGAGCGCGGGCCACAAAAAAGCCGAACATCCCTGGGGGAGTTCGGCTTTGCGAGGAGCGGATTAACGCAGGACGCGCAGGGCCTTGAGGATGGCAATGAGAATAACGCTGCCGACGATGCCCCAGATGATGCTCCAGAAGCTGAAGCCATTGCCAGCCGCGTTCGCGCCGCCGATGCCCAGCAGACTACCGAAGAGCCACTGTGCCAGCAGCGCGCCGACGATGCCGATCAGGATGTTCGCCACCGCGCCCTGCTGGGCGTCGGTCTTCATGATCAGGCTTGCGAGCCAGCCGCACAGCGCACCCACCAGAATCAGGATGATCCAACTCATATTTTGACCTCCAGGACGTTGAGTTCCAACGACTTGCTCCTCGTTGTGATGGCACAATGAGACTCCCCGCTCCCACCCAGTGTGTAGCCCATCACCTTTTCAAGGCAGAGCAAAGACGGGATGGATGTCCCGCTAACCCCGTTTAAGTCCCTGCTCTAGAAAAAGGCGGCGCCCTCCTCATCTCTGACGGGAGGCTGACGGCCAGCGGGCCTGTCTTACCTCCACCGTGATCAGCACGAGAGCGCCCGGTAGCATGGGCCGACTTGGCTGCTCCGGGAAGTTCCGGGGCGGCACGGAGGAATCCCGCATGCCCGGACTGATCGAACGCTACCGCGAGTACCTGCCCCTCACCGACCGGACGCCTCCCCTGACCCTGCACGAGGGGAACACGCCCCTGATTCCCGCCCCGAAGCTCAGCGAGCGCCTGGGCGTGGACCTTTACCTGAAGTACGAGGGGCTCAACCCCACCGGGAGCTTCAAGGACCGGGGCATGGTGATGGCGGTCGCCAAGGCGGTCGAGGACGGGGCGGACACGATCATCTGCGCGAGCACCGGGAACACGAGCGCCGCCGCCGCCGCGTATGCCGCCCGCGCCGGGCTGAGGTGCATCGTCCTGATTCCCGACGGGAACATCGCCCTGGGCAAGCTCGCCCAGGCGATGGCGTACGGGGCGAGGATCGTGGCGATCAACGGGAACTTCGACGCGGCCCTGAAACTCGTGCGGCAGATCAGCGCCGAGCATCCCATCGCCCTGGTGAACTCGGTCAATCCCTACCGCCTCCAGGGGCAGAAGACGGGCGCCTTCGAGATCGTGGACGTGCTGGGCCGGGCGCCCGACATCCTCGCCATCCCGGTGGGGAACGCGGGCAACATCAGCGCGTACTGGATGGGCTTCCGGGAGTACCGGGAGGCGGGCAAGAGCCGCAGCCTGCCGAGGATGTGGGGCTTTCAGGCTGAGGGGGCCGCGCCCTTCGTGCGGGACGCCATCGTGGACGAGCCGCAGACCCTCGCCACCGCCATCCGCATCGGCAACCCGGCGAGCGCCGACCTCGCCCGGGCCGCCGTGCGCGAGTCGGGGGGCCTGTTCGACATGGCCTCCGACGAGGAGATCATGCACGCCTACAACCTCGTCGCCGCCGAGGGCGTGTTCTGCGAACCGGCGAGCGCCACCCCGATTGCCGGATTGCTGAAGCTGCACGCCGCCGGGAGGCTTACGCCGGGCCAAACCGTCGTCGCCGTCCTCACGGGTAACGGCCTGAAGGATCCCGATGCGGCGCTGCGCTCGGTCGAGGCTCCGCGGGCGGTCGAGGCGCATATGGAGCGGGTGCTGGAGAGCATTCTTTGAGAGGGCTGGTGGCAGGAAGCAAGAGGCGGAGGGCGGCCCGGAGCGTGGGCTTTTGCTGGCCCCCCGCCCTCCGCCTTCTGCCCCCATCTCCCGGAGTCGCCCCATGACCTCCTTCACTGTTCGCGCCCCCGCGTCGAGCGCCAACCTCGGCCCCGGGTTCGACAGCCTGGGACTGAGCGTGCCCCTCTACACCACGCTGCGGGTCACGCCCCAGGAGGTTACCGAGGTCGTACCCCTTGGCCCTGAGCTGGAGGGCACCCCCGCCGACGAGGGCAACTACGTGTACCGGGCGATGGAGCTGGCGGCCGGGCGGGCACGGCGGCCCCTCCCCCCCGCCCGCGTCGAGATCGAGACGGAGGTGCCGCTGGCCCGGGGGCTCGGGAGCAGCGCCGCCGCGCTCGTAGCGGGAATCGTGGCCGGGAACGAGCTGCTAGGCCGGCCCCTGAGCGACGAGCAGGTGCTGGACGTGGCCGCGCGTGAGGAGGGGCACCCCGACAACGTGGCCCCGGCCCTTTTCGGCGGCATCGTGGTCGCCACGCTCGACAAGCTGGGCACGCATTACGTCCGGCTGGACCCCCCGGCGAACCTGGGCGTGACGGTCCTCATCCCCGACTTCGAACTCAGCACGAGCAAGGCCCGCGCCGTGCTGCCGGGGGAATACAGCCGGGCCGACGCCGTCCACGCCCTCTCGCACGCGGCGCTGCTGGCCGCCGCCCTCGCGCAGGGGCGGCTCGACCTGCTGCGGCACGCGATGCAGGACTACATCCACCAGATCTGGCGGGCGCCGCTCGTGCCCGGCCTGAGCGACATTCTGGAGGAGGCGCACCGCCACGGCGCGCTGGGCGCGGCGCTGAGCGGGGCGGGGCCGACCGTGCTGTGCTTCCACGACACGCGGGAGAACACCGAGCGGCTGCACCGTTACCTGCACGGGGTGATGACCAAGAACGGGCTGACCGGGCGGGTCCTCGACCTGCCCATCGATACGCGGGGAACGGTCGTGGAGAGGCAGCAGCAGGGCTCCCCAGTCAAGGACTGAGAACCGCAGGAGAAAGCAAAAACCCCGCCGAAGCGGGGCAGGAGGGTCAGAGTCTTTAATCCGCCGCCTGGCCGGACAGCAGCTCAGTCTTCGGCTGGGCGGGCGAGGACAGGTAGGCGATGGAGCGCCACGGGATCGAGAGGTCGGCACCATCCACCGTCGCCTCGAAGGGCGTGACGGGGAGGACGGCCTGGTTCAACGTGCGGCCCAGTCGGTCCCGCTGGGAGCGGGTCATGGGGATGGTGATGACGTCGCCGTTGCAGAGGTGAAGATGGACGGTCAGCATTGTGCCTCCGGGAGGGTTCCCCCACGGTCTGAAGGAACTCTTCATCATTGGACTCCTGCTGTCTGACGCGGATCTTTCGCCGTCCCTCAGTGCTCCACCCGGACCCTGGGCATCCGGCGGCCCAGCCAGCCTGGCAGCCACCAGTTCCAGTGCCCCGCGATCTTGAGGAAGGCGGGCACGAGGACGAGCCGCACGAGGGTGGCGTCCAGGGCCACCGCGACGGCCAGCCCCAGGCCGATGCTCTTGTTGGCGACGACCCGCCCGACGACAAAGGCGCAGAACACGATGAACATGATCAGGGCCGCCGACGTGATGATCCGGGCGGTGCGGCCCACGGCGAGGACCACCGCCTCGTCGTTGGGGTGGCCGCGCAGCACCTCCTCCTGCACGCGGGAGAGCAGGAAAATCTCGTAATCCATGCTCAGGCCGAAGAGCACCGCGAAGAGGATCAGGGGCAGGCTGGAGTCGAGGACGCCCACGTCCCGCGGAATGCCGAGCGGCCCGGCGAGAAAGCCCTCCTGCACGACGAGCGTGACGACCCCGTAAGCCGCGCCCACCGTCAGCGCGTTCATCAGGATGCTCTTGAGAGGCACGAGCAGGCTGCGGAAGGCGACCGTCAGCAGCAGGAAGGTCGCCCCGAAAACGGTAAGGACGGCTGCGGGCAGCGCGTCCGTGATCGCCCGGCTGAACTCGCGCTCGCCGACCGGGGCGCCGCCCAACAGGAAGCGGAACCCGCTCCGCGAAAGCGTCGCCCGCAGCCGCGCCTCGAAGGGGTCGATCTGGTCGGCACGCAGGTAGGTGCCTGGGACGACGGTGACGCGCAGCAGGGTCCGGTCCTCGCTGAAGGAGCGGCGGGTGAGGAGGCTCAGGGCTCCCAGTGTGTCTGTCCCCCTGTTCCCAACCTCCCCAGCCAGGTCAGCGGGCGTGAGGAAGGGGCTGATGACCGCTTGCACGCCGGGCAACGCGCGCAGGTCATTCACCACCTGCCGGAACCGGGCGCGGTCCTCCGGGCCGTACCGCCTGCCCCCCAGGTCGAGGATGACCTCAAACTGGCTGAGGAGGCCGCCCGCCCCCAGGTCACGCACGTCGGCGAGGGCATCCCGGCTCTCCACCCCGGGCGTGAGGCCCCAGGCGCCCGCGTACCCGGTCCTCATCCCCAGGGCGGGCAGCGCGAGCACGAGCAGGAAGAGGGTGCTGAGAATGACCGCCAGCCAGGGCCGCGCCGTCACCCGCCGGGCGAAGGCGGTCCACGCCCCGGAGACCCCCGCGCTCTGACTCCAGGTGAACCTGAGGAGCCGGGGGCTGTTCACCCGTTCGCCGAGCAGCGCCAGCAGGGCGGGCAGCGCGGTCACGCTCGCCAGCACGGTGAGGAGCACGGCCAGAACACCGCCCAGGCCCATCGAGCGCACAAAGGCGATGGGCGGGATGATCAGGGCGGCCATCGCGATGGCGACCGTCAGGCCGCTGAACAGCACGCTGCGCCCGGCGGTGAGGACGGTTCTGGCCGCCGCCGCCCGCGAGTCCCCGTCCCGCGCCAGTTCCTCGCGGAAGCGGTTGACCATGAGCAGGGCGTAGTCGATCCCCGCCCCCAGGCCGATCAGGGTGATCACACTCTGGGCGAAGGTGGACACCTCCGCCACCCGCGTCAGCCCGTACAGTCCCGCCATCGCCACCGTGATGCTCAGGACCCCGACGGCCAGCGGCAGCCCGGTGGCGACGAGGGCCCCAAAGACGCCCAGCAGCACGAGCCCGGTGAGGGGCAGGGCCGCGAACTCGCTGCGTTTGGTGTCCCCCTCGGCGAAGGCGGTGAAATCGTCCGCGATGGCCTGCCCGCCCGTGACGCGCACGTCGAGCCGCCCCCCCCCCAGCTCCTGCTCTGCCTGTTCGGCGTAGGCGCGCACCCGGGCCAGCGCCCCACTCGCCCCCTCCCGCAGCGGAATCTGCGCGACGGTCAGGGCCAGCGTGCCGTCCGGGCTGACGGTGGGCACCGTTCCCTGCACTCCCGCCCGCAGCACGCGGGTGACGCCCGGTACCGCCTCCAAATCGGTGACGAAACGGTCGTAGACGGCCCGGCCCTGCGGCGTACTCAGGGGCGGGTTCGAGCGGGTGACCAGCAGGGCCGTGTTCGTGTCCCTCTCGCCGAAGCGCTCGCGGAGCAGGGCCGTCACGCGGGAACTCTCGGCGTCCTTCAATTCCCCGGGATTGGCGCTGAGATTCCTCGGGGCGAGCGAGGCCGGATAGGCACTCACGGCGGCGAGCAGCGCCCACAGCAGCAGCACCAGCCAGGGCCGACGGGTCACGAGGAGGGCAAGCGCACGCACGAGGGGCAGTAGAGCATGGGGTGAGGCGGCGCCCGGTAGGCGAGACGGCAGTTGACCTGGAACTCCGTGGGCAGGGTCAGGAGCGAGTGGGCGTAACCGAGGGCATAGCCGAGGACGACTTCACCCCCTCCCCTCGCGGAGGAAAGTCGGCGCCCAGCGCCGGGGCGAGGGGAGACGCAGCCGGGATGACCAATACCTCACCCGCGAGGTACCTCAGGTGCGCGAGTGCCCCTCGGGGAAAGGAAGCCCGGCCCCTCGGTAGGTCAGAACAATTCATCCAGTAATCGGTAATACGCCAGCTTCCCCCCATCGACGAACTCCCGCCCGTAGAGATCGAGAAAGCGCTCGGCGTGTTCCTGGTCGATATTGCGAATGAGGCTCCGGTACGTCAGGGCGAGGTCGGCATGGCGGTCGGCCAGACCCGCGCGTCCCACGTCGATGAAACCCTCCACGTACGCGCCGTTCAGGATGAGGTTGGGAAGGCAGGGGTCGCCGTGGGTGACGACCACATCTTCTTGGGTGGGCCGAGTGCGGACCAGTTCTTTCCAAACCTGGGCGGCACTCCAGCCCTGCCGTTCGTCGTCGAAGTCGGCCTCGTCCACCCGCCCCGCCTCGACCTGCTCGCGGGCGAGGCGCAGGGTGACGGGCAGGGTCATGTTGAAGGGGCACTCGCGCACGGGAAGGGCATGCAGCTCGCGCAGCGCCCGGGCGAGGAGGTCGGTGACGCGCCCCGGGTGCAGCAGGGCGTCGGGGTCACTCATGGGAATGCCGGGCAGGCGGGTCATGGCGAGGTACTCGTGCGTGTCCGTCACCTCGTAGCCGACCACGGCGGGCACGGGCACCCGGCCCCGGAACCAGCGCAGCCGCTCCCGCTCTTGGAGGAGGGTACTGACGGGCGACCCTCCGCGTTCCTGCACCTTCACCACGAACCGCTGGCTGCGCCACACGCCCGCCCCGCTCTCGCCGTGGGTGACGCTTTCCCAACGGGCGGCGGGGAGCACCCGGCGCAGGGACTCGGGCAGGGTGAGGGTCATGCCCGGCAGGATAGGGGAAAGGGTGGCGTCCCCCTGTCCCGGGCCGCCGGGCCTATACACTGCGTGGAATGAAGGTCGGTCTGCTGGATGTGCTGGGCGCCCGCTACACGCGGTACTGGGCGGCGTTTCTCAAGGAACTCGGGGTGGAGGTGGTGCGGCCTGCCCTCCCCGCCCAGGAGGCGTGGGCGCTGGGCCAGGCGAGCCTGCCGGGCGAACCCGTGCAGGTGCAGCTCGTGCTGGGGCGCGTGCTTGAACTCGGGCGGGTGGATGCGGTGCTGATTCCGCAGACGGCCCCCGTGCGCGACGACCCCTGGGGCGAGGCCCTGACGGAGCTGCTGCCCCGGCGCATCAGCGGCCTGCCCCAGCTTCTCGCCCTGCCGGACGGCGGGCCGGAGATGACGGCGGCGGCGCTGGAGCTGGGCCAGGGGCTGACCCGCAACCCGGGCCGGGTGCGGCTGGCCCTGGAGCGGGTCAAACCCCTGGCGGCGGGCGGGCGTGAGGAGATGCCGACGCTCAGCCGGGCCTCGCGCGCCACGGTCGCCGTGATCGGCCCGCGCGCCCTGCTGGGCGACCCGGACCTGAGCGCCGGGCTGCGGGCGGCACTCGACGAATTGGGCCTGCACCCCGTCTACTCCCCCGACCTGCCCGCCTCGCAGGTTGAGGCGCGGGGCGAGCGGATGGAGCGGGCGGAGACGGCCCCGGCGGGCGAAAAGGAACTCTTCGGCGCCCTGCGGCTGCTGGAGGGCAAGAGCGCCGTGCGGGGCGTCCTGCTCGCCGCGCCCGCCCGCGACGGGGCGCACCGCCGGGTGCTGGAGCGCCTGGCGCGGGGAACGCACAAGCCCGCGCTCGTGATCGACGTGGACGCCGGGCAGACCGAGTGGCCGGAGCTGACGGCCTTCCGCGACCGGGTGACGCTGGGGGCCGCCGCCCGCCCCGCCGCCGAGGGGGCGGGCGCATGAGGTTCTGGCGCTGGCTCGTCACGCCCGACCCCACGCCGGGCTTCACGCGGCCCAAGCTGCTGCGGCTGCTCGTGCGGGTGCTGCTCTTCACCGTGCTCGCCACGGTCCTCTCGGCGGTGGGGCGGGCCTTCGGGCTTGGGCCGTACCTGGACACGTGGTGGGGCACCCTGATCTTCGTGCTGCTGCTGTACATCCCGCTGTTCCGCTTCCTGACGGTGGACACCTTCGTTCCCGCGCGGGGAGGACCGGGCCGGACCAGTGGAGCGCGCACGAACAAGAAGGGCCTCACGAGCGCCGAGCGCCGCAGGGAGCGCAACCGCTTCGCGGGCGTCCGCAAGGGTCCCCCGCGCGGCGGGGCCGGGCGACGGTAGCCGGGTGACGCACGCCAAGGCCCGCCCCGCCCGCGAGTGGGCGGCCGAGAGCGTGTTCCGGCCCCTGGCGGAACGGCTGGTGCCGCCGCTCGCCCGCCGCCGGGTCAACCCTCTCCACGTGGTGCTGACCCATACGGCGCTGGGCGTGTTCACGGGCGTCCTGCTGCGGCGCGGGCACCGGGTAGCCCCCGCCCTGCTCCTCCAGACCAAGACCCTGCTCGACAACCTCGACGGGCAGCTCGCCCGCGCAACCGGGCAGACGACCGAGACGGGCCGCTACCTCGACTCGGAGGGGGACGTGATCGTCAACGCCGCCGTGCTGATCGGGCTGGCCGGGCGCTGGGGCCTCCCCCTCACCCTGCTGCAAAGCCTGATCCTGAGCGTGGACTACCTGTGGGAACGGGACCACCGGGCGGCGCGGGGCGAGGTGTTCCGCGACCCTCCCGCACAGGCCGGGGACGATCCGCGCGTCCTTTCCGTCCTGAAGCTCGTCTACGGCCTGTATTTCACGCCGCAGGAGCGGGTGTTGGGTGCGTTATTCGAGCGTCGGCTGCGCGCCGTGACTGGAGGAGGGCCGACCTCTGCCGACCACTTCGCCTACACGCCCCGGGCCATCAACCGGGTCGCAGTGAACCTCGGCCTGAGTACCCAGCTCCTCGCCCTGGGTGCCTGCCTGTTGCTGCGCCGACCGCACCTCTACCTGTGGAGCCTGCCCGGGCAGGCCCTGCTGCTGGCGGGCGTGCAGCTCTGGCGGGAGGACCAGGTGCGGAGGGGTCGGCAGCCCCACCCCTCTTACCCCTCCTCGAGCGGGTAGGTGCGCGCCGCGCGGATGGCGAGCCCGATCAGGAAGCCGTAGAACACGAACACGCCCAGAAACACCAGCCACCCCGGAAAGCTCCCGATGTCGGCCAGGGACAGGGCGTCCGGGAATTCCAGCACCCAGCCCTTGGGCTGGTCCATGTCCAGCTTGGCGAACCACCCCAGCAGCACGCCCGTGTAGATCCACAGGTAGTTGCGGTTCAGCCGCCACCCCAGCGCGTCCAGCCGGCTCATCGGGCTGCGAGGTTTACTCAGTTCGGCGAGGAGCAGTTGGTGCCAGCCGGGGTCCACCCGGTCACCCAGCATGGCGGGGTAGAAGAAGCGCTCCATGATCCGCACCCGGTGGTGGGCGATCTCGTAGATGCGGAAGCGCCGGGCCTCCAGCCGCAGGAAGAAGTAGTTCATGAACATGGCGAAGAGGAAGGTGGCGTGGCTGTTGTTGGGGCTCCCCAGGGCGAAGGAGGCCAGGCCCGCCGTCGTCACCACCGACCAGTTGGTCGTCATGTCCAGGCGCTGACGGTAGGCGGTCATCTTGCCGACCTCGGCGCGGTAGAGGTGGATCAGCGCGTTCGCCGTGTTCGTGCTGTAACTGACATCGGTGAGGGCATCGAGCGCGGCCCCCGGTGCACCCTTTACACCGGGCATGGGCGGAGGAGGGGGGCGCAGAGGTTGCGGCGGGAAAACATAGCCATAGCGTAAACCCGACGGTCGAAGGAAAGGTGGACGGGGGACCCATCCGGGGGCGGACTCCACAGGCTTGCGGCGAAAGGCGGCGAAGGCAGAAAGCCCGTACGGGTGCCCTGGCCCAGGCTCCTCTCTCCGGGCCGTCCCAGCGTTGGAAGCGGCGCTGATGGGGCGCGCCCTCACCCCTGGCTGCGCCAGGCCTTCTCCCACGAGGGGAGGGGGTCGGAACAGCCCAGGAGGAAGGGGCGCAGGAGCGTTGTCCCGGGTTGAGACCAACGCCAGACCTTTTCCTGGGCGCTCTTTTTCGCGGGAGGCTAATGCACGTCGGGCCGCCCCGCGTTCCCGCTGGCGAACCAGGCCCGCAGCCCCACGACCATGTGCACCCCGTGCAGGGCGATCAGGCCCAGCACCAGGCCCGACACCGTGTGCAGCAGCAGCGGCAGCGCGAGCGCGGCCCCCGCCGTCAGCAGCCGCAGACGGACGATAGGCCCCAGGCGGACAAGCGGGGGATCGTCGGGTTCCAGGGTGAACTCCAGCCCGGCGCAGGCGGCGTAGTACAGGGCGAAGCCCCCGGCGAGCAGCCAGGGCACCCCCGGCTGCACGTCCGCCCGCAGCGCGACGGCATGCTGCACCATCGCCCCGACCACCGTGATGCCGATCACCAGCGGCAGGTGCAGGTACGACCAGGCGAAAAAGCGCCAGCGGTCCTGCGAATCCGGCTCGCGGCGACCGATGAAGTCGAAGTACACCCACCACAGCCCGAAGCCGAGCCCAAAGCCCAGCACGAAGCGCAGCAGCGTCACGGCGTCCAGGCGCGGCACGTCGGCCAGCCCGTTCACGACCCCCACCAGGCTCTCGCCCAGCACGATGATCACGAACAGCCCGAAGCGTTCGGGCAGTTTACGCGCCGAGGCGGGAAAGGCCCGGCGCTGGTCGGCCAGCGTGAGCAGCGGCGTGAACAGGTCGATCAGGAGGCCCGCCCCCTTGAGGGCCAGCGCCTCCGGGCCGGTGAGAAAGGCGGCGATGCCCCACAGCCCCACCGAGACACTGAAGTTCCGCACGTACAGGTCGGTGACGGGCCGCGCCCGCGGGTTGTGCCGCCCCGCCCGCCACCACATCAGCACGATCAGCAGCCGCGCGGACGCATACGAGAGCGCGAAGCCGGTGGCGGTCTTCCCCAGCCCGTACTCGGCGTTAGCGGCCATCGCGGCGACCACCAGCATCTGAAGGAGGGTGAGGACCCGGAAGCTCAGGTCGTAGGTCTCGAAGCGCTCGTTGTAATAGGCGATGCTGAGCCATACCCACCACACCGGCACGAACAGCAGCAGGAATTCCCCCAGGCTGCGCGCGTCCGGGTGCGCCGCGAGGTGGTGCGCCAGCCGCGAGATCACCACCACGAACACCAGGTCGTAGAACAGTTCCAGCCAGGTCACCCGCCGGGCCTGATCCCCCGGCTCGTGGACCCGGGGCGCGTGCCACCAGAGGCGGTAGTTCCGCAACATGCCCGACCTTAACGCACCCGCCTGCCGGGCCGCCTCCTGGCCGAATGGGGAGGGTCAGCGCAGGAAGGGGTTGGTGCGCCGCTCGGCCCCAATGGTGGTGGACGGGCCGTGGCCGGGATAGACGGCGGTGTCGTCCGGCAAGCTCAGCAACTCCCGCTCAATCCCCGCGATGAGTTGGGGATGGTTCCCGCCCGGCAGGTCCGTCCGCCCGATGCTCCCCTGGAAGAGGGTGTCCCCCACCACCACGAAGCCGTCCCCGACGAACACGACGTGTCCTGGCGCGTGGCCCGGCAACTCCCGCGCCTTCAGGGTGAGGTCGCCCGCCGTGAAGGTCTGCCCCTGCGTGATCTCGTGCTCAGGTGCCTCCGGCTGGACGAAGGGCAGGTTCCAGCGGGCCGCCGACGCCGCCCCCATCCGGTAGAGCGGCAGGTCGGCGGGGTGGAGGTACACCGGCACACCCAGCGCCTCCCGCACCGGCTGCACCGCCCCGATGTGGTCGAAATGCGCGTGGGTGAGCAGAATGCCCCGCACCGTCACGCCCGCATCGCGCACGAGCGCCAACACCCGTTCCGCGTCGTCACCTGGATCGAAGAGAAAGCCCTCCCCACCTTGCCCCGCCACCAGCACCGCGTTCTCCTGAAGTGGCCCGGTCGGGAGGGTCCATACCCGCGCGGCGCCGTGTTGTCTCGCCCTCGTCATGGGGAGGAGTGTAGGGCGGAAGATGGGGCAAACACCCCTTCTACGTCAAGGAGTGGTCTGACGGTGGGAACTGACCAAAGCCCGTCGGCCACGAGAACCTGAACGAGCACTGGGTCGGCGCCGGGCACCTCAAGGTGGGGGATAAGATCAAGCAGGCGGACGGCACCACCGGCGTCGTCGCCAACGTGGTCACCCTTCAGCAGACGCGGGAGATGTTCAATCTCACGGACCACCATGAGAGCAATCCCCCTCACCCCTCCCCCAGCGCCTCCCGCAGATTCAGGACGAAGACCTGGAAGCTCAGGCTGGGGCTGGCGTAGGCCTCCAGCGCGGTTTGCAGGGCCTCCAGGGCGGCGTCGGCGCGGGCGCGCTCGTGGGCCGAGAGGGTGCGCCAGGTGAAGCGCAGCGCCTCGGGGTGCCAGTCGGCGTTCCAGCGCTTCTCCAGCCGCTCGGCGGCCTCCAGCGCACTCAGCAGGCCGGTATTCAGCGCGTGGGTGAACTCGGCGGCGTCGGTCAGGGCCGCGCGCACGGCCTCCCGGTCGGCCAGGACCCCGGCCCGCCCGGCGGCGAACGCGACGAGTTCGGCGTCCGGCGCCTCGCCCGCCCGGGTCAGGGTGCGCTCGATGGCGCGGTCGGGGGCGGGGGTCACGCTCAGGCGGGCGCTGCGGCTCACAATGGTGGGGATCACGGCGCGCACGTCCTCGGCCAGGAAGACGAACAGCGCCCGGTGCGGCGGCTCCTCCACGAGCTTCAGGAGGGCGTTCGCCGCCTCCGCCCCCAGATGCTCGGCGCCGTCCACCACCACGACGCGGCGGCGGAAGGTGGGCCGGACCTCCAGGAACTCGAACACGTGCGTCTCGTACTCGCGGCCCTTGTCGCGGTTCTCCAGGATCGCGCCGATGGGGATGACCTTGCGCCGCGCGGCCTTGCCCGTCGAGGTGGTGGCGCGGGGCTCGACGATCAGGAGGTCGGGGTGCGCCCCCGCCGCGAAGGCCCGGCAGGAGGGGCATATCCCGCAGCCCTCCCCGTACATGCCGCGCGTGCCCGAGCAGTTGTGCTGGGCGGCGACCGCCAGCGCCACGTCGCGCTTGCCCACCCGCGCCGGGCCGGTGAGCAGCAGGGCATTACCCCGGAAGTCGCCCGTCTGTTCGAGCAGCGGGCCGTGGAGGAGGACGGTGGTAGTCATAGGGGGATGGGCGCCTCGGGGAGGTTACACGAGTTCCGGTTGAGCAGGGATGCCACCCCTGTGGAACCCGACCGGACTCGTGGCGCTGCGCAGCAGAGGAGGAAGGAACGGGTGCGGATTCCGAAATGAAGTTCTCCTTCGGCGCTTTCCCGGAGGGGAACGAAAGGGCCGCAATTCATACCAGAGGTGAGAACGCCCGGGCCGCCCTGCCTCCACACCCCAACCTCCACCCTACTTTCCGATCGCCAGCCGCGCCGCGAGCACCGGGGGCAGCCCGGCCGCCAGCGTCGCCTCCTGCGCCCGCCCGATGTCGTAGGACACCCGGAAGACCTCGAAGTGGCCGCGCGTGCTGTCGAAGAGGGCGTAACTGGCCTGCGGGTTGCCGTCGCGTGGCTGGCCCACGCTGCCGGGATTCAGGATCACCCGGGCGCCCGGCGGCACGAGGTAAGTCCCGCCCTGCGGAAAGGCCTGGTGCTTGATCCACTCCCCCACCGGGGCGTTCAGGGTCGCGTACACGGCGGGCAGGTGCGTGTGCCCCACGAAGCCCAGGCGGCCACCCCAGCGCGCGAAGGCGTCGCGGGCAGCGGTCACCGAGTCGGTGTAGGTGTCCAGGCTGACGGGGGTGCCGTGGCGATAGCGGGCGCCCACCCCGGGCGCCTCCAGACCATCGGGCCAGCCGCGCACCCAGCCCAGGTCCCGCTCGGAGAGCTGGAGCCGCTGCCAGGCCAGCGCGTCGGCGACCACCCCGCCTGCCCGGACCCGCCGCCCGTCCACGGCCTCCAGCAGCATCTGCTCGTGGTTGCCCAGCAGGCACACGGCGTCGAGCTCGCGCAGCGTGTTCAGCACCTGCCGGGGATGGGGGCCGTACCCCAGCGCGTCGCCGAGATGAACCACCTCGTCGTAGGACCGGGACCCGGCGTGAGCCAGCACGGCCTCCAGCGCCGTCTGGTTCGCGTGAATGTCGGACAGCAGCAGGAGCCGCACCCCGACATGATAACGGCCCCTTCCCGGTGGTGGACGTCCCCGGCCACCGGGCGGCTGACCCTCAAGGCGTCACCGTGACCTGCCGGGTGACGGGGTCAAGCCGGGCCTGACCTCCCAGCGGCAGCGTGAGCTGGGGGCTCGTGTGTCCAAAGTCCAGGTTGGCGACCACCGGCATCTCCGGTCGCCCGCACTCGGCCAGCACGCGCCGCACCCAGGCGTAGAGAGCCTCCGCCATCTCCGGCGTATACCCCCGGGGCCGGGCCAGGAGGAGCCCGGCGGCGCGCGGAAGGATGCCCTGAGCGGCGTAGTTCCGCAGCCAGTACCCCACCTGGGCGGGCGGCGGCACGTCCTCGCTCGTCTCCAGCGCGAGGACGGCGCCGTTCCACAGGTCGGGGCCGGGCCAGCCGGGGGTGCCGTTGAGCATGTCGAGCACCTCCAGGCAGCCGCCCATCAGGTGCCCCTCGGCCGCCGTCTCCCCCTGGAGCCACACCCAGCCGTCCCCGGGCTGGAAGGGGCGGGGAACCTCCTGGAGCGTCTCGTCGGCCCAGTCCTGCCGGAACTCGGTCCACCCGGGGGCGGGCCGCAGGTCGAAGGGCCGCGGCTCGTCCACCACCGCCCGCCGCACCCCCTCGGCCACGAAGGGGTGGATGCCGCCGTTCTCCGCGAGGTCGGTGAGCAGGGCAGGCCCGTGGTAGGCCATCACGCCCGCCCGCAGGAACTGGGTCAGGGTGACGGTGGCGTCGCTGAAGCCCAGGAACACCTTGGGATGGGCGCGGATCATCCCCGGGTCGAGAAAGGGGAGCAGCCGCACGCTGTCGTCCCCGCCGATAATGCTCACCAGGCCGTGGATTTCCGGGTTCCCCAGCGCCCAGTGCAGGTCGTCGGCGCGGGCCTGTGGGTTCCGGTCCAGGTACTCAGGCCCGCGCAGGGCGTTCGGGGCGGGCACGACCTCCCAGCCGAACGTCCCGGCGACCTGCCGGACCCCGGCGTGGTAGCGGCCCATCACCTCCGTCACGAAGCCGCTCGACAGGCTGAGGGCCGCCACGCGCGAGCCGGGCAGCAGACGGGGTGGGCGGACGAAATGGGGCGCCATGCGGCAGGCTACCGGAGGACTGAGGGTGGGGCATGGGCCAGCTGGCGGACGCGTTGGGGGATAAAAAAAGCCGCCTCTCCGGGCGGTGATAGGGAGAAGATACCGTGGGATGCAGGGGAAGTCAATTTATGCACTCGGGTTGGGCAGGAGTTATGAAGTGCCCTCCATTCCCTGAAGCTGGCTGACACCAAACCACGCTCAATTCGTCAGCCCAGCCAGGTGTTGGAGATAGGGCTTCCTTGTGTTCAAGCCCCGTCTTGTTCCAGCGTGCTCAGCACCCTTTGAAAAACATTCAGCGGTCCCGAGCCATGCAGCACCACACGGACGGTGAGGTCCGGGTGGCCTGCCAGAAAATCCCGGATGGTTCGCAGGGCGACCTCCGCCGCTTCCGCGAGCGGGTAGCCGTATACCCCGGTGCTGATCGCGGGGAAGGCGACCGAGTCGCACCCCTGCTCCACGGCCAGCCGCAGGCTCTCCCGGTAGACCCCGGCCAGCAACTCGGCCTCGCCCTGCCCGCCGCCGCGCCAGATCGGGCCGACCGCGTGAATCACGAAGCGGACGCCCTGGGCCTCCAGCCGGAAGGCGGGGGTGATCACCGCCGTGCCCGTCGGAGTGCCGCCGATGGCCCGGATGGCGCGCAGCAGTTCCGGCCCCGCGGCGCGGTGAATGACGCCGTCCACCCCGCCGCCGCCCATCAGCTCCCTGTTCGCGGCGGTCACGACCGCGCAGGTCCGCTCCTGTCCGATGTCCCCCTGAACGAGTTCGAGTGGCATGGAATACCCCTAGCTCTCGACCACGCGCCTCAGGTCCTCGCGCGTGAGGGCCGTACTCCGCACGGTCTCGGCGAGGCGCATGGCGGCGCGGTCCTCGTCGGTCCACTCGTCCTCGGGGCGCTGGCGGGCGTGCTCGGCCCGCTGGACGGCCTGCAACTCGCACACGGCGCGGTCCAGATCATCGTTCACGACGACGTAGCGGAAGGCGTGGGCCTGCATGATCTCGTCCCGGGCGCGGGCGAGCCGTTTCTCGATGCGCTCGGGAGTCTCGGTGGCCCGGCCCGTCAGGCGGCGGCGCAGCTCGGTGAGGCTGGGCGGCATGATGAATACGAGCACGGCCTCCTCGCCCACGCGGTCCTTGACCTGCATCGCGCCCTCGACCTCGATCTCCAGCACCACGTCCTGCCCGCGGGCGAGGGCGGCCTCGATGGGTTCAATGGGCGTGCCGTAGTGGTTGCCGACGAACTGGGCGTGTTCCAGAAAGCCGTTCCGGCGGGCCTTTTCCAGAAAGACCTCCGGCGTCACGAACACGTAGTCCACCCCGTCGCGCTCGCCGGGCCGGGCCCCCCGGGTGGTCCAGGAGGTCGAGTAGAACACGTCCTGCCCCGAGAGCCACCGCTCGCGCAGGGTGCCCTTGCCGACGCCCGAGGCGCCCGTCATCACGATCAGGAGGCCGCGGCGGGGCGCAGGGGGAGTGGAACTCGTTTGGGAACCAGAGTCAGGCACGGCGACCATCATTCGTGACAGCATACGGCCCGGCGACGCGGGCGCGGGGCAGGGGGACACCTTTGCCCTTCCCTGCCCCGCGCCCGGCCCGGCGGGTTACTTGCCCTTGACCCGGCCGCGGCCCCCGCTGCTCTTCTTGCCGCCGCTGCTCTGGCTGCGGCTCTTGCCCAGCGCCTGGCCCTTTTCAAAGCTGGCCTGCATCTTCTTGCGGGTCTCTTCGGCCAGCGCCTTGAAATCCACGAGGCCCGCCTCGATGTTCTCGGCAGTGGCCTTGGGTTGACCGCCCCGGCTGCGCGCGGTGGCGGTGAGTTCCGCATTGGTCTGGTTAAACCACTTCTCAAAGGCGGGCGTCACTTCAAACAGCATCTCGCGCGAGTCGCGCTGGTAGGTGCCCTCCGCGCCGCGGCGGCTGAACTGCTTGGGCAGCGTAAAACGTTCGGGCAGATACGTCGCCTCGATCTTTCCCTCACGAACCGCTTCACGGAACGCCTTGACGAATGCATCACTGCGCTGGGGGTTGTCGAGTTCCTGAAGCTGTTCGCTGAGTTTCTTATAAGCCATCTGTATTCCTCCGCCCAGCCAGTATGAATCCCGCGTGGCCCATTTGTAAAGGCAAGGATCAACCACATCTGGCCGCGCTCAAGCTTGCGCCTCTCTGCAAGGCTTTTCAATATGCTCGCGCACGTCCATCTTTCGGCTGACGCGCTGCACCCGGCCCCCTGTCCCAAGCCGCCAAGGTGTGCCGTCCGGCCTTTCTCAAGCTACCCTTCGCGGGTTTGTTAGGGGAACGCCGGGCGCCTTTGGTCCCCGGGCCGTTTCGTGTACTCAGGACGGCTGGCTCTCGTCGAGGCCCACCCCGAAGCCCTGATCCAGCAGCGATTCACTGTAGGTGCGAAAGGCGAGCATGGTCTGGGTGCGCACAATGCCCTCGACCTTCCGCAGGTGACCGGTCACCACGTCGTCCAGATCCTCGTAGCGCGTGAGCCGCAGCACGGCGACGATGTCCCACTCGCCCGTCACGGAGTACACCTCACGCACGCTGGGCACGCCCGCGAGCGCCTCCGCCGTCTCCTGAATGCGCTGCCTCTCTGCCTGCACCATCACGATTGCGGTGACCATGGGTGCATTGTGGCTCCTTGGGCCGGGAAGAGCTATCAGCGGTCAGCGGTGCCCTTTGGGTTTAGGGGAGGCTGTTGATCGTTCGGATTCCCACGTCACTTCGCCCCCAGTTTTGGCGGAACCGGGAGAACGCTCCTCCGGGGCGGCCCGGACTGCCCACCGCTTCTCCTGACCGTTCGTTCGGGGACGTTCTGCCGCCGGGAGCGGGCGTATCGTGGGGCCATGACTGCCCCCGCCCCCACGCCCACGCAGGTTACCCCGCGTGAGCAACTGCTCAACCGCATCCAGCGCGACATCCCCATCGTTCGGCGTCCTTACCAGGTGATCGCCGAGGAGGTCGGGCTGACCGAGCAAGAGGCCCTGGAGATTTTGCGCGAGGTGAAGGCGGAGGGCGTGCTGCGGCAGGTCAGCGCGATTTTCGACACCCGCACCCTGGGGTACAAATCGAGCCTGGTCGCCGCCGTGTATGGCGAGGATCAGCTTGACGCCGGGGCGGAGGTCGTGAACGGGCATCCCGGCGTGAGCCACAACTACAAGCGCAACCACAGCTTCAACCTCTGGTACACCATCGCCGTGCCGCCCGAGAGCGACCTGGAGGCGCATGTCCAGAAGCTCCACGAGCTGAGCGGCGCGAGGGTCACCCGCCTGATGCCCACCCTGCACCTCTTCAAGATCGGCGTCGAGTTCGACATGAGCGGCAAGGAGGACTGGAACGCCAAGGCCGCCCCGCAGTACACCAACGCCGACCGCAACCTCGGCTATCAGGTCTCGGACCTCGACCGCGCCTTCGTGCTGGAATTCCAGAAGGACCTGCCGGTGACCGAGGAGCCCTACGCGGACGCCTGCGCCGCCCTGGGCCTGAGCATCGACGAACTCGCCGCCCATGCCGAGCGGATGAAGGCGGCGGGGGCCCTGCGCCGCGTGTCCGCCGTCTTTCGCCACCAGAAGGCGGGCTTCACCTTCAACGCGATGGGCGTCTGGGCCGTGCCCCAGGAGCAGGTCGCCGAGGTGGGCCGCCGCATGGCCGAGTTCAAGGCGGTCTCGCACTGCTACCTGCGCCCCACCTACCCCGAGTGGCCCTACACCATCTTCACGATGGTCCACGGGCGGAGCAAGGAAGAAGCCTTCGGCAAGATCGGCGCCATTGAGCGTGAGGTGGCCCGGGGGATTGACCACGCCATCCTGTACTCGACAAAGGAATATAAGAAGGTGCGGCTGGAGTTCTACAAGCCCGAGTTCTACGAGTGGGAAAAGACTCATCTCGGGGCGAGTTCCTGAGTCCCGTCCTTCCACAAACAGACAAATCCCTGACCCTGGAACCCTCCGGGGTCATCCTCTTGAAGGGCACGGAACGTGGCTGGCCCGAAAGGACGACATGAAAAGACTTCTGACTCTTGCCCTGCTGGCCCTCGTTTCCCCGGGGTCGGCGCAGACGTGGGCGGGGAACCTGGGACCCTACGAGGTAAAGGCCACCAATATCTGCAACGCCCTGCGGGTCTACTCGCCCGAAAAGGCCACCTTCTACCGCCCGTACCGGCTGAACCTGCCCGCCTTTCTGGTCAAGGACATCGTGCAGACCGCCATCAACCAGAACGGCTTTCAGGCGCCCCTGGGCAGCGATCAGACTTACGTGGACTTCGGGGATGCCGGGGACGGGCAGGGCTTCCTGAAAAAGACCTACTACTCGGGGGACCGTTTCATCACGGCGTACCTCGATCCCGTCGACCGGTACGTGACCGAGGTTTGTCTCATCGGGAATTAAGCAGCGAACTGGGACGGGACGCCTGAGCAACCGCCCGGGCGTCCCGTTTGTCGGGGCTGCTGGGAAAACGCCGGCCTACCCGTTCACGACCTCGCCGCCGTTGGGGTGCAGCACCTGACCGGCCATGAAGGAGCCGTCCTCGGAGGCCAGGAACACGTAGGCGGGCGCAACTTCGGCGGGCTGGCCGGGGCGCTTCAACGGCACGTCCTGGCCGAAACTCTCGACCTTCTCCTGCGGGAATGTGGAGGGGATCAGCGGGGTCCAGATCGGGCCGGGGGCGACGGCGTTCACCCGGATGCCCTGCTCGGCGAGGCTCTGGCTGAGGCTGCGGGTAAAGGCCACGATGGCGCCCTTCGTCGAGGAGTAGTCGAGCAGTTGCGGGCTGCCCTTGTACGCGGTCACGCTCGTGGTGTTGATGATCGCCGAGCCCTTTTTCAGGTGGGGCAGCGCCGCCTGCGTCAGGTAGAACATGGCGAAGATGTTCGTGCGGAAGGTGCGCTCCAGTTGCTCGGGCGTGATGTCGGTAATGCTCTCCTGCGGGTGCTGTTCGGCGGCATTGTTGACTAAGATGTCGAGCCCCCCGAGTTCCTGAACCGTCCGCTGCACGGCCTGCTGGCAAAACTGCGGGTCACCGATGTCTCCGGCGATGGCAAGCGCGCGGCGGCCCTCGCCCTCCACCATCCCCACGGTCGCCTGGGCGTCCTCGTGCTCGTCGAGGTAGACGATGGCAACGTCGGCACCTTCCCGGGCGAAATGCACGGCGACCGCGCGGCCAATACCGCTGTCCCCGCCGGTAATCAGGGCCACCTTGCCCTCCAGTTTGCCGCTGCCCCGGTAGTCGTCGCGGATGGTGATGGGCTCCAGCGTCATCTGCGACTCGTGGCCCGGCTGGTCCTCCTGGGTCTGGCCGGGGGCCTTCTGGGGGAAGCTCTCGGTGGGGGCAGAGGTGGGCTGGTCCTGGTCCTGGGATCGGTTCGTCATGGTCGTCAATCTCACACCCGGACCCCGGCGGTAAGGCCGACCGGATCACATCTTTGAGGAGGGGTGAAGGCCGGCCACGGCTTGTGAAGGTGTCCGAACATCCAGCACAACTCGGCCTTTATACGACCTCGGCTGAAAGAGCAGGAGGACCCGCCTCCACCGGGAAAGCGGGCCCTCCTCACCCCCTCGCTACTGGCCGAGAACGCCCCGCACCACCTCGGCCACGTGCGGCACGCTGAAGCCGAACTTCTCGAACAGCACCTTCGCGGGGGCGGAGGCGCCGAAGGTCTCCATGCCGATCACGGCGCCGTCCGAGCCGACCCACTCGTACCAGGGCTGCTTGGCCGCGGCCTCGATGGCCACCCGCTTCACGCCGGGGGTGAGCACCGAGTCGCGGTAGGTCTTCTCCTGCTCGCGGAAAACTTCCATGCAGGGCATGGAGACGACGCGGGCGGCGACCCCCTCCCCGGCGAGCGCTTCGGCCGCGTCGAGGGCCAGGCTGACCTCCGAGCCCGAGGCGATCAGGATGACCCGGGGGTTCTCGGCATCCCGGGCGACGTAGGCCCCCTTCTTCACGCCCTCGATGTTGCGGGGCAGCACGGGGAGGTCCTGGCGGGACAGCGCCAGCGCCGTGGGGCCGGTGCCGTGTTCCAGGGCCATCAGCCACGCCGCCGCCGTCTCGTTCGCGTCGGCGGGGCGGATGACGCGGGCATTCGGAACCGCGCGCAGCATGGCGAGCTGCTCGATGGGCTGGTGGGTGGGGCCGTCCTCGCCCAGGCCGATGGAGTCGTGGGTCAGCACGTAGGTGACGGGCTGCATCTGGATCGCCGAGAGGCGGAAGGCGGGCTTGAGGTAATCGGCGAAAACCAGGAAGGTGCCCACGAGGGGACGTGGGCCGCCGTACAGCGCGAGGCCGTTCCCGGCGGCGGCCATCCCGAACTCGCGCACGCCGAAGTAGATGTTGCGGCCCTCGTAGTGGCCGGGCATCAGCTCGCCGCCGTCCTTGATCGTGGTCTTCGTGCTGCCGCTGAGGTCGGCGCTGCCGCCGAGCAGGCCAGGCACGACCTTCGCCAGCGCGTTGATGACCTCCCCGCTCGCGTTGCGGGTGGCGATGCCCTTGCCGCCGGGCTCGAAGGTGGGGAGGGCGGCTTCCAGGTTCCCGGGCAACTCGCGCTTCAGCAGGGCCATGACCTCGGCGGCGAGGTCGGGGTACGCCTCCCGGTAGCGGCCAAACATGGCCTGCCACTCGGCCTCGTACCCGGCGCCGCGCCCAGTCGCGTCCATGTGCTGGCGCACCTCGTCGGGCACCGTGAAGGGGGGGTAGGTCCAGCCCAACGCAGCCTTGGTCGCGGCCACGCCCTCCGCGCCCAGCGGCTCGCCGTGCGCCTTGCTCGTGCCCGCCCGGGGGCTGCCGAAGCCGATGATGGTGCGGACCTGGATCAGGGTGGGCTGGTCCAGGTTCTCGCGCGCCTGCCGGATCGCCGCCTCGATCTCGCCCAGGTTGTTGCCGTCCTCGACGCGCAGCACCTCCCAGCCGTAGGCGCGGTAACGCTCGGCGGTGTCCTCCGACTCGGCCTTGTCGGTGGCGGTGTCGAGCTGCACCGAGTTGTCGTCGTGGAGCCAGATTAGCTTGCCTAAGCGGAGGTGCCCGGCGAGCGCCGCCGACTCGTGGTTCACGCCCTCCTGAAGGTCGCCGTCGCCCAGGATGGAGTACACGTAGTTGTCGAAGACCGGAAAGCCCTCGCGGTTGTAGCGGGCGGCGAGGTGGTGTTCGGCCATCGCCATGCCGACGGTCATCGCCGCGCCCTGACCGAGCGGTCCCGTCGTGGCGTCCAGCCCCTTGGTGTGGAAGAACTCGGGGTGGCCCGGCGTCTTGCTGCCCCACTGGCGAAAGCGCTTGAGGTCGTCAAGCGGCATGTCGTACCCGGTCAGGTGCAGCAGCGAGTAGATCAGCATGGAGGCGTGCCCCGCCGACAGCACGAAGCGGTCACGCCCGGCCCACTCGGGATTTTTCGGGTTGTGACGCAGAAAGCGCTGCCACAGCACGTAGGCCATCGGGGCGGCTCCCAGCGGCGCGCCGGGGTGCCCGCTGTTGGCCTGCTGCACGGCATCGATGGACAGCGTGCGGATGGTGTTCACGCTGAGCTGGTCCACGCTCTGTTGCTGCTCTATCGCGGTCATGCGGCCAGTGTAATCCCCACACCAAAGAGACCCTTTCGGTCTGTCTTCACTCCCAGACCAGACAAATCTCCCCAAAGGCACATGCCCCCACCGGAAACAGGCAGGGGCATGGTCTGAAGAAAAGGTTGGGGGCTCTCGGCTCCCTCCGGGCTGGGCAACAAGCACTCCGCGGCGCTTCCATTCCGGTAAGAACAGAATACGGAATGGGCGTAATTCTGTCAAGCCAGTATGTGAATGTGACCTGAGTATGAGTTGGAGTGTATGGCGGAGGGGACGGGGACTACGAAGTCAGGCCGGGGGGAGGGGGCGTATATGCATCCCTCCGCCATCTGGCGTACCTCCCGGATTCGCGTTTCAGCCCCGCCCTGTCCCACCATGACCGCATGAATGGCTTTGCCCCAGCCCCGACGGAGATGGCCCTGGTCCTGCGCCCCTTTCAAAAAGCCGATGCCCCCGTGGTGGCGCGGCTGGTGACGGAGGGCGTGCGGGGACACTGGACCTACACCCCAGAGCAGTTCCGCGAGAGTGCTGATCCCCGGCGGCTGCGCCTCGTCGCCGAACGTGGTGGCGAAGTTGTGGCGACCCTGCACCTCGGCCCCTTCGGCCCGGCCACCCCGGATGCCCTGCGGCTCGACCTGGCGGGGGACGGAACAGTTTTCTCGGCGTTGTACCTGGCGGCCCTGTCGCAGCTTCCGGGCCGCTTCACCCGCCTCCTGGGGGTGACGCGCGAGGACTGGCCCGAGAAGATGGGCTTCTTCCACGCGGCGGGCTTTCGCAACGCCTGGCAGTCGTGGGGGGCACATCTGGACCTGAGCGGGTTCGACTTTGGGCGCGTCCGCCCGTTGGAGGAACGGCTCTACCTGCAAGGCTACGAGGTCGAGCGGCTGAGCCCGGACGCCACGGAGGCGGATTGGGACGCCCTGCACGCGCTGTACGAGGTGGGCGTCCGGGACGCGCCCCGCAACCCCACGACGACCCCTGATCCCCTGACCCGTACCGAACTGCGGGACATGGTCCAGCGGGAGGAGGTTACGTTCGTAGCCCGCCACCGCGGCGGGATCGTCGCCTGCACCCGGCTGACGCCCCGGGGCCACGAGGTGGAGAGCGAACAGACGGTCACCCACCCCGCCCACCGCTCGCGCGGCCTCGCCACCCTCGTCAAGGCGTCGGCGCTGGCCTGGGCGCGGGGCGCGGGGTATACCCACGCGGGAACGGGAGGCACCGTCCTGAACCTCCCCATGCTGCGCGTGAATACCCGCCTGGGCTACGTCGCGGAGGCGATGTGGGTGACCTGGGAGAAGGGGCTGTGACTCCTCAACGCGAAATGTTCAACGATTAAGGCATCTGTCAGAAATGAAGAGTACCTTAATGGCATGTCCCAACTGACGTTGGAGGAGATCGTCTCCTACTTCTTCTACGCGCAGGCCGACACCGAGCGTCACTACCAGGAAATCGACTTCGTCCGGCTGGTCCAGGAGCTGGGTCTGGAGAATGCGAACGCGCTGCGCGGCCAGATCGTCCGGCAACTGTCGGGCGGGCGCCTGCTCGAAGTGATTCAGGCCGAACTCGCCGCCTGAACGAATCCAAAAGAACTTTTTGCCCCCGCTGCGGCGGGGGTTTTCTTTTGGCCGGAGACGACTTACCAGCCGTCGCCCAGGGCCGCCTGGTAGGCATCGTAGGCAGCGCTGGCGGGGAGCGCCGGTGCGGGGCGCAACACGAACGCGCCGGTGAGCAGGGCGCCGCAGCCGATGAGGAGCGGCCAGCGCAAGGGGTGGGCGTGCCGCCGGGGGAGGATGGCCGGGCTCGCCTGGGCCCCTTCCGCCCGGTGCCGGGCGAGGAACCGTTCGGCGGCCCCCGCGTCCTCGGGCGTCTCTTGCCGGGCCTGGGCGAAGAGGGTGTCCAGTTCGTGATCGTTCATGGGGTGACTCCGATTCCGGTCAGCAGGGCCCGCAGCGCCGCGCGCCCCCGGTTGATGCGGCTTTTGACGGTGCCCAGCTCGACGCCCAGGACCCCGGCGATCTCGGCGTAGTCCAGGCCCGAGAGTTCGCGCAGGGTCACGGCGTCGCGCTGCTCGGGCGGAAGCTGGCGCATGGCCCAGGCGAGGCGGGCGCGCAGGTCGGCCTGTTCCCCCGCCCGGACGGGGCTGTGGGGAGCGGCGGGTTCGGGGGCCTCCTCCAGCGGCAGGTGGCTGCGTGCCGCGAGCGCCTTGTGACAGGCGTTCAGGGTGACCCGGTGCAGCCAGGTCGTGAACTGCGCCTGTCCCCGAAAGCCCGGGAGATGCCGGTACACGCTGATAAACACCTCCTGCACCACGTCGTCGGCCGCCCCCGGCCCGACCGTCCCCGCCGCCACGCGGTGAACCCGCCCGGCGTGGCGCCGCACCAGCGTCTCGAACGCCGCCTCCCGCCGCGGCCCGGGATGCGCGGCGAGGGGCACGAGTTGCTCGTCCGTCAGGTCGTCCAAGGCTGCCTCACAGGGTAGGAGGCCGGGACTTTCGAAAAAGTTCCGCGCGGACTGGATGGACGGTGGGGGGACGGCAAAGCCCTCGCCGGAGGGTCCTGCCAGCCCGGGGAGAGGACGCTGGAGGGGGTGTTGGGGGGCCAGGGACGGCCCCGGCCCTCCAGGAACCGGAGGTTGTTGCCTCCCCCAGGGGAGGTGGCCCGCGGGTCTGCGCCGCAGAGGGGTCGCCGTGCCCACCCCGCGGCCGTGCGGCGATCCTGGCCGCCCGCCATCACAAACTGCCTCACCTCCGGCTTGCCCGCCCTCTTTTCGTTCCGCCTAAAATAAGCTTATGACGGCCCGCGTGCTCTCCCCCTCCGCCGAGGACTACCTCAAGCATCTGTACCTGCTGGGGCAGCGCGGCAAGGTGAACACGCAGGCGCTCGCCGACGCGCTGGGGGTGGTGCCCGCGAGCGCGACCGGGATGCTGCGCAAGCTCAGCGAGCAGGGGCTGGTGGCGCACGCGCCGTACCAGGGGGCCAGCCTGACCGCCGAGGGCCAAAGGGTCGCGCTGGAGGTGCTGCGCCACCACCGCCTCCTCGAACTCTTCCTGCACCGGGCACTGGGCGTGCCCCTCGACGAGGTCCACGAGGAGGCCGAGCGGCTGGAACACGCCCTTTCCGAGCGGCTGGAGGCGCGCATCGCCGCCTGGCTGGGGGACCCCACCCACGACCCGCACGGCGACCCCATCCCGACGCTCGCGGGCGAGGTGCCGTCCCGGGCCGAGCGCCGCCTGACGCAGCTCGCGCCGGGGGAAGGGGCGACCGTGTCCCGCGTCCCGGATACCGACGCCGCGGGCCTGCGGGCGCTGGTGACGGCGGGCCTGACGCCCGGGGTAGTCGTCACGCTGCGCCGGGTGGACGCCGCGCTCGGCACGCTCACGGTCATCCTGCCGGGGGAGCAGCTCCTCACGCTGGCGCTGGGCGTGGCCGCGCAGGTGCAGGTGCATGGGGAGGGGCGCCCCGGGCGGTAGGCCGGACCTCCCGCCATCTGTGCGACCATCCGGGGTGTGACCGACCCCCGCCCCCGCTGGCGACGGCAACTGGACGCCGCGCACCTCGCCCTCACGTTCCTGACCACCCTGCCGCTGCCCCACGTCGGGGAGGTGCGGGCGGGGGATTTCGCGCGGGCGAGCGCCTACTACCCGCTGGCGGGGTACGCGGTGGGCGGGCTCGTCGCGTTCAGCCTGTGGCTCCCCCTCCCCCTGCCGGATGGAGTGCGGGCGGCCCTCGCGGTGGGCGCGTGGCTGGCCGTCACGGGGATGCTGCACTTCGACGGACTGGTGGACAGCGCGGACGCCCTCTTCGCCGTGAAGAGCCCGGCGCGGCGGCTGGAGATCCTGCGCGACGTGCATGTGGGGGCCTTCGGGCTGGCGACGGGCGTGCTGGCACTGCTCATTCTCTGGAGCCTGCTCGGGGCGGGGCTGCCCGCCTTCGCCCCCCTCGTCGCGGCGGTGGTCGCGCGGCTGCTCGTCCTCGTGCCCATGAACCTCTACCCGGCGGCGCGGGAGGAGTCGCTGGGGGCCCGCTCGCGCGAGGGGCGCTGGGGCGCCGCCCTCCTCCTCGCCCTGCCCGCCCTGCTGCTGCCGGGGGCGTGGGTGGCCGCGCTCGCCGCCCTCGCCGGGGTGCTGCTCGCCGCCCGGTTCGCGGCCTCCCGGCTGGGGGGCGGGCTGAGCGGGGACGTGTACGGGCTGCTGATCGTGACGGGGGAACTCCTGGCGCTGGGTGCCTTCGCCTGGGGCCGCCCACCGTGCTGACCCTGCACCTCGTTCGCCACGCGGCCCACCCCGCCCAACGCCGAGCGGCGCTACCCGCGTGAGGGGGAGGACGCGCCGCTCTCAGAGCTAGGCCGAACGCTGGCCGCCTCCCTCCGTCTGCCCCCGGGGGTCCTCGCCCTCACCTCCCCCAGCCTCCGTGCCCGGCAAACCGCCGCGCTGGCCGGATTCCCGCAGGCCATCCCCATCCCCGCCCTCACGGAGGCGCGGTTCGGGGTCATGGCGGGCCGCACCTGGTCCGAGCTGGAGGCGGAGTTCGGGGAGGCGCCGCGGGGTTGGATCGACGGTCTGGCCGACCCGGGCGCAAACCTGGGGCCACCCGGGGGAGAGACGGGGCGCGGCTTTCACGCACGCATTGACACCTGGTTGAACAGCCTTCCTGGCACGGCTGAGGTGGCCGCCTTCACCCACGCGGGCGTGATCCTGGCCGCCCTGCGCCTCACCGTGGGCCTGCGGGCGGCGGAGATAAGGCCGGGTGGAATCGCCACGCTGGGGCGGGCGGGGGAGGACTGGTGGCTGACGCGACTCACGGTGCTGGGGGAGGCCAGGTGAGGGGGCCGTGCCATCATCCCCCCATGCTGACCGCCCCCATTTCCGCACACCTTCCCGGCGGGTTCCGGTGAAGGTCGCCACCTGGAACGTCAACTCCCTGAACGTGCGCCTGCCGCAGGTGCTCGCCTGGCTGGAGGGCCAGGGTCCCGACGTGCTGGCCCTCCAGGAGACCAAGCTGGAGGACCACCGCTTTCCCGCCGCTGACTTTGAGGCGCTGGGCTACTCGGCGGCGTTCTCGGGCCAGAAGACCTACAACGGGGTCGCGCTCCTCTCCCGGCTGCCGCCGGGGGACGTGCAGGTCGGCGTGCCGGGCCTGGAGGACGAGCAGCGCCGGGTGATCGCGGCGACGGTGGGCGGAGTCCGGGTGGTCTGCCTGTACGTGCCCAACGGGCAGGAGGTCGGCTCGCCCAAGTACGCCTACAAGCTGGAGTGGCTGGCCGCCGTGCGCGAGTGGCTGCGCGGTGAACTGGGCGCCCATGAGCGGCTGGCGGTGGTCGGCGACTTCAACGTCGCGCCCGAGGACCGGGATGTCCACAGCCCGGGGCGCTGGGAGGGACAGGTCCTCGTGAGTGAACCCGAGCGGGAGGCCTTCCGCGCCCTGCTGGGCCTGGGGCTGCACGACGCCTTCCGGCTGTTCGAGCAGCCTGAGCGGGTGTTTAGCTGGTGGAACTACGGGCGGCTGGCCTTTGCCCGCAACTGGGGGTTGAGGATCGACCACATCCTCGTGTCGGCGACGCTGGCGGCCGAGTGCCGGGCCTGCACGGTGGACCCGGAGCCCCGGCGGCACGAGCGGCCCTCGGACCACGCCCCCGTCGTCGCCACCTTCTCGGCTGCACCGGGACGGGCGGGCGGCGCGCCGTGAGTGGGCCGAACAGGACGATGCAGAGAGGGCGCTGTGGGCGCGGGATGGCGAGCTTCTCGGCGGGGGGGACAGGACGCCGACGGCGGGCCGAGTTCCACCTCCCCTCCGGGGGCCGCCCCCACCGCTGAGCCGGGCGGGAGGGGGAGCGCCATTGACCTTCCCCCCGCCCGACGCTGCCCGCAAGCGCGGTGTAAGAGCCCCTGGCCTAGCCTGACTCGTGCCGACCGAGGTTCAACGCCACCTTGGCCGCCTGGGGCTGAGCGCGGGTTCGCCCCCCGGCGCCGGGGAGTGGCGCGCCTTTCTGGCCGCGCTGGACGCCCCGAGCTCCCCGCCGAGACGCTGGCCTCCTGGCACCACCGGGCGGTCGGGGACTCGCCGGGTCCCTGTGTCCCCCGGCGCAGGCGGCGCGGCTGGCCGAGTGGACCGACCGGGTCCTGGGGGGCGAGGTGCTGGAGGGCATCGACTTGGAGGTCCGCCTCCCGGACGGCTCGGCGCGCCTCATGCTCGCGCACCTGTACCCGTCACGGGGCGAGGACGGCGGGATTGGGGGGTGCATCCTCGCCTGCACGGACATCACCGAGCGTCAGCGAAAGACCGAGGCGCTGGAGGAGCGTGACCGCTCGTACGAGACGGTCCTGAACGCGGTGCCCGCCCCGCTCGCCGTGTTCGACCGCCAGCAGCGCTACCTGTTTTGCAACCCCAGCGCCATCGCCAACGACGAGATTCGCGCCTGGGTGATCGGCCGGGACGACTTTGAATACTGCGCCCACCGCGGGTTTTCGCCCACCCTGGCGCAGAACCGCCGCGAGCGGTTCCAGGCGGCGGTGCGGCAGCGGGGGCCGATCTTCTGTGAGGGGAGCAGTTCACCCTGCCGGACGGCCGCGTTCGGCCCATGCTGCGCTGCCTGAACCCGGTGTCCTCGGCGGCGGGGGGAGCTGGACCTCGCCACCGGCTACGGCCTGGACATCACCGACTGCAAGCAGGCCCTGGAGAGCTGGCGGGGCTCAACCGCGAGCTGGAGACGGCCAACCGCAGGCTGCAACACGACGCCCTCCACGACGCCCTGACCGGCCTGTCCAACCTCGCCCTGCGGCGCGACCGATTGGAGCAGGCGCTCGCCCGCGCCCGGGAGCCGAACGGGTCCGGCTTCGCGGTGCTGTTCCTGGACACCGACCGCTTCAAGGTGATCAGCGACTCGCTGGGGCACCCAGCGGGGGACGCGCTGCTCGTCGCCCTGGCGGGGCGGCTGCGGGCCGAGCTGCGCCCCACGGACACGGTCACCCGGCTGGGCGGGGACGAGTTCACCCTGCTGCTCGAACCGCTGGGGAACGGGGAGTACGCCCGGGGGGTCGCGGGGCGCGTCGGAACGGCGCGGCGCCAGCCCTTCGGGGTGCAGGAGCACGAACTGCTCGTCTCGGCGAGCATCGGGCTGGTGTTCGGCGGCCCGAGGTACGAGTCGGCGACCGCCGTGCTGCGCGACGCGGACATCGCCATGGACCGGGCCAAGGCGCGCGGCGGGGCGGGCTACCAGGAGTTCACGCCCGAGATGCGCGAGCAGGCCGTGGACCGCACCCACCCGGAGCGGGACCTGCGGCGGGCCATCCGCCAGGGGGAGCTGCGCGTGCTTTACCAGCCCATCGTGGCGCTCGCCTCGGGGCGCACGGTGGGGTTCGAGGCGCTCGTGCGCCGGCAGCATCCCGTTCGCGGCCTGCTCCCCCCGCCGGGTTCATCGACCTGGCCGAGGAGACCGGGCTGATCCTCGACCTCGACCGCTAGGTGCTGCGCGGGGCGTGCGCGCAGGTGCTCGCGTGGCGGCGGCCCGGGGGGGTGCCCCCCGAGCTGTGCGTCCACTTCTCCGGGCGGCACTTCGCGGCGCCCGACGTGTACACCTCGCTCGCGGGGGTGCTGGGTGACCTGGGCTTCGACCCCCGCGCCCTCAGGCTGGAGATCACCGAGGGCGTGCTGCTGGAGCATTCGCAGACCATCGGCGAGACCCTCGCTCGCATCCGCGAGCTGGGGGTGGGCCTCTCCCTCGACGACTTCGGCACCGGGTACTCCTCGCTGGGCGACCTCCAGTTCTACCCGGTGGACACCCCCAAGATCGACCGCTCCTTCGTCCACCGCATGACGGGCAACGGGGAGAGCACGGAACTCGTGCGCACCATCATCCAGATGGCGAAGAACCTGAGGCTGCGGGTGGTCGCCGAGGGGGCATCGAGACCCCGGCCCAGCATGAGCGGCTCCGCGATCTCGGCTGCGACTACGCACAGGGCTACCTGCTCTCCCGGCCCCTGGCCGCGGGGGACGTTCCGGCCTACCTGGCCCGCGAGCGTGCCCTGCGCGGCGAGCCCGGGGAACTCCCGCGGCCCCGGTAGGTCGTCCCCTCCGCTACACCCCGCCCGGCACCCCTGCCTCGGCGAAAGTCCGCATCTCGCGCAGGGTGGCCGCCGCGGAGAGGAGTAGCGGTGCCGCCAGCACGCCGCCCGTCCCCTCGCCCAGCCGCAGACCCAGGCGGAACATCGGTTTCAGGCCCAGGTGGGCGAGCTGCGCCGCGTGCCCGATCTCGGCGCACTCGCCCGCCGCAAAGAGGAAGTCCCGGAGGTGCGGCGCGAGGGCCACCCCGACGAGCGCCGCAGAGCCCTCCACGAAGCCGTCGAGGATGACGGCGCGCCGGGAGGCGGCGGCCTGGAGCATCATCCCCAGCATCGCCGCGATCTCGTAGCCGCCCAGGTCGGCGAGGACGCCGAGGGGGTCGCTGGGGTCACTCCCGTTCCGGCCCAGCGCCTCCCTCACGGCCCCCACCTTGCGGGCCAGCGTTTCGTCGTCCACCCCGGTGCCCCGCCCCGTCACTTCCACAGGGTCGAGGTCCAGCAGCCGGGCGGTGAGGGCGGCGGCGGGCGTGGTGTTCCCGATTCCCATCTCGCCGGGAACGAGCAGGTCGGCGCCCTCCTGGGTGGCCCGGCGGGCCAGGGCCGCCCCCGCCAGAATCAGGGCCTCGGTTTCCTCCCGGGTCATGGCGGGCTCGCGGCGCAGGTCGCGGGTGCCCCGGCGCACCGCCGCCCGCACCAGCCGGGGGTGGCCGGGCAGCTCCGCGTTCACCCCCGCGTCCATCACGTACACCCGCGCCCCCACCGTGCGGGCGATGGCGTTCACGGCGGCCCCGCCCGGCCCCGCGTCCGTGTCGGCCAGGAAGTTCGCCACCATCGCGGGCGTCACCTCGGGCGGGTAGGCGCTCACGCCCCCCGCCGCCACCCCGTGGTCCCCCGCCGCCACGAGGACCGCCACCCCGCGCGGCCACGGCTTCTCGGTCCTGAACACCCCGGCGAGCCGCACCGCCAGTTCCTCCAGGTCGCCGAGCGCCCCCGTGGGCTTGGTGAGCTGGGCCTGCCGCTCGCGAGCCGAGCGCATGGCGGCGGGGTCGGCGGGTCCGGTGGCAGCGATCAGGGCGGCGAGGTCGGGGTGAAGGGGGGTGGTCATGGGACTCCTTCAAATGTTGAGTGCGGAGGGCTTGAGCCGCACGGGCAGGCCGCTCACCAGGAGCCACGCCTCGTCACTCGCCGCGGCGGCCCGCTGGTTCACCCAGCCCAGCACGTCCCGGTAGCGGCGGGCGAGGGCGTTGTCGGGCACGATGCCGAACCCCACCTCGTTGGTCACGAGGACGGTCAGGCCGGGGCGGGCGCGGGCGGCGGCGAGCAGCGCGTCGGCCCGCGCGAGGATAGCCTCGTCGGGCAGGTCAGCCAGCATCAGGTTGCTCACCCACAGGCTCAGGCAGTCGAGGAGGACGGTGGGGGTGGCCGCGTCGCGGAGGGCCTGCGGGAGGTTCACGGGCTCCTCGACGGTCACCCAGCCGGGCGGGCGGTCAGCGCGGTGACGGGTGATGCGGGCCTCCATCTCGGGGTCGAGGGCCTGCGCGGTGGCGAGGTACGTGACCCCCTGACCGGGCGCGGCGGCCCGGCGCTCGCCGAAGGAACTCTTGCCGCTGCGGGCGCCGCCCGTGACGTACACCAGATTGTGGCACGGGGTCACGGCCACCGGCCCCCCCGGGCAGACCGCGCCCCCTCCCCGACCGACCCGGGATGAGTCAAATGGATTCGGCCCACCATGATTCCTCCTTCCGTACGGGTTCTGTCCGGCTGGACGGTTCCGGCGGGGGGAATGCTAGCGTGCCCGGCGTGTCCGCCGCCCCCACTTCCCCCGGCGCCCCACAGGGCAGCACCCGCGAGCTGCTCACGCTCGCCGGGCCGCTGATGCTCTCGAACCTCGCCTACACGGCGGTCGGCTTTACCGATACCCTCCTGATGGGCCGCCTGGGGGTGGTCGAGGTCGGGGCGGTGGGCTTTGCCAACATCTGCCTGCTCACGCTCGTGCTGCTGTTCCGGGGCAGCCTGAACACCGCCTCGACGTTCGTGGCCCGGGCGCTGGGGGCGGGGGACGCCGCCGGGGTGCGCCGCTGGGCGAGCGTATTCCTGGGCTCGGCGCTCGTCGGCGTGCCGCTGGCGCTGGTCGGCCCCCTGCTCCTCGACGGCCTGTTCGCCCTGCTGCGGCCCGAGCCCGGCATCACCGCCGTCGCCCGGACCTACACGCACATCCGGGTGTGGGAAATCCCGGTCCTCCTGCTGGGCAGCGCGGCCCTCTCCGTCATGGTGGGGCTGGGCAACACCCGCACGCCCATGCGGCTCGCCTGGCTGGTGGTCGTCGTCAACGCCGCGCTGGCCGTGCTGTTCATCTTCGGCCTCGGGTGGGGCGTGGCCGGGGCCGCCTGGGCCGCCGTGATCGCCGTGACCCTTCAGAACGGCCTGGCGCTGGGGCTCCTGGGCCACCTGCACGGGCCGCGCTTCGGGCCGTTCCGGCTGGCGCGGCCCACCCGGGGGGAGCTGGGAAGCCTCGCGCGGGTCAGCCTGCCGGCGGGCGTCACCGAACTCGCCGACGTGAGCGCCTTCACCGCCTTTCAGGGAGTTCTCTCCCGCCTGGGTCCCACCGAACTCGCCGCGTCGCAGATCGCCCTCCAGCTCGCCAGCCTGGGTTTTCTGCCCGCCTTCGCCCTCGCGTCGGCCACGGGGAGCCTGCTTTCCCGGGCGCTGGGGGCGGGCCGCCCCGAGGTCGCCACCCGCATCGGCTGGCGGGGAACTGGCCTCGCCGCCGCCTTCATGGGCGTGCTGGGCGTCCTGTTCCTGACGCTGCCTCGCCCCCTGATCGGCCTGTTCAGCCGCAGCCCCGAGGTCCTCGCCGTGGGCACGAGCGTCCTGGCCGTTATGGCGGCCTACCAGATCCTCGACGGGGTCGCCATCGTCCTCGGCGGGGCGCTGGGCGGGGCGGGCGACACCCGCTTCCGGCTGATCGTGACCCTGACGGGCGCGTGGCTGGTCATGGTGCTGGGCGCCTCCTGGCTGGCCCCCCGCTACGGCGTGACCGGGGCGTGGGGGGCCGCGCTCGCCTTCATCACCCTGGCCGCCGTGGCCTACGTGCTGCGCTTCGCCTCCGGCCGCTGGCGCAGCGTCCGGCTCTGAGGGCAGGCGGCCCCGCTTCGTTCCCGGTATTCGCTGGGCCCGCTGGGCAGGGTCTTCAGCCCATCAGTCCGCCACGGGCCGTCCGTGATGAATGGCTGGAGGTGGTCTTCTTCCCGGGGGTCACAGGCTCTTCCGGTGGGCGGCGCCCCACAACCCTCGCACCTGGGCCGGGGCCTAAGTCCGTTGGGTCCAGTGGTGAGAGTGCCCCAGGAAGGGCGTGAGCGGGCGGGCAAGTGCCGGGTTCAGCGGGGAAGAGGATGGGGCACGGCACGGAGGCCGGCATCCGGGAGGTTGGCCGCCCCACCCTGAATCCTCCCAGCTCCAGCTATGGCATCCACCGAGGCGCTTTCCCGCCCGGTGGAGAAGCGCGTCCGGGAGCTTCCCCGCACGACCGGGGAACCGGATGCCGAGGAGCAGACGGGGAGGCCCCCGGGCAGAAGGACGGGCCGGTGGGGTCCCCGGGCCGGCACCGCGCACCCCCGGCCACCCCGCCGCTGCGCCACAATGCCCCCATGACCGACCGCGAACTGAATTTCGCCCGCACGATCCTCGGGGACCGGAACTTCCGCGAGGTGCCCGACGAGGAGGTGCTGCGCGAGGCCGAGCGGCTGCTCTCGGAGTGGATGTCCGGCGAGGCCCGGCTGGAGCGCCCCAAGCTGTACGACCACTACGCGCTGCTGCTGGTGGCCCTGACCCGCCGCGTCCGCGACCTGGAGGCGCGGCTGAGCGCCCTGGAGGCCGGGCGTTGATCCGCGTCAAGGTCTGCGGCATCACCTCCGTCCACGACGCCCTCCTCTCGGCGGAGGTGGGGGCCGACGCGCTGGGCTTCATCTTCGCGCCGGTCAGCCGCCGGCTCGTCCTGGCCGGGGTGGCGCGGGAGGCGGGGCTCGCGGTCGGCCCGGCGGTGGGGCGGGTCGGCGTGTTCCTGAATCAGGGGCTGGACGAGGTGCTGCGCCTGGCCGAGGCCGCGCGGGTGAGCGCCGTGCAGCTCCACGGCCCGCTGTCAAGTCTTTACGTGCGCGAGGTCGCCCGGTATCATCCCGTTCTGCGCGTTCTGTGCCCGGGCGACCTGGGCCGCGGGGACGTGCTGGAGACTCTGGAGGACCCCGCCGTGACCCCCATGGTGGACGCGCCGGAACCGGGGGGCGGGGTGCCGCTCGACTGGGAGGCCCTGCGGGACGTGTTCCCGCCCGGGGCCTGGCTCGCCGGGGGCCTGGGACCCGCGAACGTCGCGGAGGCGATCCGCGTGCTGCGCCCGGCGGGGGTGGACGCCGTGAGCCGCCTGGAGGAGAGGCCGGGTGTGAAAAATCCGGGAGAGGTCCGCGCCTTCATTCGGGCCGCGCGGGAAGCGGGGCGGCAGAGTTATCCACAGTGAAACGCGGCCCTGTGGATAACCTCACGGTCGCGCTTATCCCCCTTGTACTTGTCCGGGAGCGCCGTGTGGGACGCTCTTTTTGCCGTGTCCCGCCCGAGTGCACCCCGGCCCTTTTCCACACTTGTCCACAAGGCCTGTGGAAAAGGCTGTGGATAACTTCCGCCGCCTACTCCGGCCTGGGTTACAATTCCGCGCGCCCGTCGCCGTCCCCCAGCTCCCCGAACCAGCCCGCGAGGACCCGGCCTCCCTCCACCACGGTTTGGGCAGGGCCGAGGTCCACCCCCACCCCGGCGAACGGCACCCGGGCGACGGTGTGGGTCTTGACGCGCAGGTCTTCCAGGTTCCCGTGGTCACTGGTCAGGACCACCCTCGCCCCCGCGCCAAGCAGCCCCAGCAGCAGGGCGTCCACCCGCTCCAGGTAGGCCCGCCCGGCCTGCAGGACGCCTGAGGGGAGAGGGTCGCGGCCCAGGTGCCCCAGGCGGTCGCCGAACCACAGGTCGCAGACGATCAGGTCCTGCTCGCGCGCGGCATCCGCCAGCACCGTCCCCAGCCGCGTGACCTCGGCCAGGGGCTCCCCGGGCGGCCAGGGATCGGCGTAGCCCAGCCCCAGGGTGGCGGGCACGGGGGGCACACCGGGCGGGTTGAGGCTCAGCCCCGCGGCCAGGAAGGAGAAGGGGAAGCAGCCCATCCGGGGCCGCCGTTCCTGCGACGCGAAGTAGGCGGGCGGGTAGTGGTTCGCCAACGCCGCCCGTCCGCCCGCGCGCACAATCCGTCCGGGAAGCGCCCGGGCACGCAGCAGCCGCTGAAGCGTGGGCCCGGGGTGCGGCCCGAAGTGCTCGCCCATGTGGCGCACGGCGTCCAGCCCCGTCAGCCAGCACGTCTGCCCGGTGCCCGACTGCGGCAGGCCCGGCACGCCCAGCGTCGCGTCGAGCGCCAGGCCCGAGTCCACCAGGGGGCGCAGCGCGGGCAACTCGGTCTCCCAGACGGAGCCCTCCGGCGCGCCCTGCGGGTGGCCGACGCCGTCCAGCGCGAGCCAGACGAGGCCCGTCACGGGGAGTGGGGCGGGCCGCCCCGGGTCAAGCGCGGTACTGGGCCGGGAGCCGCCCCACGGCCTCCTCGAACGCCTCCGGGAAGCGTTGCCGGAAGTCCGACTCGGCGACCACGTCGTCCCCCCGCAGCCACGCGAACCGGAAGCCGTCCCCGATCTGGAGCCTGCCGGTCAACCCGGCCTCCTGGAGGCGCGCCGCCACGGCCCGGTCCGCCTCTTCCAGCCGCTCCGGCCAGTGTTCCTCCAGCTCGGCCTGCCGCTCGACTTCCCCATCGGTGAGATCCTCGAATCCGCCGGATGACATGGGGTCAGGCTACACCCGGGTTCGCGGCCCCACGGCAGAGCGCCCTTGAGAAAGGGGAAAGGGAGGCCGTCGCCCCGACCCCCTCCGGGTCAGCCGCTACACTCCCCCCATGACGGTGTTGCGTGTGGCGGCGGCGGCGTACCCGGTGGACTTTCACCCGGACTGGGGGGCGTACGAGGCCAAGGTTTCGGGCTGGGTCGCCGACGCGGCGGGGCGGGGGGCGAACCTGCTGGTGTTCCCCGAGTACGCCCCCCTGGAACTCGTGAGCCTGCTGCCCCCCGAGCTGCACCACGACATCCTGCCCATGCGGCCCGCGCTCCAGGCCTTCCTGCCCGGCTTCACCGCGCTGCACGCCCGCCTGGCCCGCCAGCACGGGGTCGGCATCGTGGCAGGGAGTTTCCCAGTAGCCTCCGGCGAGGGCTTCGTGAACCGCGCCCACGTCTTCGGCCCGGATGGCCAGGCCAGCCACCAGGACAAGCTGATGATGACCCGCTTCGAGGCCGAGGAGTGGTTCATTGGGCCGGGCGGGGGCGTGCGGGTCTTCGAGATGCCGCTGCCCGGCGGTGAGACCCTCCGCTTCGGCGTCGCCATCTGCTACGACAGCGAGTTCCCGACCCTGGCCCGGCGGTTGGCGGAGGGCGGGGCAGAGCTGCTGGTCGTGCCGTCCTTCACCGGCCTGCGCTCCGGGTACACCCGCGTCCGGGTGGGCAGCATGGCCCGCGCGCTGGAAAACCAGCTCTACGCCGTCCACGCCCCGCTGATTGCGGACGCGGGCTGGACCTACGCCGTCGAGCAGGCGACCGGGAGGGCCGCCGTCTACGCCCCCGCCGACCTCGACCTCCCCGAGGACGGTGTGGTCGCCCAGGGGGAATGGAACGTGCCTGGCTGGCTCGTCACCGACCTCGACCTGAGCCTCACGCGCCGGGTGCGCGCGGAGGGTCACGTCCTGAACTGGCGCGACCGCGCGGTGGCCGAGTCCCGCCCCACCCCCGCCGAGGTCGTGCCGCTCGGCGAGGCCGCGCGGGTGGAAGAAACACGTGCCTGAGCCCGTCACCGTCCGCCTCCTGACCGCCGCCGACGCGCCCACCTACCGGGAGGTGCGCCTCTCGGCCCTGCGGACGGACCCGCTCGCCTTTATCACCACCGCCGAGGAGTTCGCGGCGCGGCCCCTCGCCGAGATCGCCGCCCGGCTGGAGCCGACGCCGGAGGTGGCGAATTTCGGCGCCTTTCAGGATGGGGTGCTGGTCGGTCTCCTGACCGTCGCCCGGGAGACCCGGCCCCGGCTGAACCACCGTGCGAATGTGTTCGGGGTGTCTGTCCTCCCGCCCGCGAGGGGCCAGGGCTGCGGGGACGCCTTACTCCGGGCAGGAATCGCCCACACGCGGAGCTGGCCGGGCGTGACCTCGCTGCACCTGGGCATGATGGAGACGCAGCACGCGGCGCGGCGGCTGTACGAGCGGCACGGGTTCCAGCTCTGGGGAACGCAGCCCGACGCCGTGCGGGACGCGGGGGGCGGGCACCTCGCCGAACACCACCTCGCCCTGCTGCTGTGAAGTTCACCCGGAGTGGGGCAACTGCGAAAGACCTGCGCTGGCCGCAGCCAAGTCAACTTCCTCCCAACTCTCGGCTGCATAAGTTGACTTCCCCTGCATCCCACGCTATAGTTTTTAACATCACCGCCTAGAGAGGCGGCTTTTTTATTGCCCTTCGAGCACTGTGAGGGCGTCACGGGCGGCCTCCAGCTCCATCTGTGCGGTGCGGCCCGGCGCGGCGAGGGGGACCAGGCGGGCGATGTCAGCCTCCACCTGCTCGCGGAGCAGCCCGGACCCCTCCCGCAGCAGGTGGGGACCGTAGCGCAACGCGGCGTTCAGGGGTAGGCTCGCGTAGGCTGGGTCGGTCCCCCCCGCGCGGTCCAGCCGCAGCACGGGATAGGGCCAGTACCCGGCGATCAGGCGCTCGGCGGTCAGGTGGTAGCCGTGCTCGCGCGCCCAGACCCGCAGGGGCCGGGGGGAGTCATTCGGTTGCAGAACCAGCGTGGGCGGTCGCCGCTCCCCCGCCCGGTCCAGGATGCCCACCATCGTCCCCGCGCCCATGCCCGTCATGCTGGCGCTGTCCACCTCGCCGGGCCGGAGGGGCGCGAAGCCGTTTCCGGCGCGGACCTCGATGCGGTCTTCCAACCGGGCCCGCGCCACCTTGCGCTGCGCCAGGGCCAGCGGGCCGGGGTTTAGTTCCACCACCACACATCGCCCCACGCGGCCCTCCCGGATCAGCCGGATGGGGAGGTGGGCGTGATCCGAGCCGATATCGGCATGGACCTCCGAGCGAATCAGGTGCAGCGCGGCTTCCAGCCGGGCGTCAAGGGTGGAGGTCGGCATCACGCGCCTCCTCGTGTTCGTGCGGAAGGCCGCTTTGTCGGCCCAGGATTACACTGTAGGTTCCCACCGCGAGAATGACGGCGGCGATGGCGGCCCCGTAGGTCAGGATGTCCGGCCCCCCCTGCCACTCCAGCGCCACGGCGAAGAAATTTACGGCCAGCGCCGTGACCACCACGCCCAGCAGCTTCTGCTTCAGGTCATCGAAGGTACGGATGTGCAGCCAGGCCGGAACGTTGTGGAGTTGCCCGACGAACAGGGCCTGGAGCCCCAGACTGATGATCAGCAGCGCCACGCCGACGAGCAGCGTGTCGGCCTGCTCGACGGCGGCGATAAGCAGTTCCTTGGTCGTGCCCGCCTCGCCCAGGTGGCCGAATGCTTCCCGGATGGTGCGGTAAGCCTGCACGATGGCCGCGATGAAGAGCGCCAGGCTGAAGGCGAGGGAGCTGAGGACGCCCAGTTCCACGATCAGCAGCGTGAACCCGAACGCTCGGGCGACTGTGCGGACCCTGGACGGGCCGGAGGCAGGGCGCGAGCGGCTCACCCGCCCAGCATAAGGTCAGCCTCTCCCCGACTGAACGGGTTCCAGCACGGTCACGGGGTCGCCCACCCGGATCAGGCCGCCCGAGATCACCCGCGCCGTCAGGCCCCCGTGCCCGCGCACGGCGTTGTAGCCGCCCTCGCCCAGCGTCTCCTCCATGCGGGAACAGGGATGGCATTCCCCGGTGGCCTCCAGCACGACCTCCCCCACCCGGAGCCGGGCGTCCTTGAGGGCGAGCAGGGGCAGGCCGCTCACGAGGAGGTTGCGGCGCAGCCTCTCGGGTGTGGCTTCGGACAACCCTGCCAGGGCCGCGATCACGGGCAGGTGCTCGGCCTGGAGGAGCGTGACCTGTCGCCGCCCGGGACCGCCGGGAATGGGAGAAGTCCTCTGTGGGGTCGCCGCTTCCCCCGGTTCCCCGGTCAGGGCGCGCAGCCTGGCTGGAGCCTGTTTCCCGTGGTCGCCGATCAGGCCGACGAGGGGATGCACCTCCGCTTCCGTCACGCTCCGCACCGGGCCGCGCCGGGTCTCGCGCAGCCCGATCCACTCCAATCGGCCCGGGCGGGGAAAGGTGGCGCGGAGTTCGTGGATGGTCTTCACCGGGTCAGGGTAGAGCGTGAGCCGCCTTTTGCTACACTGCTCCGCATGAGGCGTCTGACCCGACGTGCGTATCCTCCCCGCCGCTAGGTGGGCGGGTCAGTTCTAGCCTGAAATCCAACCCCCGGCGGCGCATTTGCGAAAGAGCGAGTGCGCCGCCCTCTTTTTTGGAGTGCCCATGAATGAAATCCGCCGGAACCTGCCCGTGGACGAACAGCTCGCCATCCTGAAACGCGGCGTCGTGGACCTCGTGACCGAGGACGACCTGCGGCGCAAGCTGGAGCGCAGTTTAGAAACAGGCGCGCCCCTGCGCGTCAAGCTCGGCGCCGACCCCACCCGCCCGGACCTGCACCTGGGGCACGCGGTCATCCTCCGCAAGATGCGCCAGTTTCAGGACCTGGGGCACAAGGTCATCATGCTGATCGGTGACTTCACCGCCATGATCGGCGACCCCAGCGGCAAGTCGAAGACCCGCCCTCCGCTGACCCTGGAGGAAACGCGCGCCAACGCCCAGAGCTACCTGGAGCAGTGCAGGCTGATCCTGCGCGACGACCCCGAGGTGCTGGAGCTGCGTTTCAACGGCGAGTGGCTGGAGCCGATGGGCTACGCGGACGTGATTCGCCTCGCCAGCCGCTACACGGTCGCCCGCATCCTGGAGCGCGACGACTTCACCAAGCGGCTGAACGCGGGAACGCCCATCAGCGTCCATGAACTCCTCTACCCGCTCACCCAGGGTTACGACTCCGTGGCGCTGGAGGCGGACGTGGAGCTGGGGGGCACGGACCAGCTCTTCAACAACCTCGTGGGCCGCGCCCTGCAACGCGACTACGGCCAGGAACCGCAGGTCGTGATGACCCTGCCCCTCCTCGTCGGGCTGGACGGCGTGGAGAAGATGTCCAAGAGCCTGGACAACTACATCGGCCTGACGGACGAGCCGCACCTGATGTTCGCCGCGCTGATGAAGGTGCCCGACCCCCTGCTGGAGAACTACTTCACCCTGCTGACCGACCTGCCGCAGGAGCGGATCGCGGAGCTGCTGACGGGCCATCCGGTGGCCGCACACCGGGAACTGGCCCAGCAGGTCGTCTCCTGGCTCCACCCCCGGGCTGATCTGGACGCGGCAGAGGAGCGCTTCCGGGCGGTGGCGAGGGGCGGCATCCCCGAGAACATCCCCAGCGTGAGCGTGCCCAAAGAGGAGTTGGGCGAGAACGGCAACGTCAGCATGGCCCGGCTGGTGGTCCTCGCGGGGCTGGAACCCAGCAACGGCGCCGCCCGCAAGCTGATCGGAAACCGGGGCCTGAGGCTCAACGGCGAGACGTACACCGAGCCGCAGGGCAACCTGAGCCTGGGCGACCTCTCCCGGGAGGGCGGCGTAGTCATTCAGAAGGGCAAGGACAAGTTCGCGCGGCTGGTCCTGGGGTCCTGACCCGTTCGGGGTCTCGCCGGGGCCTCCACGGGCTTCCCAGAGGCCCGGCCCACAGGGAAAGTTATGCACAGAACGCTGTGGATAACTCTCCCTTCTGTGGATAACGTCCAGAACGCGGTTCGATTCGTTCCCACCAAAAAGTTATCCACACCCGGGGTGTGGATAAAGCCGCGCACTGTGGATAAAAACCTGACAAGCCCCTCACATGAAGACGAGGGGCCGTTCTTTTTGGGCGCCGGGTGAAGGTTTAAACCCGGTCGCTCAGGTCTTCCTCACGCAGACGCTCGACACGCAGCATGTTCGTGGTGCCCCTCACGCCGAAGGGCACGCCCGCCGTGATGACGTAGCGGTCGCCCACATCCGCGAGCCCGCTCTTCCTCAGCTCGTCGTTGGCGATGCGGACCATGTCGTCGGTGTCGTGCGGGTCCTCGCTGAGCATGGGCACCACGCCCCAGGAGAGGGCGAGCTGGTTGCGGGTCTGCTCGTTGGGCGTCAGGGCCAGGATCGCCAGCGGGGGCCGGTTCTTGGCGATACGGGTCGCCGCGCCGCCCGTGCTCGTGAAGGTCACGATGACGGGCGTATCCAGCTTCTCGCCGATGGAGCAGGCCGCGGCGGCGATGGAGTCCTGGGCGAGCTCCGTCTCGATCACGACCTGACGCTGGAGCATCTTGTAGTGCTCGCTCCCCTCGGCCTCGCGGGCGATGCGGTCCATCATGGCGACGGCCTCGACGGGGTAGTGCCCGGCAGCCGACTCCGCGCTCAGCATCACCGCGTCGGTGCCGTCGTAGATCGCGTTCGCCACGTCCGACGCCTCGGCGCGGGTGGGACGTGGCAGGTTGATCATGCTCTCCAGCATCTGGGTCGCGGTGATCACCGGCTTGCCCACCTCGCGGCACAACCGGATCAGGCGCTTCTGGATGGTGGGCACCTGCTCGGGGCGCATCTCGACGCCCAGGTCGCCGCGCGCGACCATGATGCCGTCCACCTCGCGCAGGATGTCCTCGAAGCGCTCGACCGCCTGAGGCTTCTCGATCTTCGCCATCAGCTTGGCCCGCGAGCCGAAACGGGCGAGGTAGTGCCGGGCGAGCAGCAGGTCGTCGCGCGAGCGGACGAACGAGAGCGCCACCCAGTCCACCCCGAGCTGTGCCCCAAACTCCATGTCCTGCACGTCCTTGTCCGACAGGGCGGGCACGGCGAGTTCGGCCTGCGGCACGTTGATGCCCTTGTTGTTCTTCAGCACGCCACCGATGATTACCGTCGTCTGCACGTCGTTGCCGCGCACCTGATCGACCTTCAGGTTCAGGTTGCCGTCGTCGAGCAGCAGGGTCATGCCGGGGTGAACGTCGAGCGCGAGCCCCTTATAGGTGCTGCTCACGCGCGTCTCGTCGCCCTCGACATCGTCCATCGTGATCGTGAACTTCTGGCCGGGCTCCAGGGTCACGGCCCCCTCGCGGAAGCGCCCCACCCGGATCTTCGGCCCCTGGAGGTCTTGCAGGATGCCCACCGTCACGCCCTTGCGGGTGGCGAGTTCCCGCACCATCTGCACCGTCTGGCGGTGGTCCTCGGGGTCCCCGTGGCTGAAGTTCATGCGGACCACGTTCAGGCCCGCGTCGATCATCCGGCCCAGCACCTCGGGGTTGCGGCTCGCCGGGCCGACGGTGGCGACGATCTTGGTTGCTCGGTCAAAGTGTTTCATATCGGGTCCTTGCTTTCCGTGTTGGAATCTCTTCCAGAACCGTCAGCAATCAGCGATCAGCCGCCAGCACCTTCTGAAAGCTGATCGCTGACGGCTGACCGCTTCCTACCTCAGCGCCCGGCGCCCCGGATACACGGCCCGGTCGCCGAGCATGTCCTCGATTCGGAGGAGCTGGTTGTACTTGGCGATGCGGTCCGAGCGGGAAGCCGAGCCCGTCTTGATTTGCCCAGCGTTCGTGGCGACAGCCAGGTCGGCGATGAAGGCGTCCTCCGACTCGCCCGAGCGGTGGCTGATGATCGTGCCGTAGCGGCTGCGCTTGGCGAGTTCGATGGCGTCCATCGCCTCGGTCAGCGTGCCGATCTGGTTGACTTTGACCAGGATCGCGTTCCCCACATCCGTCTCGATGCCGCGTTGCAGCCGCTCGGGGTTGGTCACGAAGAGGTCGTCGCCCACAAGCTGGACCCGGTCGCCCAGGCGGCTGGTCAGGAGCTGCCAGCCCTCCCAGTCGTCCTCCGCCAGCCCGTCCTCAATGGACACGATGGGGTAACGGCTGCTCCAGTCGGCCCAGAAGTCCACCATTTCCTGCGTCGAGAGGGCGCGGCCCTCGCTCTCCAGGTGGTACTGGCCGCCTTTGTACAACTCGGTCACGGCGGGGTCGAGCGCGATGCAGATGTCCTGGCCCGGCTCGTACCCAGCCTTCTGGATCGCTTCGAGCAGGACTTCCAGCGCCTCCTCGTTGCTCTTGAGGTCCGGGGCAAAGCCGCCCTCGTCGCCGACGTTGGTGTTGTAACCGCGGCCCGAGAGAACCTTTTTCAGCGCGTGGAACGTCTCGGCCCCGTAGCGCAGCGCCTCGCGGAAGGTGGGGGCGCCCACAGGCATCACCATGAACTCCTGGAAGTCCACCGAGTTGTCCGCGTGGGCGCCGCCGTTGATGACGTTCATCATCGGAACGGGGAGGGTCTTGGCGTTGCTGCCGCCCAGGTAGCGGTACAGGGGAACGTCCAGCTCGTTCGCGGCGGCGCGGGCGGTGGCGAGGCTGACGGCCAGGATCGCATTCCCGCCCAAGCGGCCCTTGTTCGGCGTCCCGTCGAGGTCGAGCATCGCCGCGTCCACCGCGCCCTGGTCGGAGGCGTCCAGGCCCACGACGGCGGGACCCAGCGCCTCGTTCACGTTCTGCACGGCCTTCTGCACGCCCTTGCCGCCGTAGCGCCCGCCCCCGTCGCGCAGCTCCAACGCCTCGTGGGTGCCGGTGCTGGCGCCGCTGGGCACGATGGCGCGGCCAGAAAAGCCGCTGTCGAGGAAGACTTCGGCCTCCACCGTCGGATTTCCACGCGAGTCCAGCACTTCACGGGCGATGACTTTCTCGATGTTCATGCGCTTGCCTCCCCTGTTCGTTCGCAAACTGCCGGGCCGACCACTCGGCGCCAAGTGTAGCGCGGACACTATAGGCGCCCCGGGCCGGAGGTGAATGCACGCGGTCTAAGCCGGGGAGGGTAGGCGCCGGACATGCCCCTCCTTGCCCTCCACTGCCCCCTTAGACGCGCAGCGTGACCATCACGGCCATGTACCCGCCCCCCCCGCTCGCGCGGAAGATAGCGGGGCTCGTGGAGCCCGAGAAGAGGAGTTCGGCTTCCCCCTCGATGGGTCCCAGCGCATCCAGCACATGTCGGGCGTTGAAGGCGAGGCTCATGGCGGGCTCGCTGCCCCCCTGCGTCACGTCCAGCGTGTCCTGCGCCCGCCCGTAGTCCCCCTCGGCGGCCAGGCGCAGCTTGCCCTCGCTGACCAGGAACTCGACCCGGTTGTTCGCGTTCTTGTCGGCGAGGACGGCCACCCGGTTCACGGCCTCCTTGAGCGCGGTGCCGGGCAGCGTGACCTGAAGCTTGATGTCCTTGGGAATCACCCGCTCGTAGTCCGGGAAGTCGCCGTCAAGCAGCTTGAGGTTCATGCGGACGCGGTCCGTGGTCACGCTGAGCATCCCCTCGCCGTAGGTGAAGCGGGCCTCGCCGTCCTTCAGCACCCGGATCAGCTCGTCGGCGCTGCGGGCGGGGACGATCAGGTTGCGGCCATCCCCGTCAGCGGGAAAGTCGCGGATGGCGACCCGGTAGCCGTCGGAGGCGACGACCCGGGCGGAGCCGCCGCCGCGGTGTTCCAGCTTGATGCCCCGGAAGACCGCCTGAAACGCCTCGTTGCTCGCCGCGTAACGCACGCTGCCAAAGGCGCGGGCGAGTTCGGCGGCGTCAAGGCTCACGTCGGCGTGGGCGGGAAAGCTCAGCGGCGGGTACGCCTCCAGGTCCCCGGTCTGGAGCTTGAAGTCGCTCCCGCCCGCACGCACGGCGAGTTCGCTCCCCACGATCTCCAGCTCCACGAGTTCGCCGCCCAAATTCCGCACGATCTGCGCGAACAGGTGGGCGGGCACCACGAAGCTCTGCGGGTCCTGCACCTCGGCGGGCACGAAGCACGACAGGTCGATTTCCAGGTTGGTTCCGCTCAGGGTCAGTCCGGCCTCGGACGCCTCCACCTTCAGGGAGGTCAGGAGGGGATTGCTGCTGCGGCTGGGGACCACTCGTTCCAGCAGGCCGAGACCTTCGCTCAGGGTTTTCTTGGTGACGTGCGCTCTCATCATTCCCCTCTCTGGGTTCGCCCCTATCTTTTACCTGTTCTTTTAAAACTAAAAAGATAGTAGTAGTAGTAGTAGGTCCTGTGGAAACTGTGGAAAAGTGGCCTAGGGCCGCTCCAGGAGCCGATCTTGCCTGTGGACAAAATTGTGGATAACTGGCACTTCCCTGTGGATAACCTGTGGATAACTCGGGCACTTATCCACAGGGTTAAATGACCACCCGGTTTTCCACAGAGTTTTCCACAGAAAAAACGGGGTTTTCCACAGGTTATCCACAGGGTTTTCCACAGAAAGTGAAAGTTTGCACACGGATTTGGAACGGTTTTTGGAACTTATTCTGTTCATCAAGGAATTGAAGATGAAACTACGCAAGGTTTTCCTCATCTTCCACATTCTGGAGATGGCGTCGCAGGGCGTCCACCGAGGCCGTCAGCTCGGGGTCCTTGCCCAGTTGCTCGGTCACCTTGGAGACCGCGTGCATCACGGTGGAGTGGTCACGGCCGAAGAACTGGCCGATCTCCGGCAGGGAGTGGCTCGTCAGCTCGCGGATCAGGTACATCGCCACCTGGCGGGGCACGACGACCTCGCGCACCCGGCCCGAGCCGCGAATCACGTCCGGAGGCATGTTGAAGTGGGCGGCGGTCGAGCGCAGCACGTCCATCATCTCGACCTTGACCTCCTGCGGCGCGAACACGTTGCTCAGCGCCTTGGCGGCCACCGCGCGCGAGAAGGGCACGTTGTTCAGGCTGGCGAACGCCACGACCCGCATCAGGGCCCCCTCCAGCTCACGGATGTTGCTCGTCACCTGGCGGGCGATCAGCTCCAGCACCTCCTGCGGGATGTCGATGCGGTTGTGTTCGGCGTTCATCTTGAGGATCGCCACGCGCGTCTCGAACTCGGGGCTCTGGATGTCGGTGATCAGGCCCCACTCGAAGCGGCTGCGCAGCCGTCCCGCCAGCGTCTCGATGTCCTTGGGGGGGCGGTCGGAACTCAGGATGATCTGCTTGTGGTTCTCGTAGAGCGCGTTGAAGGTGTGGAAGAACTCCTCCTGGGTGCGCTCCTTGCCGCCCAGGAACTGGATGTCGTCCACGAGCAGCAGATCCACCGAGCGGTAGCGGTTCCGAAACTGGGTCATCTTGTCGTCGCGGATGGCGTTGATCAGGTCATTCGTGAACGACTCGGTGGAGACGTACTCGACGCGCTTCTCGGGATACCGCTCGGTCATGTAGTGCCCGACCGCGTGCATGAGGTGCGTCTTGCCCAGGCCCACGTCCCCATAGATGAAGAGGGGGTTATAGGCCTTGCCGGGCGACTCGGCGACTGCCAGCGCCGCCGCGTGCGCGAGGTTGTTGTTCGGCCCCACCACGAAATTCTCGAAGGTGTACTTGGGATTCAGGCTCTTGCGGTTCTCGGCGGCCACGGCGGGGGGTGCGGGCCGGCTGATCTGGCCCAGCGGCTGCCCCAGGGTGGGCGCGGGCGGCGGGTCCTGCGGGAGGATCATCGCCTCCTGCACGGCGGGCAGCACCTGGAAGCTGACCTGCGGGTTCTGCGCGCCCAGGCTGCGCAGCGCGTCCTCCAGCAGTTCCAGGTAGTGCTTGCGAAACCACTCCTGCGCGAACGAGTTGCGGACGCCCAGCACGAGCGAGCCGTCCTGCACCCCCAGGTTCTTCACGGGGGCGAACCAGGTGTGGTACTCGACTTCCGAGATGTTTTTGCGGACGTACCCCAGCACGTCCGCCCAGATTTCCTGCGTGATAAGGCGCACCTCCCCTAGGTCTTGCCCACTCGGACTTTCGGGGCCAGCATACCACCCCCTCCCGTTCTCTCTCCCGGGAGAGAGGCGAGAGGGGAAGACTCAGCCCCGGCGGGTGGAGGCCAGCACCTCCGCCTCCCGCCCGGGGGTCAGGAAGAGCTTTTGCGGCGTGTTTGCGCTCCACATGCGGGTGTCCCGGGCCGTCGTCAGGGGGTCGGTGTGGGTCAGGCCCGCCGCCCGCGCCCGCTCGCTGCTCACGTCCATCAGCCCGCCCTGCTCGCCTCCCGCCGGAACCCAGGCGGGCAACTCGCGCCAGCCCACGCCCTGCGCCTCCAGCGTCGCCTCGTCCACCCAGACCGCGTGGGCGTCCGATCCCGTCGCCTCCCGCGCCAGGTTCAGGAACTCCCGCCAGCTCAGCCGGGGACCCGCGAGGTTGAAGACGCCGGGGATATCCTCCTCCAGCACCCTGACCGTGAAGCGCGCGAGGTCGCGGGCGTCGATGACCTGGATGAAGTCGGAGCCGTCGCCGGGGGCGAGGAAGTCCCCACCCGCCGCCACCCGGTCCACCCAGTACGTGTAGCGCCCGGTGGGGTCGTATGGCCCCGCCACGATCTGCGGGCGCAGGATGGTCGCGCGCTCGCCGAAGACCTCCCCCACGATTCGCTCGCAGGTCACCTTGAGGGGGCCGTACGTCTCGCCCGTCACCTCGGTCACGTCCTCGGCGGCCTCGGGCAGCAGGGGGTCGTCCTCCCGAATGGGGTGGCGGCCTTGCTCGGCGTAGACGCTCACGGTGCTGACGAAGACGTAGCGCCCCACCCGATCCCGCAGCTCTTCAGCACTCGCGCGCACCTGCCTCGGCGTGTAGCCGCTCACGTCCACGCAGGCGTCCCAGGTGCGGCCCTCCAGCGCCGCCAGGCCCGCCGCGCCCTCGTCGCGGTCCCCCTTCAGGCGCTCGACCGTCTGGGGCAGCTCGTCGGGGGTGCGGCCACGGGTGAGCACGGCGACCCGGTGCCCCTCCGCCAGCAGCGCCTCCACGATGTGCCGCCCCACAAACTGCGTTCCGCCCAGCACGAGCACGTTCAATTTTTTCCCGGTCATGCCGCAGCATCCCACGTGACCGGACGGCGCGCCTAGAGTGGGGCACATGAAGGTGCGGTTCACGTCGGGGAAGGTCCGCGTTCGGCTCGACGATCTGGAGGTCGCCGCGCTGGCCCGGGGGGAAACGTTGGAGGTCCGGGTGGACTGGCCCGGTGGCGGCTGGGGCCTGACCCTCGATCCCGGTCTGGACGGGGTTTCCGGGCAGGAGGGGGCCCTCCGGGTGGGCCTGCGGACGCCGCTCCCGGACCTGCTCGATGAGACCCGGGAAGGTGTGACGCTGCCCGGCCCCCCGCGGGTGGACGTGGAAAAGGACTATGGGCCGCAGCATGGCTGAACACTCCTCCCGCACGCGACACTGGCGGGGGGTGGCGTGCGCTCTCCTGCTCAGTCTGCTTGCGCCCGCCGGGGCGGAAACGTCGATGCTGGTGGCGAGCAACGGGCCGGAATGGAAGCTTCTCCTCGACATTCAGGCTCGTGTGCCTGGGTTCGCGGGGTTCGTCCTCCAGCCGCGGCAGAACGGACATTCCCGCGCGGTGCCCCTCCTTGTGTTCCCGAATCTGGCCGCGCAGGCGGCAGTGGCCGTAAGGGAGACGTTCAACCTCCCAGCCCTGCCAGTTGCCATCCCGGCCCGCTACAGTGCCCGGACGCTGGTGGAGGCCGTGCGGCGGATCGCGGCAAAGCAGCCCTCCGCACAGCCTGTGGTGGACTTTGGGCTGAACCGGGTCGTGGTGGACTCGCCCCGATCATACCTGGACGAGCTGGCGCGGGAATGGGGCGTGCCACGCGCCCTGCTCGTCGCTCGGGAGGAGAAGCCGCAGTTCGAGGAAAAACTGCTGGTGCGCGGCCAGATCACGGCTGGGAAGCCGCTGGAAGGCCTGCTGCGGGTGCAGGTCAGAAACACGCTGGACCGTCCCGCTGCCTTTGCGTACGGCTGTAGTGGGTTTTTGCCCCTTCGGGTGCTGACCTCCCGGGGGCAGCCGTTGCCCGAGGAGCCGGGGGAGTCAATTCCCATTTGCACTGACGAATTGATGCTGATCGTCCTCCAGCCAGGAGAGGCGCGGGAGTTTCCGGGGCTGGCCTTGCGGGTCAAGGCGCCCCCCGCGGGCAAGTACCTTTTGAAAACGGAGCGGGGCGCGCTCCTCCCCCTGACAATATGGCCGCGCTGACCCCCTGGCTGCCCTTTGCGTTCAGCAAGTTCCCGGTCGCGCGTCAGGCTCGAAGTCCCCTATCCCTCCCGCCATCGTCCGGCTTCGCACTTCCTAAGCTGTGGAGGCTGAGCCAGAGGAGGGAACATGACAGGCAATGACGACGGCGGCGCCGCCACGGGTGGCATGAGCGGGATCACCGAGGACACGCCCGATCAGGCGGGAGTGCCGGGAGAGGCCGGGAGCATCGACGGTGTCTCTGCCGCGGGGGCCCCGCCCGAAACCTACGACGTGTCCGGGAATGCGGACGGCAGCGGGGAAAGTCCTGGGCAGGAGGGCGGAGCGGCTGAGGCCGAGAGTGGCGAGGGCCTAGTCTCCGGTGATACAGGGGGAGTGACGGGCACCAGCGACCTTTGAGGCGCTGGCCCTGCCCGAACGGCTTACGGCAACAGAAGGCGGTTAGGCGCCCGGGTGGCCTCCCAGTCGGCCAGCGCCTCCTCCCCGGCCCGGGTCAGGGTGTAGACGGCTTTCGTCTGCCCACCGCTCTCCCGGGCGATCAGCTTTCGGCCCTCCAACGCTTTGAAGGTGACGACGCTGAGCCTTCTTCCCCCCAGCGTGTAGTACGGGCCGCGCCCGGTCTGGCGCAGGTGGAGGGCGAGTTCGGCACCCTCCCGCATCCCGCGGAGGACCTTCGCCTCAGCATCGGTCAGGGGCATGGGCTCCTCTCCCCTCTTGGAGGGCACGGGGCTCAGTGGCCGGAACCTTCCTCCCCCACCTCGAAGGCGAGGATCGGGGAGTCGGACGTGATCCTGAAGCGCCCGCGCAGGCCGTCCAGCACCCGGCGCTGATCGTCACCGTTTCCCCGGATGCCGTGGGGCACCTCGTCGGTGACGTGGGGAAAGCGTACCCCCTCCACCTCGACCCCGGGAGTCCCGTCCTCCAGGGTGACGAAGCGGGCCGGAACGCGGCCCCCGGGCAGCACCATCGTGAAGTCCCTGTCCATGGGCCAACCGTAGCGGGGCGGGAGGCCGGGCCGCGTGAGGAGGGGCGCGGCGTGCTCTTTAGCTTGTGCCTACCGCCTCGCCCAGCGCCCGCCGACCTCCTCCGCCAGGCCCATCAGTTGCAGCATCACCAGGGCGGTCTGGAGGTCGGGCAGCGCGAGGCCGGTCGCGCCTTGCAGGTCGTCGAGCGTCGCGGGCGTGGTCAGCGCGGCGTGGACGCGGGCCTGCTCGGGCGGGAGGTCGGGGAGGGGCGCGGCGGGCGCGTCCCCCCACCCCAGCTCGTCCAGGATGTCCCCCGCCGTCTCGGTCAGCACGGCCCCCTCGCGCAGCAGGCGGTGGGGCCCGGCGGCGCGGGGGTCCCCCGCCCGGCCCGGCACCGCGAAGACGGTGCGCCCGCACTCCAGGGCATGGGTGGCGGTGATCAGCGAGCCGCTTTTGAGCTCGCCCTCCACCACCACTGTCGCGCTGGAGAGGGCCGCGATGATGCGGTTACGGGTGGGAAAGTGGTGTTGCGCGGGGCCGGTGTCCAGCGGGTACTCGCTGACCAGGGTGAGGCGGCGGGCCAGGCCCGCGTTTTCACTGGGGTAGATCATGTTCACCGCGCTGCCCAGCACCGCCACGCTGATCCCCCCGGCGTCCACGCTCGCCTCGTGCGCGGCAGTGTCCACGCCCCGCGCGAGCCCGCTGACGACCGTGACCCCCGCCCGCGCCAGGTCGGCAGCGAGTCGGCGCGTCAGGCCCAGGGCGTGCGGGCTGGCGCCGCGCGTGCCCACGATGCCCACGGCGCGCGGCACGACCGGGAACTCGGGGAGGTCGCCCCGTACCCACAGGACCGCGGGCGGGTCCCCCAGGGCCTCCAGCGCGTCGGGATAACCCTCCAACCCCCGCCCCAGCAGCGTCACCCCCTCCCGGGCCGCCTTGGCGAGTTCCGCCTCCGCCTGCTCGCGGGGCCCCGCGGTCCCGACCCCCGCCACCGACCGGGCATCGAGGCCCGGCACATCGCGCAGGGCCGTCAGGGGGGCGCTCAGGGCCGCCCCCGCACTCCCGAAGTGTCGCCGCAGGTGCTCGGTGCGCCGCGGACCCAGATGGGGGGTGAAGCGCAGGGTGAGCAGCGCGTGGAGTTCCGTGCGGTCGAGGGTGGGGGTCACCGCGCCAGGATAACGGGGGTCCGGTCCAGGCTCCGGGGATTTTCGTGATGTGCCCCCGGCAGGCCCGGAAGCGGGCCTACGGGGCGGAGAGGGCCGTCCCCGGTTGCCCGGCGGGCTCCTCGTCCTCCTCGTCGCCCAGGGCCACGCCGGGGAGGGTGAGGACGAACTGGGCCCCGCCGCCCGGGGCATTTCCGGCCGTCAGGGTGCCGCCGTGCAGCGCGGCGATCTGCCGGGCCACGCTCAGGCCCAGGCCGCTGGAGCCGCTGCCGCTCACGAAGGGCTCGAAGATCCGCTCGCCGAGTTCCGGGGGCAGGCCGGGGCCGCTGTCGCGCACGGTGAAGGTGACGTGGTCGGCGGTTTCCTCCAGGGTCAGGCTGACCGTCCCCTCCGGCCCGGCGGCGCGGCGGGCGTTGGCGAGCAGGTTGCGGAGGGCCTGGGTCAGCCGGTCGGGGTCGCACAGCAGCATCCCGCCCCAGTCCCCGGCAAAAGAGGTGCCCGGCACCAGCCGGTCGAGTCGCCCGCGCAGCGCCGACGCCGGGATGAAGTGCCAAGCCACCTTCATCTCCAGGTGTCCCCGAGCGAGTTGCATCAGGTCCTGGGTGGTGAAGGTGAGTTCGTCCGTCACGAGGGCGGCGCGCACCACCTCGGGGTCGCGGGTGCGGTCGGCGGCCCGCGCGAGGCTGGCCTTGAGGACTGTCAGCGGGGCGCCGAGCTCGTGGACGATCTGCCCCAGCAGTTGCTTCTCGCGCGCCTGCACCGCCTCGATGCGGACGAGCAGGCGGTTGAGGGCCGCGAGCAGGCGGTGAACCTCGTCCTCGCGCGCCGGGAGGGGCAGCGTGGCGACGCTGCGGGTGGGGTCGATGTGGTCGGCGAGGTCGGCGGCCTCCCCCAGGCCCGCGAGCGCCCGGCGGCCCACCCCCCACCCCACGACCAGCATCAGGACCGGGGTGACGAGCAGCGCGAGGAGCAGCGCGTTCGTCGCGCTCTGGCGGGCGGCCACCAGGTCGTCCTCCGGCAGCGCCACCCACAGGGTCCCGAAGCCCCCCAGCTTGCGGGTGGCGGTGCGGGCGGAGGACCCCCCGAGCTGCACCGTCCGCTGGCCCTCGAAGGGGAAGGGGGCCTTCTCGTACTGCCGCAGGCTGGGGGTGGCGGCGAGCACCTGCCCGTCCTCGTCCACGATCATCGTGTAGGTGCCCGCGCCGCCCGGCGTTTTCCCCAGGCCCTGCTGACCGCCCAGCCACGCCTCCGCCAGGGTGTCGGCGCGCTCGTCCAGCCGGGTCTGGAACTGCGCGTCCATCTGCCGCAGCAGCAGGGTCATCACGCCCAGCCCGATCACGGTAATCAGGGCCAGGGCGACGAGGGTGTACACCAGCGCCAGCCGGAAACGCAGGCTGTGGCGCCAGGCCACCCGCGCGCTCCTGAGGGGGGCGGGCCGGGTCAAGCGCCCTTCCCCTCAGAAGGCTGCGGCCCACCCCGGCGGCAGGGCGCGGGATGGGTCGTGGAGGCGGGCATAGGCGGAGTGTAGGGGGAAGAGGTCAGGTTTGCAGGACATACCCGACATTGCGGATGGTGCGGATCCGCAGGTCGGAGGCGGCCTGCTCCAGCTTCTTGCGAAGCTGCGAAATCCGCACCTCGACCGAGTTGCTGTTGGGCGTCTCCCAGCCGTACAGGTGCGACTCGATGTCCGCCCGCGAGAAGACCCGCTCGGGTGTCCGCATCATGAGTTCCAGGATGCGCGCCTCATGCTCGGTGAGGTTCACGTTCTTGTCGTTCACCGTGAGGAGCAGGCTGCTCGTCGAGAGGCTGGTGTTGCCCAGGTTCACGCCCGTCCCGGCCGCCGTGCGGCGCAGCAGGGCCGTGATCCGTGCGTCGAGTTCCGGCATGGCGAAGGGCTTGGTGAGGTAGTCGTCCGCGCCCGCGTTGAGGCCCGCCACCCGTTCCTGCACGCCACTTCTGGCCGACAGCACCAGGACCGGCGTGCTGGAATACTGCCGCAACGCCTGCACGAGGTCCAGCCCGTCCCCGTCGGGCAGGTTCAGGTCGAGCAGGCGTTGCGGCGAGTGGGTCCCCAGCCACGCCTGCGCCTCCTTGAGGGTGGAGGCGTGCTCCACGAGGTAGTCGGCCGACAGGTACTCCTTGAGCAGTGGTCCGAGGTGGGGATCGTCCTCCACCACCAGAATCTGTGCCAGCATTCAGCGGTCTCCTTGGTCTTTGGGCTCAGTCAGCTTGGCTTTTTCCGGCACCGCGCGCAGCCCGGGCAGGCTCAGGGCCTGTCCCGCCGCCTGCGATTGCAGGGTCAGCCCGAGACCCGTCAGGAAGCGGGCCAGGGTCACGGTCCCGTTGGGTGCGTCCAGGGTCAGTTGTCCGCCCTTGAGGGCGCCGTCATAACGGCCTTTCAGGCTGGGATACAGCCCCTGGGCCTTTTCGTCGTCGTCGCGGGAGAACAGGACGTAGACTGGGCCGCTGTAGTCCCGCACGAGCTGGACCACCATCCGGTCCCCGCTCGTCTCGCCGTACCCCAGCTTGGTCTGGAGTTCGCGGTCCCAGACGATCAGCTTCAGGGCCTGCGCCGGGGTGGCGAGGGCGAGCAGCGTCAGCAGGGCGAGGGCGCGGTTCATCACGGTCACTGTAATCCAATCGGCGGGCGGGCAGGGGAGCCCGGGTCCCGTCAGCAGGTACACTAGCGGGTCAAGCTGACGGCCCCATGACCCGGGGGATAAGAAGCGATCAGCAGTCAGCCTTCAGTACCTCGCTGACTGCTGATCGCTGAGTGCTCCTACATCGCTTCCAGCATCAGCCGGTCGGGGTTCTCCAGCAGCCGGATCACTTCCTTGCAGAAGCGCGCGGCCTCGGCCCCGTCCACCAGGCGGTGGTCGAAGCTCAGCGAGAGGTACATCATGTGCGCCACTACGATCTCGTCGCGCTCATTCACGATGGGCCGCTTCTGGATGGAGTGGACGCCCAAAATGGCCGCGTCGGGCACGTTGATGATCGGGAAGGAGAACAGCGCCCCGATGGAGCCGATGTTCGTGACCGAGAAGGTGCTGCCCGCCAGCTCGTCCGGCGTGAGCTTCCCGGCCTGAGCGCGCGAGGCGAGGTCCGAAACCTGCCGCGCCAGCTCGAGGATGCTCTTCTGGTTCACGTCCCGCAGGACCGGCACCGTGAGGCCCGCGTCGGTCGCCACCGCCATGCCGATGTTGAAGTAGCGCTTCATGACGATCTCGCCCGTCGCCTCGTCGAAGGAGGAGTTGAGGCTGGGATACTTGCGGAGCGCGGCGGCCACCGCCTTGAAGATGAAGGGCAGGTAGGAGAGCTTCACGCCCGCCGCCTGCGCCTCGTCCTTCACACGTGAGCGGAACTCGACGAGCCTCGTCAGGTTGACCTCGTCCACGGTCAGGGTGCGGACGGTGTAGAGGTGGCTGGCCTGCATCTGGTTGGAGATCGCGCGGCGCATCCCGCGCAGGGGCACCCGGTCCTCCAGGTGCTCGTAGCCCTTCGGCGTGCGGTACTGCACGGGCGCGACGGGCATGCCGCCCGTGCCCTTGGCCGAGGGGGCAGGCTGAGGCGTGGGGGCCGCCGGGGCGGGCTGGGGAGCGGGAGACGGGACCGCCTGTGCTGGAGCGCTGGACTGCGCCTGCTGGCCCTGGGCGTGGGCCGTCACGTCGTCCACCCGCACGCGCCCGTTGGGGCCGCTGCCCTGCACGCCCGCGAGGTCCACCCCGAGTTCCCGGGCGAGCTTGCGCGCGGCGGGCACGGCGAGGACCCGCCCGTCCGTCCGGCCCGAGGGCGTCTGCGTCCGGTTGAGGATGCTCCCCGTGCCGCCCGTGTAGGTCCCCGGCGCGCCGCTGCCGCTGCGGTTCTCCAGCCCCTGGAGCCGCACCGTCTCGTCCGACGCGAAGGCCTTGAAGAGGCTCGCGTCGTCGTCGCCCCTCGCGGCCGTGTGCCCCGCCTCCACGATGCTGCCGCCGACCTGTTCGCGCTCCTCGGCGGCCTGAATGGGCAGGGGGGCCTCGGTGGTTTCGGGATTCTCGAAGGTTTCCTGGATGGCCTGGGTGACGCCGGGGGCGGCCGAGGTGGTCTGATTCGCCCTCTCCCCTCCCCCACTTGTCGCGCCTGCTTCGGCGATCACGGCGATGGGGGCGTGAACGGCAACCACGTCACCCTCGTTCGCCAGGCGACGCTCCAGCACGCCCGCGTAGGGGCTGGGCAGCTCCACCGTCACCTTGTCCGTCATCACTTCGCACAGGGGCTGTTCCAGGGCGACCGTCTCGCCCTCCTGCACCAGCCACTTCAGGATTTCGCCCTCGACCACACTCTCGGCGAGTTCGGGCAGCAGCACTTCTTTCATGGGAAAACCTCGTCTGGGAAGTTGAATATCAGCGCAGGAACAGCATCCGGGCCACGCCGTACAGCATCAGCAGCACACCGAGGGCCTGAATCCAGCGTTCACCACGCGCGTAGAACCAGGCGGCCAGCCCCAGCGCCACGAACATGCCGCCGATCAGCACGTGCGGCCAGGGCTGCGGCGCACTCTCCGCGAGGGGGTACACGCCGAAGCCGATGGCGAGGCCGAGGATGCCGAGCAGGGGGCGCAGGAGGTCGGGCTTCATCGGGTGGGGGTCAGTAGTTCAGCGCCCGCACGCAGGCCGCCGCGATGCGGTTGGGGCCGGGCAGGTACACCTTGTCCTGCACGTAGGGGTACGGCGTGTCGAAGCCCGCGACCTGCAGGACGGGGGCGAGGAGCGAGTCGAACAGCTCCTCCTGAACCGTGTACGCCACCTCGCTCATGAAGTTGGCGGTGCGCGGCGCCTCGCTGACCAGGACGGCCCGCCCCGTCTTGGCGACGCTGGTGAGGACGAGGTCGCGGTCCCAGGGCACGAGCGACCGCAGGTCGATCACCTCGGCCTGCACGCCCTCGGCGGCGAGGGCCTGAGCCGCCTTCTCCGCGTCGGGCATCACGCCGCCGTAGCCGATGATCGTCAGGTCGGTGCCTTCCCGCCGGACCGCGCCCTGGCCGATCTCGACCGTGTAGTCCTGCGCGGGCACCTCGCCCTTGGCCGCCCGGTAGAGCCGCTTGGGCTCGAAGTAGATCACCGGGTCGCCCCCGCGCACGGCGGCCTTGAGCAGCCCCTTGGCGTCGTAGGGGGTAGACGGCATCACGACCTTGAGGCCCGGTGTGTGGCAGAAGTAGCTCTCCGGGCTCTGGCTGTGGTGGTGCCCGCCCTTCACGCCGCCGCCCGAGGGGGTGCGGATCACGAGCGGCGCCGTGAACTGCCCGCCCGAGCGGTAGCGAATCTTGGCCGCCTGGCTGATGATCTGGTCGAACCCCGGCCCCATGTAGTCCGCGAACTGGATCTCGGCGATGGGCCGCAGGCCACGCACCGCCATGCCGACCGCCGCGCCCACGATGCTCGCCTCGGAGAGCGGGGTGTCGAAGACCCGCCGGGGGCCGAACCTCTCCTGGAGCCCGGCGGTCGCCAGGAACACGCCGCCGCGCGCCCCCACGTCCTCGCCGAAGACCACCACGCGCTCGTCACGGGCGAGTTCCTCTGCCATCGCCTCGTTGATCGCCTGGATCAGCGTGAGGATGCGCGTCTCCCCTGCTCCGGTCGTGGTGCTCGGTTTGGGCTGGGTCGCCGTCATGCCCCCACCCCTTCCTGTTCATTGCGGAGGAAGGCGGCCTGCTCGCGCAGGTGAACGGGCGTGTCGGCGTACACGTCCTCGAACATGATGCGCCAGTCGGGTTGCCCGGTCGCCTCGGCCCTCAGCACCGCCTCGTCCACCTCGCGGTGAACGGCGCTAATCAGGTCGGCGCGTTCCTCGGCGCTCACGGGCTCGCCCAGGTGGTCGAGCAGCCGTTCCACCCGGGTGATCGGGTCGCGGGCGAGCCAGGCGTTCACCTCCTCGCGGGTGCGGTAGTTCTTCTCGGCGTCCGCGTCGGCGTTGGAGTGCGAGCCCACCCGGTAGGTCAGGCACTCGACCAGGGCCGGGCCGTTCCCGGCGCGGACCCCTTCGGCCACGTGAGAGACGACCTCCATGACGGCCACGACATCGTTGCCGTCCACGTAGTAGCCCGGCATCCCGTAGGCCTTCGCCTTGATATGGATGGTCTCGCTCGCCGTCTGGGCCCGCAGGTTGGTGCTGATCGCCCACTGGTTGTTCTCGCAGACGAAGAGGCACGGCGCCCCGGCCGCGCCCGCCATGTTCATCCCCGCGTGCCAGTCGCCCTCGCTCGTCGCGCCGTCGCCGAAGGTGCAGACGGTGATCTCGTCCACGCCGAGGTACTTCTGCGCCATCGCGTTGCCCGCGGCGGGCGGCACCTGCGAGGCGATGGAGGAGCTGATGGACACGAAGTTCTGCCGCTGGGCCGCGAAGTGGTGGGGCATCTGGCGGCCCCGGCAGAGGTCCGAGTTGGTGCCCAGGCACTGGCTGATCAGGTCGAGGAGCGGCACACCCATCGCCAGGCCGAGCGCGTGGTCGCGGTAGTACGGCCACACCCAGTCGTGCCCGACCCGGATGGAGCGGGCCAGGCCGACCTGGGTGGCCTCCATGCCGCTCGACTGGGCGTAGAAGGTGGTGCGGCCCTGCCGAAGCAGGGTGACGAGTTTCTTGTCGAACTCCCGCGCCCGCACCATCTCGCGGTGCAGGTCGCGCAACACCGCGGGGGTGAACCGGTCGGGCAGTTCCCGGATTGGAAGGCCGTCTTCCGCGACCCACCGCAGGGGGTCAGATGTGAACGGCTGAATCATGAGGGGCCTCCTGAGCGGGAGGCAGCACCCTGCCGGGAGGCAGCCGCTGCCTGACTATCTGGCTAACGCTCGTTAGGCATTCTAGCCGCTCGGCCAACCGGTGCGGCGGGGTGCGGCTCTGTTCCCGTGCCTTTGCCTCCGGGAAGGATGTGGGACAGGGTGAGCGCGTATGCAGCGGCGTCCTTCCCACCGTGACCCTGAACGGAGTAGCGGCCCCTCCCCCATTGGTACACTTCCGGCTGAGATGAGCGGCTGGAATGTGATCGTCATCGGTGGGGGTCATGCGGGCTTGGAAGCCGCTTGGGCCGCCGCCAAGTTTGCCCGCACGGCGCTGCTGGTTGGAAACCCCGCGACCATTGGCCGGATGCCCTGTAACCCGGCGGTGGGCGGCCCTGGCAAGAGCCAACTGGTGTTTGAGGTGCAGGCGTTGGGCGGATTGATGGGGCGTCTGGCCGATGACACGGCCATCCATACCCGGGTGCTGAACGCCAGCAAGGGTCCCGCCGTGCAGTCCTTGCGGGTGCAGAACGAGCGTGACGCCTACGCTGAACGGGCGCAGGACGTGATTCTGGGCCACCCGGAGATCGACGTGGTGCGGGGCGAGGCGGCAGACCTGGAGCCGGATGGCAATGGGGGTTGGTTCGTGGTCACCACCGACGGACGCCGCCTGCATACCCGGAGTGTGGTCGTCGCTGCCGGGACCTTCATGCGTGGCGTCACCTGGTATGGCCGCCACTCGCGCCCCGAGGGCCGTCAGGGCGAGCCACCTTCGCGGTTTCTAAGTGAGGCATTGGCCCGGGGTGGGCACGTCCTCAAGCGGTACAAGACCGGCACACCACCCCGGGTGCGTGCGGATTCGGTGCGCTTCGCCGATCTCCTGGAGATTCCCGCCGATCCCCAGCCGCGCGGGTTCACGGGTCGGCCCGGCCCCCGCGCGACCGAATCCCCAACCTGGCAGACGCACACCACGCCCGAGACGCACCGCCTGATTCAGGAGAATCTGCACGAGTCGCCCATGTACGCCGGGGACATTGAGGGACTGGGGCCACGGTATTGCCCCAGCATCGAGGACAAGGTTGTGCGCTTCGCCCACCACGACCGCCACCTGCTGTTCGTGGAACCCGACGGGGTGCAGACGAGCGAGGTGTACCTCCAGGGCTTCAGCTCCAGCCTGCCGCCCGCGCTCCAGGACCAACTTGTCCGCACGCTTCCCGGGTTCGAGGCGGCGGTAATTCAGCGGTACGCCTATGCCGTGGAGTACGACGTGGTGGATTCCACGGAGCTGACCCTCAATCTGGAGTCCCGCTTGTTGCCGGGAGTGTTCACCGCCGGGCAGATCAACGGCACCAGCGGCTACGAGGAGGCGGCGGCCCAGGGCCTGGTGGCGGGGACTGCCGCCGCCCGCCGCGCCCAGGGGCTGGAGCAGGTTCGGATTTCACGTGAAACGGGATACCTGGGCGTTCTCCTCGACGACTTGGTTTTCAAGGGGAGCGACGAACCCTACCGGATGATGACCAGCCGGGTGGAACACCGCCTGGTGGTGCGGCAGGACAACGCCGACGAGCGGCTGACTGAGCTGGGGTTTGAGTTGGGCCTCGTAGACCAGTTCAGGCGACAGGCCGTGGCCGAAAAATATCGGCGGGTTGGTGAAGGCATGCGTTCTCTGCAAACGCAGCGTCTTCAGGGGCAACCCGGCGACGTTTGGCTGCGACGGCCGGAGTTTACGCTGGAAGACGTGGAGGCGTTGGGTCTCAACCTCCCCGACTTATCGGCGGACGAGCGGGAAGCCTTAACGATTCGGGTGAAGTATGCGGGATACATCGAGCGGGCCGAGCGTCAGTTGGCCTCGGAGGACAAGGCGCGCGGGCTGAGTCTTCTCGGGGTGGATTTTGCCGGGATCACGGCCCTCTCGAACGAGGCGCGCGAGAAGCTGGGCCGGGCGAAACCCGCTACTGTTGCCCAAGCTGCCCGCGTCCCCGGTGTTCGGCATGCCGACATCAGCGCCCTGCTCGTCCACCTGCGTAGGGGCACAACCGTTTCACGGGAAACCTAACGGTGAAACAATAGGGTCTCTCCCGCCTTGACGCCCCTCCCGTTTCACGAGAAACTTGACGGTGAAACAGGAGGAGAGTCTTGGAGCCTTCAGCATTTGAAACTGGCGTTCTGCTAGGCGTCCTGATCGGCGAGGGACATTTCGGGGGTGATGGCAAACAGCCCCAGGTGACGGTGAGGATGCACCTTCGGCATGAGCGGCTGTTCGGGCGGCTCCTCGCGTGGTGCCCCGGCTCGCGGCTTTACGGGCCGTACCACCACGGTGGGCGGAGCTACTTTCAATGGATGGCGCGGGGCGACGTGTTGCGCGAGCGGCTGGTGCCGCTGCTGGACGCCCTGCCGCTGGGGGAGATCGACGAGCATGTGTTCGAGCGGTATCAGGCGATGAAAGTGAAGTACGGGCTGTGACGCCGGAAGGCCAGACCCTGCTGGTGGAGGGCGCGTCGGAACTGGGGCTGGAATTGGACGCCGGACAGGTGGAGGGGTTCGCCCGGCTGCTCGCCCTCCTGCGGGAAGCCTCCGCCCAGATGAACCTCACCGCCCTTCATGACGAGCGGGACATCGTGCTCAAGCACTTCGTGGACTCGCTGACCTGCCTGCGTGGCGGCTGGTTGGAGGGGGGACTGCGGGTCCTCGACCTGGGCACGGGCGCCGGGTTCCCCGCCCTCCCGCTCGCGTTGGTGCGGCCTGACCTCCAGCTCGTTCCCATGGACGCGACGCGCAAGAAGGTGGAGTTCGTGGGCCGGGCGGCGCAGGCCCTCGGGCTGGAAAATGTCCACCCGCTTGTCGGACGCGCCGAGACCCTGGGGCGGGAACTGGGACAGCGTGAAACCTACGACCGGGTGGTGACGCGGGCCGTCGCGGCACTCCCCGTCCTGGCCGAACTCGCGCTGCCGTTCCTGCGGGGAGGTGGACTGCTCGTGGCGCAGAAGGGGCCGATCGCGCCGGAGGAACTGGAGGCCGGAAGGCGGGCCGCCGCCGAGGTGGGGGGCGAGGTGCGGGGCGTGGAGCCCTTCACGCTGCCGGTCGCCGGGGATGCCCGCACCCTGGTCGTGGTCGAGAAGACCAGCCCCACCCCCGACCGCTACCCCCGGCGGGAGGGCGTACCGGGCCGCAAGCCGTTATTCTGGCGGGCGACGTGAAGACCCTCGGAGTCGTGAATCAGAAGGGCGGGGTGGGGAAGACGACGACCGCCATCAACCTCGCCGCATACCTGGCGGCGGGGGGACGCCGGGTCCTCCTCATCGACATGGACCCCCAGGCGAACGCCACCAGCGGGCTGGGCCTGCGCGGCGCGGGGCAGGGGCTCTACGAGGCGCTGGGCGAGCCAGGCCGGGTGGCCGAGTTCGTGCAGGCCACCTCGCAGCCGGGGCTGGACGTGTTGCCCGCCACCCCCGACCTCGCCGGAGCGGGCGTGGAACTCGCCGACGACCCGGATGCCCTCGCGCGGCTCCTCGCCAGCGTGCAGGGCTACGACATCGTCCTCATCGACGCGCCGCCCAGCCTGGGGCCGCTGACCGTCAATGTCCTGGCCGCCTCCGACGCCCTGCTGATCCCCCTCCAGGCGGAATACTTCGCGCTGGAGGGCCTCGCCGGGCTGATGGAGACGGTGGAGCGGGTGCAGGGCGGCCTCAATCCCCGCCTGAAGGTGCTCGGCGTGGCGATCACCATGTTCGATGGGCGGACGAACCTGGCGCAGGAGGTCGAGACGATGGTGCGGCAGCATTTCGGGGAACTGGTGTTCTGGTCGGTGGTGCCGCGCAACGTCCGGCTTTCCGAGGCGCCCAGCTTCGCCAAGCCCATCAACGCCTTTGCGCCCCTGTCGAGCGGCGCGGCGGCGTACAAGCGCCTGAGCGAGGAGGTGATGCAGCGTGTCGAAAAAATCTAGCCTGGGACGCGGGCTGGACGCCCTGCTCAGCCGCCCGCAGACGGCGGAAACCCCGGCGGGTCCGGCCATCCAGTCCATCCAGGTGACGCGCATCGTGCAGGCGGCGTACCAGCCCCGGCAGGTCTTCGAGCCGGAGGGGCTGGCCGAACTTGCCCAGAGCATCCGCGAGAAGGGGGTGCTGCAACCCCTCCTCGTGCGCCCGCGCGGCGAGGACTTCGAGATCGTGGCGGGGGAGCGGCGCTGGCGAGCCGCGCAGCTCGCCGGGCTGACCGAGGTGCCCGCCCTCATCCGCGACCTGGCCGACCGTGAGGCGTTGGAAATCGCGATCATCGAGAACCTCCAGCGCGAGGACCTGGGGCCGCTGGAGGAGGCGCGGGCGTACCAGGCGCTCCTCGACCAGGGACTCAACCAGGAGGGCGTGGCGCAGGCGGTCGGCAAGGGCCGCTCCACGATCTCCAACGCGCTGCGGCTCCTCACGTTGCCCGAACCCGCGCTTCGCGCGCTGGAACACGGGGAGATCAGCGCCGGACACGCCCGCGCCATCCTCGCCCAGCCGGAGGGGGACCGGGCCTGGGCGCTCGACCAGATCCGCACCCGGCGCCTCAACGTCCGCGAGGCCGAGGCCCTGAAGCGCGAGGCCCGCACCTCCGCCCCCATCCCCGTCAACCCGCCGCGCCCCTACCGCCAGGTCGAACTCGACCTCAGCCGCCGCACGGGCACGAGGGTCCGTATCACGGGCGAGGACAAGGGCCGGGTGGAGCTGAGCTACGCCTCGCGCGAGGAACTCGACCGCATCCTCGACCTGCTGGGCTACGCGACCGAGGAGTAGGGCGAAAAGGGGAGAGGGGGAGACCACTGTGGCTCCCCCTCTCCCCTTTGACGCTTACCCGCGCGTGCCGACCAGGAAGATGTTCGGCCAGGGGCGGTAGCTGCTCTTCAGGGTGTCCTGCTTGAAGGTCTTGCCGTCCCGCACGAAGCGCCGGGTGACCTCGATCACCGCGCCGGGGGCCGCCCAGTCCACCTGCTTGCGCTGCCCGGCGGGCAGGCTGGCGTCGCGGATGATCCGGTCAGCGGGGGAGGGCGTGGTGCTGAGGGTCCTGGGTTCGTCCAGCTCCACCGTGAAGTTCCGCGGCCTGCCGAATACACTGATGCTCAGCCGGGCCTCTTCGTCGTTCCAGTCGGCCTGAAACCACAGGGCGCCCCCCGTGTCGTTGGCGAACTTCAGGTCCTGGGAGGGCTGGAAGACGGTGGCGTCCAGGCCCTGCGGGTCGTAGTAATGCACCTGGTAGGAGTGGTTGCGCCGCTCGGCGACGGGCAGGCCCGCCCCGTACAGGGCCCGGAACGCGGTCGTGCTGACCTGGCAGATGCCCCCGCCCACGCCGTTCGCCGTGCGCTCCCCAGCGATGACCAGCCCCACCACGTAGCCCGCGCGAGTGGTGACCGGGCCGATGAATTCGTTAAAGGAGAAGGTCTTGCCCGTAAACAGCCGGTCCTGGAAGTTGCGGGTGCCCACATGGATGTTCGTCATACGGGCAGCGCTGCTGCCGTAGTAGTTCGTCTCGCCCGTGCCCAGGTGGTCGGTGATGCCGCGCGAGAGGAAGAAGTCCAGCGTGCGCTTCGGCGCGACCTGCCCCATCACGACGACGGCGGCCTTGACTCCCTTCGGGTTCTTGAGGGCGGCGAGGATGTTCGCCCGGGTCTTCGCCTCGTCCACCTTCAGGCCATTGCGCTGCACGACCGCCCAACCTTCCTCCCAGCGGTTCTCGAAGCGGGCGTCCCGCGCCTCGCGCGGCAGGCTCGCCAGGAATTTCTTCAGGTCGGCGTCGAGGCTCGGGGTGATGACGCCGCGCTGCCGGAGTTGCGCTGCCCGCTCGCCCGGCAGGGTCAGGGTCTGCGAGAAGGGCACCGTCGTCTTCTTGCCGTCCACCAGCGCGGGCCAGTTCGCCTGCACGGTGATGAGCAGCGGCAGCGGGGCCGTCTTGACGGATTTGGCGGGAGGCGGCGGGGTGACGGGCTTTTGCGGCGCCGGAGCGGGCGTCTCCTGGGGAGGAACCGGGACGGGTCCAGGCGTCTCGGCAGGAGGGGGAGTGGGCTCCGGATCCGGCTGAGGGGGCGGGGCCGGAGCGGGCTCGGGGGTCGGCGTGGGGGCCGGGCCGGGCGTGGGCACCTGCGGGGGAAGGGGCAGGGCCGGAATCTCGACCTGGGCGAACGCCGTCCCCAGCAGCACACTCAGCAGCAGGGCGGCACTCTTGCGGGAGGGGGCCATGCGGGCAGTATTCCACGCCCTCTTTTTCGAAAGATGACGGTTCTTCACAGGATAGGGGAGGGGAGAGGGGCCAATTCGCGCACAGCCGCCAGTTGCCGCTCGATCTCCGCCACCGCCGCCACCGCGTGGTGCCGCCCATTCTCGATGAACACCTGATTCGTCCGGCCCGCGAAGCCCGCCGAGCCCACCACGAAGAGGCCCGGCACGCTGCTCTGGTAATGCTCGTCGAGGACCAGGCACTCGTCCGGCTGGGTGGCGAGGTCCATCCCGTCCAGGAAGGAGAGGTCGGGGCGATACCCCGTCAGCGCGAAGGTGAAGTGGGTGGGCAGCTCCCAGGTCGTCCCGTCCGCCCGCTGCACGAGGACATGTTCCGGGTGAATCTCCACCACCTGCGAGCCAAAGTGCGCGGAGATACTGCCCTCCTTGATGCGGTTTTCCAGGTCGGGCCGCACCCAGTACTTGATCGTGGACTTCAGCTCGGGCGCCCGCACCACCAGCGTGACGTTCGCCCCGCCGCGCCACAGGTCCAGGGCCGCATCGGCGGCGGAGTTCCCCGCGCCGATCACGGTGACGTTCAGCCCCAGGAAGGGGTGCGCCTCCGTGTAGTAGTGGCTGACGTTCGGGCTGTCCTCGCCGGGGATGCCCAGATGCACCGGGTTGTCGTAGTAGCCCGTCGCCACGACCACGCGACGCGCCTCGACCACGCCCGGCGTGCCGTCCTGTGCCTCGACTTCCAGCGTGAAGCCCGCCGGGGCCGGGTGAACCCGCTTGACCTCGGTATAGAGCCGCACGTTGAGGTCCTCGCGCTGGGTGACCAGGCGGTAGTACATCAGCGCGTCGCGGCGGTCGGGCTTGTCGTGACCCGTCACCATCGGGTGGTTGCCGATCTCCAGCTCCGGCGCGGTGGTGAAAAAGGTCATGTACGTGGGGTACTCGAAGATGGCGTTCACCACGCAGCCCTTCTCCAGCACCACGTAGCTCAGGCCCGCCCGCTTGCAGGCGATGGCAGCGGCGAGGCCCACCGGACCCGCCCCAATGATGGCAACGTCGAACATCTGACTCATGCCGAGCATTGTGTCAGGCGGACGCAAAACGGACGGTGAGCCGATGCGTGAGGGTGCTTCAGCCCACGTCGCCGCGCGCGAGCATCAGGGCGACGGTGTAGGTGGGGGCCTGCGGGCTGTCTTGTGCCTGGAACTCCTCCAGAACCGATTCAAGCCGCCGTTTGAGGTCGCTCGCCTGCTCCCGGGTGAGGTGAAGGCCCCCGATGTTCAGGAGAAAGGGTTCGTCCCCGGCAAAGAGTTCGTAACCCCGGCGGGTGGGCGTCCCCATGCTGAGGCTGCTCCCCTCCTCCCCCTGTTCCAGCCAGAAGCCCCAGTGGTCGCCGAGTTCGCGTAGAAGGCCCACGCTCAACCCCGTGAAGCGCTCCATGCGGGGCAAGATTTGCGCGCACATGAACGCCTCCAGCGTCTCGGCCCCCGTCGCCTCGTAGGGGATGAACCAGCGGGGCAGGACGGCGTAACACCGGATCGCCCGGCCAGCTCTGGGCCGGACCTCCACGACTTCTGCCACGCCCGCCCGTTCCAGCTTGTGGGCGAGGTAGTGGGCGCGCTGGATGTTCAGTCCCAACTTCGCCGCCACCTCACTGGCCGAATGCGGCGCCCGCATCAGCAGGTCCAGCATCGGGCGCAGCCCCACATCGAGCAGCAGGGCGGCCTGCGCGCTGTTCGCCACCCTCACCGGCTCGTCGGGCATGGGATCAGCTTAGACGCCTCCTACTCCAAAGGGCGTATATCTCTTCGAGAAGCCCCTCCCCATACTCGGGCTATGCCGCCGCAGACCCTTTGGAACCGCAGCTTCATCCTGTGGCTGGTCGCCTCGGGGCAGTCCCAGCTCGGCTCGGCGCTCGCCAGCATCGCGCTGAGCTTCCTGGTGTTGCACCAGACGGGTTCGGCGGGGCAGATGGCCCTGACCCTCGCCTGCGCGCTGGCCCCCAACTTGCTCATGCCCTTTGCCGGGGCGCTGGTAGACCGGGTGAACCTCAAGCTTCCCCTGATCGGGGCAGACGTGGCGCGCGGGGTGTTGCAGCTGGTCGTAGGCGGACTGGCGCTGGCGTGGGGAGAGGTGCCGCTGTGGGTGGTCAATGGGGCGGCCCTCCTGACCGGCTTCGCGGGCATCTTCGCCAACCCGGCGTCAAGCGCCGCCGTCCCCAGCCTCGTGCCGCCCGCCGAACTCGCCCGCGCGAACGGTCTGCTGGGCGGGGTGGGGCAGGGGGCGTGGCTCATCGGCACCCTCGCCGGGGGCTGGATCGTCTCGGTCTTCTCGCCGCCCGTCGCCATTGTGGTGGACGGGCTGAGCTTCTTCGTGATGGCGGCCCTGCTGCTGGCGGTGCGGCTGCCGGGGCGAGCCCAGCCGAGCGGACCCCGTCCCAGCGTCCTTGCAGATGTGGCTAGCGGCCTGCGGCTGATGCGCCGATCAAGAGTGCTGACCCTCGTGCCCTTTATCGGGCTGGTGCTGAACGCCACCCTCGCGCCCGTCACGGTCGTCACGCCCAAGCTGATGGAGACGCTGGGGGCGGGCGCGAAGGGCTACGGCCTCTTCCTCGCGCTGGAAAGTGCGGGGATGCTCCTCTCCGGCGCCCTCATCGCTGTACTGGGGAACCGCCTGCCGCCCCGCCGCGCGACCGCCGCCGGGCTGGCACTCACCGCCCTGATCTACGGGGTGATGTGGCTGAGGCCAACCGTGCCCGTACTTCTGGTCTGCTCGGTCATCCTGGGGTTCGGCTTCGGCATCCTGAATACGCCGCTGAACACCCTGATGCAGCGAATGGTGCCCGCCGAGTACCTGGGCCGCGTCTTCAGCGTGCTGGGCACGGTGTCCACCCTGGGGATGCCACTGAGTCTCCTTCTCCTCTCGCCGCTGCTCGACCGCGTGGCCCTGGCCCTGTGGTTCGGGGTGGCCTCGGTCCTGATGCTGGCGGGTGCGTTCGCCTGGACGCTGGTGGCGCTGTCGGAACGTGTTGCTCCCGACCTGCACGCCGCCGCTGCCGTTCCCCGGGAAGTGACCACCGCCGCCGATTAGACTCATGGCATGACCCAGACCACCTCCCCCCAGACTCGCACCGAGTCCGACACGATGGGCCAGCTTCAGGTCGCCTCTGACCGCTACTGGGGCGCGCAGACCGAGCGGAGCATCCACAACTTCCCGATTGGCCGCGACACCTTCGTGTGGGGCCGCCCGGTCATCCGCGCGCTGGGCATCCTGAAAAAGGGCGCGGCGCAGGCGAACGCGGAACTCGGGGAGCTGCCGCGGGACATCGCCGACCTGATCGTGCGGGCCGCCGACGAGGTGATCGCCGGGAAACTCGACGACCACTTTCCCCTCGTCGTGTTCCAGACCGGCTCGGGCACCCAGAGCAACATGAACGCGAACGAGGTCATCTCCAACCGCGCCATCGAACTTGCGGGCGGCGAGATGGGGTCCAAGAAGCCCGTCCACCCCAACGACCACGTGAACCGCGGCCAGAGCAGCAACGACACCTTCCCGACCGCCATGCACATCGCCGTCGTGCTGGAACTCAACGAGCGGCTGTATGGCAGTGTCGGCAAGCTGCGGGATACGCTGGCGGCGAAGGCCGAGCAGTACAGGGACCTCGTGAAGGTGGGCCGCACCCACCTCCAAGACGCCACGCCCATCACGCTGGGGCAGGAGATCGGCGGCTGGGTCGCGCAACTCGACTACGCGCTCGCGGAGGTCCGGCACGCCGAGCAGGGCCTCTATGACCTCGCCATCGGGGGCACGGCGGTCGGCACGGGCCTGAACGCCCACCCGCAGTTCGGCGACCTCGCGGCCCAGAAGTTCGCCGATGAAACCGGTTTTCCCTTCCGTTCCGCCGAGAACAAGTTCGCCGCGCTGAGTGCCCACGACGCCCTGGTCCAGACCTCGGCGGCGCTGCGGACCCTGAGCGGGGCGCTGATGAAGATGGCGAACGACGTGCGCTGGCTCGCCTCCGGCCCCCGCAACGGCATCGGTGAGATCATCATCCCTGAGAACGAGCCCGGCTCCTCCATCATGCCCGGCAAGGTGAATCCCACCCAGGCGGAGGCGATGACGATGGTGACCACCCGCGTTTTCGGCAACGACGCGACAGTCGCCTTTGCGGGCTCACAGGGTAACTTCCAGCTCAACGTGTTCAAGCCGGTGATGGTCCACGCCGTGCTGGAGAGCATTCGCCTGATCTCCGACGCCTGCCTCGCCTTCAACGACAACTGCGCCGTGGGCATCGAGCCGAATGTGGAGAAGATCGAGCACAACCTCTCGACCAACCTGATGCAGGTCACGGCCCTGAACAAGCACATCGGCTACGACAAGGCCGCCGCGATCGCCAAAAAGGCGCACAAGGAAGGCACCAGCCTGAAGGAAGCGGCGCTCGCCCTGGGCTACGTCACGGAGGACGAGTTTGGCCGGTGGGTCGTGCCGCTCGACATGACCCATAGCTGAGCCGGGCCGAAAGAAGGGGCTACTCCTCGGGAATGGGGGTGGCCCCTTTTTCCTTGCCGGAAACCATCCTCCGCGCCTTAACGAGCGTGCCCAGCGCCAGCACAGCGGAATCTCGCCGCGAGACGAAGTTCTGCGGGCTCGGATGCGGACAGGGGAGGGTAGGCAGGGCCGAGCCCACCAGCGGCCAGGCCCGCTCGGCGTGGCGACCGACGAGGACAACGACTTGAAGGTCCGCCAGCATCGAGAGGAGGTGCCGGGTCAGGGACGCGGCCTCGGTGTACTGCCCTGGCCGGGGGGTCACCACACCGTTCTCGCTCATCTGCCACGGCACGACGTTCCACATCGCCACCTCCCTCCGCCGCAGACCCGAGAGGTGGAGCAGACAGCGCAGGTTCTCCGCCGTGCCGTCCGGGTTGTCCATCGAGACGAAGCGGGTGCGGCTGACGACCGGGCCGGGCGATTCGAGGAGGAGCAGGACCCGCGCCAGCACGCCGCCGTCGAGCGGATCGAAGAAGGGCAGCCAGTGCCCGCTCGCCGAACGCTGCTCCTCGGCCCAGCGGTTGAGGGGGGCGACGTGGGGGTCGAAGGCCTGCGCCAGACGGGCCTGCTGCACCTCCTGGATGCCGAGGCTGCGGGTTTGCATGGGTTTTCTCCTATTCCCGGGACTTTCCCCGCTCCTCGCAGGGCTTCCCCTCAAATCGGCCTGCATAATTTGACTTCTGCTGCATCCCACGCTATTCTTTTTCTATCACCGTCCGAGAGGGCGGCTTTTTTATTGCCCTTACCCGCCCGATTCGACCCTATGCTGCGCCCCATGACTGAAGGTTGGCGTACCGTCCACGGCACCGTGCGGCCCCTCGACTGGCTGTGCCTTGCCCCGCATCCCGACGACGCTGAGATCGGGGCGGGGGGGACGCTGATTCGTCTTGCGCGCTCGGGTCAGGCGGTCGGCGTGCTGGAGATGTCGCGCGGCGAGCGGGGCACCCAGGGCACGCCCGAGGAGCGCGAGGCCGAGTGCGTGGCGGCGGCGCAGATTATGGGTCTGACCTGGCGCGGGCAACTGGGGCTCCCGGACGGTGGCCTGGCCGATACCCCGGAGGGAGCGGCGGCGCTGGCAACTGTGCTGCGTGCGGTGCGCCCGCGCGTGTTGGTCGTGCCGCACCACCTGGACCGGCACCCCGACCACTTCGGCACCTACCACCTCGCCAAGCGGGCGCTGCACCTCGCCGCGCTCCGCAAGGCCGACGTGGAGGGCGAGCCGCACCGCGTCTCCCAGGTACTGCTCTATCAGGGCAATGCGGACATCCCGGCCAACCTGCTCGTCGATGTCGGCGCGGTGATGGATGACTGGGAGGCCGCGATCCGCGCTCACACCAGCCAGTTCACGGGCGAGTACATCTCCGAGACGGTCACGCCGGAGATTATCGAGCGCCGCCGGGGCCGCCTGACCTACTGGGGGACGCTGGCCCGGGTCCGGTATGCGGAGGCTTTCGAGACGGAGGCCCCCCTGCTCGTGGACCCCGAGCGGCTGTGAGGGATCGGCTTTACCCCGCCTCGCCCTCGGCGCGGGGGACCGGGCGGGTCAGCGAGCGCCCCGGCAGCAGGTAGTACCCCTCGGTGAGGAGGAACACCGCCGCCCCCAGCGTGAAGACGCCCGCCGGGCCGAAGCTGGCCCAGGCGACCCCGCCCAGGACCGGGCCGACCGCGTACCCCAGGGCCTCGACCGCCATCACGGTGCCCCAGGCGGCGGCGCGGTGCGCTTCCGGCAGCACCCGGCCCACCAGCCCGTTCCACCCGGCGACAAAGGCCCCGTAGCCCAGCCCCAGCAGCGGCGCGAGGAGCCACAGCCGGTCCTCCATGCCGGGAAGCGCCGCCAGCGCGAAGGTCAGCGCCAGCCCCTGGAGGCCCGGCGCGAGGGCGCGGCGCGGGTGAACGCGGTCCGCCAGCCGCCCCGCGCCCCACAGGCAGAGGCCGAACAGGGCGAGCGCGAGCAGGCCCGGCCCGATCAGGTCGCCCAGGCCCAGCCCCAGCCGCGCCAGCAGCGGGTAGAACACCGTGACGAGCAGCCCCGGCGCGAGCGTCTGGGCGAACGCGGCGGGCAGCAGCACGGCGACCCGTGACCAGCCGCGCCACACGCTCCCCGCGGTGAGGGACGAGTGGGGAAGCCGCAGTCCCAGCAAGCTCAGGGCGAGGAGCAGCGCCGTGCCCTGCGCCCCGGCGAGCAGCAGCCACGCGGCGTCCGGGTGGGCCTGCATCAGCGGACCAACGCCCAGCGCGCCGCCCAGGATGGCGGGCGCGACGCTCAGGCTGGACGCGGCGAGGGCCCGCGCGGTCCGCCCCGGTCGGGCGAGGGCCTGCGACGCGCTCATCACGCCGGGCCACAGGGCCGCGTAGGCCACGCCCCAGGCGGCACACCCCAGCACGCCCCAGAGGGGCGAGGGGGCCAGCCGAGTGCCCAGCACGGCGCCCAGCCCCAACACCGCCCCGAGGGTCAGCACCCGGCCCAGCCCCCAGCGCTCGGTGACCAGGCCCACCGGCCCCTTTGCCAGCGCGTCGGCCAGGTAGTGCCCCCCCACCATCGCGCCGATCACCGCCGTGCCCAGGCCCAGGCCCGGCCCGGCCAGGGGAAGCGCCGACACGACGAATCCGGTGCGGACGAGTTCGCTCGTGAGCAGCAGCGCGAGCAGCCGCAGCATCACCAGGGGACGGGTCCAGAGCATCAGGGCCGATTGTACGGGTTGGGGGCGGGGCGGCGCTCCGGCCCGGCAGATGGTTCCAGGGCAGCCGCGAAGTCATCAACTCCGCACAGCCTCGCCCTACCCCTGTGCGGTGCAGCTCTGCGAGTCCGCCCCCGCGGGGCACCTCCACTGGGGGGCAGACAGAAGAATCGGCTCTCCAGGGGGCAACTCCCGGACCCGGCTCCCTTTTCGGGGGAGCTGTCGGCAAAGCGGACTGAGGGGTGAGCGGGGCGAGCGCGTCCACAACCCGACTTCGCGGTTGCCCCGCGAGCGCTTCCCCTCCGCCACCTTGCGGACGTACGCGGCGCGGGGCGGCGTTAACCTGCCGGGCAGGATGCTCCTCACGCTGACGACCACCCACCAGCCCGCCACCGACCTGGGCTTCCTGCTCCATAAGCACCCGGAGCGCGTGCTGGAACGCGAGTTGCCTTTCGGGCGCGCGGTGGTCTTCTACCCGGAGGCGACCGAGGGGACCTGCACGGCGGCCCTGCTGCTGGAGGTGGACCCGGTCGCCCTCTCGCGCCATACGCGGGCCGGGGAGGGCGCACCGCTGGAGCCCTATGTCAACGACCGGCCCTACGCGGCGGGCTCCTTCCTGGCGGTCGCCCTGCGCGACGCTTTCGGCACCGCGATGACGGGGCGCAGCAAGGACCGCCCCGAACTCGCCGACACGCCCATCCCCCTGGTCGCAGAGCTGCCGTGCGTGGCCGCGCGGGGTCCCGCCGACCTCCCGGCCCGGCTCTTCGGTCCGCTGGGGTACACGGTGGACGCCGAGCCTATCCCCCTCGACCCGCTGTTTCCCGAGTGGGGCGAGCGGCCCTACATCCGGTTGCGGGTGTCGGGCACCGCCCTGCTGCGCGAGCTGCTGACGCACCTGTACGTGCTGCTGCCCGTTCTGGACGGCCGCAAGCACTACTACCTGGGCGAGGCGGAGGTGGACAAGCTGCTGCGCCACGGCGCGGGCTGGCTGGAGACCCACCCGGAGCGCGACCTCATCACCGGGCGGTTCCTGCGCTTCCGCGAGCTGGTGCGGCAGGCCGAGGCAGCGTTCGGCCCCGACCCGGCAGAGGTCGAGGAAACCCCATCCGAACCTCGTCCCCGTCTCCACGACGCCCGGCTGGACCGGGTAGCGGAAGTGCTGGAGGCCAGCGGTGCCGCCCGTGTGCTGGATCTGGGCTGCGGGGAGGGGAAACTCTTGCGGCGCCTGATCCCCGTGCCGCAGTTCCGGGAACTCGTCGGCGTGGACGTGAGCGACCGCGCGCTGGAAATTGCGGCGGAGAAACTGCACCTCCGGGAACGGCCCGAACTTGCCGGGCGTGTGCGCCTGCTCCACGGCAGCCTCGCCTACCGCGACTCGCGCCTCCGGGGCTTCGGTGCCGCCGCGCTCGTGGAGGTGATCGAGCATTTGGAGCCTCACCGCCTGAATGCCCTGACCGCACACGTGTTCGGCGATGCCCAGCCGCGTACCGTGGTCGTCACCACGCCCAACCGCGAGTACAACACCGTCTTCGGGGAGGACGCGGGCCTCAGGCACGCCGACCACCGCTTCGAGTGGACGCGCACCGAGTTCCGCGCCTGGGCAGACGCGGCAGGGGCAGAGTACGGCTACACGGTGCGGTACGAGGACGTGGGGGACGTGCACCCGGAGTACGGGCCGGTGACGCAGATGGCGGTGTTCGAGCGGAAGGTGGGCGGGGTATGACCCTGCCGCCCATCCTCCCCGTGGGAACGAGTATCGTCACGCGCCTGACGCAAGCTCCCTCCTGACTCCTCCGCTAATCTGCCCATCCCCGCCACGCCCAGGTGTGAGAGCATCGGCGCTTGAGGCCCCCATGACCGTTCCCCCCACCGACATCCGGCTCCCCGAACTCTCCCTCGTCGCCCTCGTCGGCGCGTCGTCGGCGGGCAAAAGCACCTTCGCCGCGCGGCACTTTCTCCCGACCGAGGTGCTGAGCAGCGACTTCTTCCGCGCCCTGGTCAGCGACGACGAGAACAGCCTGGAGGCGACGGGGGACGCCTTCGACAGCCTGTTCTATGTGGCGGGGAAGCGGCTGGCGCGCGGGCGCCTGACAGTGGTGGACGCGACAAGCGTGCGCCCGGAGGACCGGCGGCGGCTGGTGGACCTCGCGCGGGCGCATGACGTGCTGCCCGTCGCCATCGTCCTTGACCTGCCCCGCGCGGTGCTGGAGGCCCGCCACGCCGCCCGCCCCGACCGCGACTTCCGCCCCGAGGTCATTGGGCGGCAGGTCGCCGAATTGCGCCGAACCCTGCGCGGTCTGGGCAAGGAGGGCTTCCGCCACGTCTGGGTCCTGAGAACGGAGGCGGAGGTGGACGCCGCCCGCATCTCGCGCGTCCCGCTCTACACCAACCGCAGGGAACTCACCGGCCCCTTCGACTTCATCGGCGACGTTCACGGCTGCCTGGACGAACTGCGTGAGCTGCTGACCAAACTCGGCTACACGGTGGAGGGGAACACCGCGACCCCGCCGCCTGGCCGCACCGCCGTTTTCGTGGGCGACCTCGTGGACCGGGGGCCGGACAGCGTGGGCGTGCTGCGGCTGGTGATGAACATGGCCCACTCGGGCGCCGCCCTGTGCGTGCCCGGCAACCACGACGAGAAGCTGAAGCGGGCGCTGGACGGCAAGGCAGTCCAGGCGCTGCACGGCCTGGACCGGACGCTGGAGCAACTCGACGCGGCGGGGCCGGAGTTCCGGGCGGAGGTGCGCGCCTTTCTCGGCGGGCTGGTGAGCCACCTCGTGCTGGACGGCGGGCGGGTGGTCGTCGCGCACGCGGGCCTGCCGGAGCGGTATCAGGGGCGGGCGTCGGGGCGGGTGCGCTCCTTCGCGCTGTACGGCGATGTGGACGGCAGCCAGGACGAACTGGGGCTGCCGGTGCGCCGGGACTGGGCGCAGGACTACCGGGGCGCGGCGACCGTGGTGTACGGCCACACCCCCGTCGCGCAGCCGCGCTGGGTGAACCGGACGCTGAATATCGATACCGGTTGCGCCTTCGGGGGTGCCCTGACGGCCCTGCGGTATCCCGAGATGGACCTCGTGAGCGTGCCCGCCCATGCCCAGTACGCGGTGCCCGCCCGACCCCTCCAGCCCGCCGCCCCCGAGCCGGATGGCGACACGCTTGACCTCGCCGAGTTCCTGAAAGGGGGCCGGATCGAGACGCGGACCTTCGGCGGCATTCTCCTCAAGGAGGGCGAACGCTCGGCTGCCGTGGAAACCTTCTCGCGCTTCGGGGTGGACCCGCGCTGGTGCGTGTACCTCCCGCCCACGATGAGCCCGGTGGAGACGAGCGGGCGCGAGGGCCTGCTGGAACACCCAGCAGAGGCATTCGCGTATTTCCGGGGCCAGGGCATCACGGAAGTCATCTGCGAGGAGAAGCACATGGGCTCGCGCGCCCTCCTGGTCCTGGCCAGGGACGGGGAAGCCGCCCGCGCCCACTTCGGCGTGGAGGATGGAACGGGCCGCATCTACACCCGAACCGGTCGCCCCTTCCTCGCGCCCGACTGGGAGCAGGGCGTGCTTTCCCGCGCCCGCGCCGCCGTCACCGGGGCCGGACTGTGGGAGGCGCTGGACACCGGCTGGCTCGTCCTCGACGCCGAGATTCTGCCCTGGAGCCTGAAGGCCGGGGAACTCATTCGGGGGCAGTACGCGGCGGTCGGGGCGGCGGGGAACGCGGCGCTGCCTGCCGCCGTGGCGGCCCTGGAGAGGGCTGTCGAGCGGGGCGTGGAGGTGGGCAGCATCCTGGAGCGAACCCGCGAACGTGCCGCCGACCTGTCCACCTACCGCGAGGCTTACCGCGCCTACGTGCGCCGGGTGGAGGGACCGGGGGACGTGCGAATCCTGCCCTTCCACCTCCTCGCCTCGGAGGGGCGGGTCCACACGGACCGGGGGCACCTCTGGCACCTGGAGACGCTGGGGCGGCTGGCGGACGCTGACCCGGCCCTGTTTGGCCGCACAGCACACCGGGTCGTCACCCTGAGTGATCCGGCCAGCGAGGCGGAGGCGACCGCGTGGTGGGAGGCGCTGACGGCCTCGGGCGGGGAGGGCATGGTCGTCAAGCCGCTCACCTTCCTGGACCCGGAAAAGCGCAGCCTGCAACCCGCCCTCAAGGTGCGGGGCCGCGAGTACCTGCGAATCATCTACGGCCCGGAGTACACCCGCCCCGAACACCTCGCCCGGCTGCGAACCCGTGCCCTCGGCGCCAAACGTGCCCGAGCCCTGCGCGAGTTTCACCTGGGGCTGGAGGCGCTGGCCCGCTTCGTGGACCGCGCCGGAACTGCTCGCGTTCACGAGTGCGTGCTGGGTGTGCTGGCGCTGGAGAGCGACCCGGTGGACGCGCGGCTGTAGGGGAGGGAGGGGGCTGCCCGGGCTGAGGATTAGGAGGCAGGCGTGGTGATGGGCTATTTGGAGTGAGGCTGTGAGGGCAGGCGGTGCCTGCCACCCCCCTCCCCGACCCTCCCCCACAAGGAGGGAGAAAAAGACCTCATCCCACATGGTGTTTTCCGTATTGCACATCAAGCGTCACAAGGGGGGAGAAGCAACAGCGTCCAAGCTTTGGCTCTTTAAAAACCGTCTACTGTGGACGGCCGGTTCCCACCCCTTGGCTCGCACTCGCACCGCCTTCACCACGCCTTGCTCGCGTAGCGAGACGGTGGGCGAGCAGCTTGGAATGCAACAAGATCAAACCTTGCGCGTGGAGAGAAACAGCCTCGGGTCCGGGGGGCGAACCCCTTGCTCAGCGCAGCGGAAAGCCCCCCTGCCCCCTCCGGGGGGAGGGGCTGGGGGTGGGGGCAAACCGGGCCAGAGCAGCCCATCCAACCCCTCAAGTACCCCTCCTCTCCATCGTGGGCAAACATCCCGTCCCCCACCCGCAACCTTCCTAGCCTGAGGCATGAGGCCCGCCGCGCTCCTCCTCCTCCCCGCCCTGCTCCTCGGCCTGCCCCCCGCCCACGCCCAGTCGGCCGCCGCCCTTGCCAAGGTGGACGCCGCCCAGATGAGCATCCCCGCCGCCCGCGAGAAGCCCTACCCCGGCAGCGCCCTGACCGTGCGGCAGACCCTGCGCGCGGGCAGCAACTACCGCCGCTACGTGGTGAGCTACCTGTCGGACGGCCTGCGAATCAACGCGCTCCTGACCGTTCCGAACGGCACGCCGCCGAAGGGCGGCTGGCCCGCCATCGTCTTCAACCACGGCTACATCCCGCCCAACGTCTACCGGACGACGGAGAAGTACGTCGCCTACCAGGACGCCTTCGCCCGCGCGGGCTTCGTGACGCTCAAGAGTGACTACCGGGGCCACGGGAGCAGCCAGGGGGAAGCGCTCGGCGCCTACTACGCCCCCGGCTACACGACGGACGTGATGAACGCGCTCGCCAGCCTGAAGAAAGACCCCCGGGTGAACGCCGCCCGCATCGGCATGTGGGGGCACTCAATGGGCGGCTTCCTGACCCTGCGGGCGATGGTCATCGACCCCTCCATCAAGGCGGGCGTGATCTGGGCCGGGGTGGTCGGCGACTACAGCCAGATGATGAACGACTGGAACAGCCCGGTGCCGCCGTCCATCCCCCGCCGCGTGCTGGAACTGCGGAAAAAGGCGGTCGAGAAGTACGGCACCCCGGAGGAAAACCCGGACTTCTGGAACAAGCTCAGCGCGAACGCCTACCTGCGGAGCCTCGGCGGCCCCCTTCAGCTCCACATCGGCACGGCGGACGAGGACGTGCCCGTGAGCTTCCACACCTCGCTGGTGGCCCAGATGCGGCAGGCCGGAAAGTCCGTCCAGAGTTACGTCTACCCCGGCGACAACCACAACCTCAGCCGGAACCTGTCCACGGCGCTCGCCCGCAGCGTGGCGTTCTTCAAAGCGAACCTGTAGAGACAAAAAAAGAACGTCACCCTGACCTGACGGCAACGTTCGGGGGGCTCTTGTCTCAGCGGCTCAGGTCGTACCCGGTCACCTTCCCGGCTGGGCTGGGGTTCGTGTCACTCAGGGGGAAGTTCCGGTTGTAGAGGTTCCAGCCCTGCTCGACGTGCATGGCGGGCAGCAGTTCCTCGCCGCCGCCGGGAAGGAAGGCGGGGACGTTCACGGGGCCGATATTGCCGCCCAGGGCGCTGTAGATCAGCCACTGCTTGTTGCGGGCGAACCGCTCGCCCACGTTGAAGGTGGCGTCGTTGTTCGCGTCGTCGAAGACCACGACCTGATACACGCCCGCGACGGCGGGAATCCCCGGCAGGTCGAAGCCGAACTGCCAGGTGTTCACCCCGGTGCTCACGATGTTCTGGCCCCGGGCGCTGTCGTTCGTGACCACGCCGGGCAGCCCCGTGCCCACCAGGGCCAGCCGCAGCCTGGGGTTCTGCCCCCAGTCCCCGCCGATGGTGCCGCTGAGGTCGTAGGTATCAGGAGCCTGGACCCCCCGCGACCCGCACGCGGCGAGGATCAGGGTCAGGGGCAGAAGGAGAGCGGCACGGCGCATGGGCTCAGCCTAAGCGCCGAGGCTGACGAACGGGTGAAGGCGCATGAGGAGGGGGGCACGGCCCGGTAGCCACGCCCCGCCTTCAGCCCCCCTTATTTTCCCTGCTGGGCCAGCCGCAGGAAGTAGGCGCTGCTCTTGTCGCCCGGGTCAAGCCGGACGGCCTGACTGTAGGCTTCCGCAGCCCCGGTGTAGTTCTTCGCCTCGTAGCGGACGCGGCCCAGCCAGGCCCAGGCCTTGGCGTACTGCGGGTTCTGGCGGGTGGCGTCGAGGAAGCCCGCCTCGGCCCCGGCCTTGTCGCCCGCCGCGTACCTCGCATAGGCGGCGCGGAACGCCTGCACGGCGCCCAGCCCGTACTGCTCGCCCTCCCGCGCCAGCGCGAGGTTGAAGCGGTCGCCCCCGGTGGCGCCGGGCAGGGCGACGGCTCCCTCGTAGGCGGCGCGGGCCGCCTGGGCGTTGCCGAGTTCCAACGCCAGGCGGCCCGCCTCCCGCCACGCCTCGGCGAAGTTGGGGGCGGTGCGGGCGGCCTCCTGGAATCCGGCGAGGGCCTGCGGCTTGCGGCCCGCGTCGAGGTCGGCGTACGCGCGGCTGAAGGCGCGGGTGGCGGCGGGGCCGTACTGGCTGGCCCGCTGCGCCACACCCTGGAAGTACGTGAGCGTCTTGTCCCCGGGCTTCAATTGCAGGGCACGGGCGTAGAGGGTTTGCGCCTGCGCGTAGTTCCCGGCCTCCAGCGCCGTGCGCGCGGCCCAGGTCGCGCAATCCACGTTCTGGGCGTCCAGGTCGAGGCAGGTGGCGAAGAAGCGCGCGGCCTGGTCGGGCTGGTTGCGGGTGTACGCCGCGTAGCCCAGGTTGTACTGGGCGCTGGCCGCCTGGCGGGCCTCGGCGCTGCCGGGCTGGGCGGGTGCCGCCCGGAAGTAGGCGTTCCACGCGAGTTCCGCCTGCCGCCAGAAGCCCACCTCGGTGTAGATCTGGGCGCGGAGCTTCAGGTATTCGGCGTTGTCGGGGGCCAGCGTCACGGCCTGTTCCGCGGCGGCGGCGGCCTGCTTCCACAGCGTCTGGTCGATGCTCGCGCTGCCCTGAGGGTAGGTGCGCCGGGCCTGCTCGGCGAGGTCGCGGGCCTGGGCGGCGGCCTGCTCGGCGGTCAGTTGGGGCTCGGCACCCTGGGCGGGTGCCCCGGTCGTGGGGGTCGTCTGCGCGGCGGCGGGGCCTGCCAGCAGCGCGGCGGTCAGGAGCAGGGCGGACCGGATGGACATGCTTTCGACCTTAGGCGGGCAGGGTGGGGAGGCCGTGAGAGAAGGGCTCAGGCGGATTCCAGGTGCGGGGGCGACCTTCCCGGGCATCCGAAGGTGCGCCCGTGCCCCTGTCCTGCGCTGGGCCTCTGATAAAACGGGGAAATATGGCCGAGGCCCCCCGCGTTTACCCCATCCGCCTGTACGGCGACCCCGTGCTGCGCCGCAAGGCGCGGGCCGTACAGCCCACCGACCTCCTCACCGTCCCCGGCTTTGATCCCCAGACGGTGCGCGAGGTGGCGAACACCATGCTGGAGACGATGTTCGAGGCGCGCGGCGTCGGTCTCGCGGCCCCGCAGGTGGGCCTCCCCGTGCGGATGTTCGTGGCCGTCGAGTACGAGGACGACGAGGAGGAGCAGGAGGGCCAGGACGAGCCCCTGAAGTCCCGCGTGCTGCGCGAGTTCGTGATGCTCAATCCAGTCCTCACCGTGATCGACAAGAAAAAGGACCGGTCCTACCAGGAGGGCTGCCTCAGCATTCCCGGTATCTACGAGGAGGGCGTGTCGCGCGCCCGCGCCGTGCAGGTGCGCTACACCGACCTTGACGGCCAGGAGCGCACGCTGGAGGCTGACGACTACCTCGCCCGCGTTTTCCAGCACGAGGTCGATCACCTCGACGGCGTGTTCTTCCTCGACCGCCTGCCCCCCCAGGTCACCGAGGACCACCGCAAGGAACTCGCCGCCATGCAGCGCCAGGCCAAGCAGTTCCTGCAGGACCTCGCGCTGAGGGAAAAGGCGCGGCAGGAGCGCCAGGGTTGAGCGCCCCCCGCGTCGCCTTTTTCGGCTCGCCCGCCTTCGCGCTGCCCGTGCTGGAGGCGATCCGCGAGCGGTTCGCGGTCGTCCTCGTCGTCGCGCAGCCCGACAAGCCGGTGGGGCGGGGACTCAAGCTCACGCCGCCACCCGTCGCCGCCCGCGCCGCTGAACTGAGATTGCCCCTCGCCCAGCCCACGAAACTGCGGGGCAACGCGGCCTTCGGGGCGAGGCTGCGCGAGAGTGGGGCGGACGTGGCCGTCACCTGCGCCTACGGCAAAATCCTGCCCGCCTCCCTGCTCGCCGTTCCGCCCCACGGCTTCTTGAACACGCACACCAGCCTCCTCCCCGCGTACCGGGGCGCGGCGCCGATCCAGTGGGCACTGATCCGGGGCGAGACGGTCACGGGCACGACGATCATGCAGACGGACGTGGGCATGGACACCGGGCCGATCCTGCTGCAACAGGAGTTGCCCATCGCCCCCGAGTGGACGAGCATCGAACTCGCGGGCGCCCTGAGCGCCCAGGCCGCGCGGCTGATCGTGGAGGCCCTGTCGCGGCTGCCTGGCCTGACGCCGATGCCGCAGGACGAGTCCAGGGCGACCCACGCCCCCATGCTCGTGAAGGAGGACGGCTTCGTGCGCTGGGGGGACACGGCGCGGGCGGTCGTGAACCGTTACCGGGGGGTGGCTGCCTGGCCGCAGACCACGGCTTTTCTGAACGGCGCGCGGCTCAAGCTTCTCGGCCTGGGCGTGACGGACGGCCAGGGCCGGCCCGGCGAGGTGCTGCGGGTGGACCCGGGGGGTCTGGCTGTCGCCTGCGGGGAGGGTGCCGTGCGGGTGGAGACTGTGCAGCCGGAGGCCCGCAAGCCGCAGCCCGCGCAGGTCTGGGCACAGGGGGCGGGCGTTACCCCGGGCACCCGTTTCGACCTCTGGGAACCGGCCCCCGCCTGAGTCCGTACCCGGGAGCGTGAATCCCACCTTTCCCCTGACGCTGGAATTCCGGCTCAGCCTCCGAACCGAACTGCGCGTGACCGACGCGCAGGGCCAGCTCGTCGCCGTCGTCAAGGAGAAGCTCCTCAGCATCCGCGACGAGGTGCGCGTGTACGCCGACGAGGCGCGGCGGGTGCAGACCCACAGCATCCGGGCTCAGGGGCTGATGGCGGGGGCGCTCGACTGGCGGGCCCGGCGCCTGATCCGCCGCGCGGACGGCTCGGAGGTCGGCGCCCTCCAGGCCCAGGGTCTGCGGACCCTCTGGGGGGCGAGCTACGAACTGCTCGGGCCGGATGGCCGCCCCGAATTCACGATCCGCGACGACCACCCCTGGCTGGGCGTGATCGAGGGCGTGATCGGCGCCGTCCCCTTTATCGGTGACCTGATCGCCGCGGGCTTCGACTACCTCGTGAACCCGACCTACACCGTGACGGACGCCGCAGGCCAGCCCGCCTTCCGCGTCCGCAAACGCCGCAGCGTCTTCTCGCGCCGCTTCGTGGTCGAGGAGTTGCGCCCCGTCCAACCGGAGGAGGCCGAACTCGTCACTCTAGGGCTGGTGCAACTCGTGCTGCGGGAACGGGAGCGGGGATGAGGGGCGGGCAGGCCTTGTCCACCCCGACCGCGGCCCCGTGGCCTCCCGCATCCTCCGGCACAGGTCTTGGACCTGTCCCCAATCCTGTTCGTTCGCAGGCGTGATCAGCGCCGCGAGCCTCTGGACTGGAGTGTCCACGGCCAGGTGCGCCTCTGTGCCCTTCCAGTTCTCGGCGCCGTCAAGGCCTGTGCGCTGGGCTCTGGCCCGGTTTGCTGTTCCTCTGTTATAAGGATAAGAAGGGGCAATGATTATGTTTGAAGCCCACCTTGTCCCAGTGTGGACGAGCGTGAAGAGGGGCGTCTTTCGGTCCCCACCTCATCAGCAAGGGGAAGAACCGTGAAACTTCTGCTCACCTCGGGTGGCGTCACCAACGCGAGTATCCATGACGCGCTGGTCAGTCTGCTGGGGAAACCCATCGCCGAGTCCAGCGCCCTGTGTATCCCGACGGCGCAGTGGGGCCACCCGTGGTGCGGGCCAGCCTCGGTGCGGCGCTTCATCACCGACCAGACCCCGGCAACCATGTGCGGCCTGGGATGGAAGTCCGTGGGCGTCCTTGAACTCACCGCGCTGCCGAGCATCAGCCGGGACCGGTGGGTGCGGTGGGTGCAGGAGGCCGACGCGCTGCTGGTGGACGGTGGGGACGCGACGTTCCTGTGCCACTGGATGCGGGAGTCCGGGCTGGCGGAACTCCTGCCGTCGCTGCCTGAGAGCGTCTGGGTGGGGCTGAGTGCGGGGAGCATGGTCATGACGCCCCGGATCGGGCAGGACTTCGTCGAATGGCCGTCCGCGCCCGGCGACCGGACCCTCGGGGTCGTTGACTTCTCGATCTTCCCGCACCTGGATCACCCGGACCTGCCGTGGAACACCATGGCCGCCGCGGAACGGTGGGCCGCCGACGTGAAGGGGACGTGCTACGCCATCGACGACCAGACCGCCATCAAAGTGGTGGGCGGTACCGCCGAAGTGGTGTCCGAAGGCCAGTGGAAACAGTTGACGCCCTAGCAGCGGACTCGCCCGTGATCTTCAGGCTGTGCCGCCGAGAACAGGTCACTCCGCAACCTGGGGGGAGGCTCGCCGGGTCACCCCGTCATTCTGCTGCCCCGGGAGTGTGGCGTCCCCACTTCTAGCGCGTTCCTGGCCGCCTCTACCCCTTCCCCGGCTTGTCCCCGAAGCTCGGCACGTTGTTCCCGTAGATCGCGTGGGCGTCGCAGCGTTCGCGCAGCACGCACGCGGGGCACTTCGGACGGGTCCAGATGCAGACCCGTTGCCCGTGCCGCAGCAGGTTGACGTGGAACTCGTACAGGTAGGGCGGGTCGGGCGGCAGCAGTTTGAGGAGCGCGCGGTGCGCCGCCTGCTCGCCCATGCGGGGAATCGTGCCGACCCGGGTGTTGACCCGGTGGACGTGCGTGTCCACCGGAAACACCGGACGGGCAAAGTTAAAGAGCAGCACCAGCGAGGCGGTCTTGAGGCCCACGCCCGGCAGGTCGGTGAGCCACTTCATCGCCTCCTGAACGGGGATCTCGGCCAGGAAGTCGAGGTCGTACCCGCCCCGCTGCTCGCGGATGGCGCGCAGGGTGGCCTGGATACGCGGGGCCTTGCTCTCCGGGTAGTTGCTGCGCCGGATGGCGTGGGCGACCGCCTCGGTCGGCGCCCGGGTGATCGCGTCCCAGTCGCCCAGCGTGAGGAGTTCCTGGTAGGCCGCCTCCTCGTCCGCGTGGGTCGTGCGCTGGGAGAGAATCGTGCTGATCAGCTCGTGCATGGGCTCGCGCCGGGCGTAGATGGCCTTCTCGCCGTACTCGGCCCGCAGCCGGTCGAACATCCAGCGGACGAGTTCGGCCCGCTCCGCCTCGGGGCGGGTCGAGTTGAGGGGACGCTCGCCCCCCGGCAAGTCCAGCAGCCGCTCAGTCACGGCCCGGGGTGGCGCTGTCCTCCACCTCGTCGCGGTCACCCTCGGCGCTGTCCTTGTCGGCGGGGTCGATGTCCGGGTCCTTGCCCCGGTCCTGCTCGGGGATGGGGCGACTCTGCCCCTCGGCGGGCGAGGTGTTCGCGGGGTCGTAGCCCTTCTTGGGATCATCGGTCATGGCGTCACAATGCCCACGTCAAAGGCCAGGGCGGGCGAGACAGGCGTGAAGGGATGTTTACGAGGTCACGCGAGCCAGCCACCCCCGCACCACCCGGGCCGGGGAGGGGCTGAGTAAGCTATATACAGAAAGGACACCGGATACCCGTTTGGATGTGGGAAGGAGAAAAAGTCCAGCGGATACGTCTCAAAAGGCTGGCGGGAGTGTCGGGCTATTATGTTTTCGACGTAAAACGTGCTACAATAGCCCCATGAAGAATGCTCCCGTGACCCTGGAATTCGGTGCCCAGCGCCTGCCCGCCAGTGCGGACGGGCTGCTGCACGTGCCCACCGCCCTTTTGGCCCTCGGCGTGCCCATGCCCGAAGACTGGGCCGCCTTCGCCCGCGAACATGACCTGCAAAGCCCGGAGCGCGATTTCGGCATCGGCCCGGAGGCGACCCTCGACGCGGCCGAGTTTGCCCGGCTGGCCTTCACCCTGAATACGCCCGAGGCCCGGCGCTGGCGCAAGCGCGCCCAGACCCTGCTCTCCCGCGCCCTGACGGGTGACGTTCGGCTGGCCGCGCAGATCGCCGAGCGCAACGCCGACCCCGAGGCGCGGCGCTGGCTGGCCGCCCGGCTCGAGAGTACCGACGCCCGCCGCACCCTGATGAGTACCGTGGCCCGCCACGGCGGCGAGGGGCGTGTCTATGGTCAGCTCGGCTCCATCAGCAACCGCAGCGTGCTGGGCACCGACTCGGCGACCATCCGCCGCGAGCGGGGCGTGCGCCAGACCCGCGACGGCCTGCGCAGCGAGGAACTGTTGCGCCTGGCCTACCTCGACACCGCCACCGCCCGCGCCATCGCCGAGCGGGGCGCCCAGGGCAACGCCGCCATCCTCCGGCTCCACGAGGAGGTCGCCCAGCGCGAGCGGCACCTGTGGGAGAGCCAGGCCCAGGCGGGCTGAGGAGGTCGCGGGAAGAGGAGTCATCCCGGCTGCGGAACCCCTCTCCTCGGCGCGGCGCGCCGACCCTCTCCCGCAAGGGGAGAGGATGATTTCGTTCCTGGAAACAACCTGATTTGCTCCCACTCGCTCCTCAACAACCCGCCCCCCTGATCCCCGCTGCCTCCGGGTGGCGGGAGCCCTCTTTTGCCCCTTTGCATCTCATGCGCCCCCGCTAGAATTCGCCCGTGCCCATCACGCTGATTCGCTACGTGCTGCGCGAGGTGCTGCGCTGGTACGCGGCGGGCGTGGCGCTCTTCCTGATCCTGCAACTCACCGACGCCCTGAGCACCACGGTGGGCCTGCTGCTGAGCTACGACGCGACGCTGCTCCAGGCGGTCAAGGCCTTTGTGGCGCTTTCGCCCACCTTCCTCAACCGGTCGCTGGTGCTGGCGGTGCCCTTCGCGGTGCTGCTGACCTTCGGGCGACTTCAGGGGGACAGCGAACTCAAGGCGATGTTCGCCGGGGGGGTGCCGCCCCTGCGGCTGGTGTGGCCGCTGGCCGTGCCGTTTGTCCTCATCGGGCTGGTCGCCTTTGTCAATACCGGGTATGTGGCGCCGGGCGCGCCCGCGCGCTGGAATCAGGCGTGGTACGGCATCTTCAGGACCACTCCGCCCCCGCCCGCGCGGGACAACTACACCTACGCCTCGCCCGGCGCCCTGTACTACGCGGGCCGGGTGAGCAACGACCGGGGCGGCGCCGTGGCGCGTCTGGAGGGCGTGCTGGTCGAGCGCGGCGGCGAGACGATCACGGCGCCGTCGGGCACCTGGGACACGCGGAAGAAAACCTGGACGGTGCAAGATGCCTGGGTCACCCGCCCCGGTCAGGACCCCCGGCGGGTGGCGACCCCGCTGGTCTTTCCCCAGACCGATACCCTGCGGCCCCCGCCCCCGCCCGCCGAGCAGGTCAGCACGCCCGAGCTGCAAGCGCGGCTGGCGAGCGGGCTGGGCACCCCCCAGGAGCGGCGGCAGGACACCTTCGAGCTGACCCGGCGCTACGCCGACCCCCTCACGCCGGTCGTGTTCGCGCTCGCGGCGGGGGCGCTGGGCCTGCTGCTGCGGAACCGCGCGGCGGGCTTCGCGGCGACGGTGGTGTTCCTGGTGTCGTTCTATGTCCTGTGGATCGGCATGCCCCAGCTCGCCCGGGCGGGGGCGATGGCGCCCGCGCTCGCCGCCTGGCTTCCCAACCTCGTGTTCCTGCTCGTCACGGGCCTGCTCGTCTGGAGGTTGCGGTGAGGGTGGTGGCGAACCGGCCCGCGCCCCGGGTGCGGGGGAGGGCCGGCGGGGGGATGAAGCGCTTCGAGCGGTATGTCCTCGCCGAGATCCTGCCGCCGCTGGTGGGGGCGCTGGCGATCGTGATCGTGCTGTTCCTGCTGGCGCTGCTGGAGGCGGTGATCGCGCCGCTCCTCGCCAAGGGCGCCAATCCCCTCCTCGTCGCGCGGCTGGTCGCCCTGAACGTGCCCGAGGCGCTCACCCAGGCGCTCCCCATCGCGCTGATGTTCGCCGCGCTGCTCGCCCTCTCGCGCCTGGCCGCCGACTCCGAGATCAAGGCGGCGCTGGCGAGCGGGGTGCCCGCCTCGCGGCTCTTCCGGCCGGTGCTGCTCCTCGCGGCGGGGGTGGCCCTCCTGTCCTTCGCCCTGAATGAACTCCTCGTCACCCGCGCCAAGGTGCAGGTGCAGGGGGTGCAGCGCGAGATCGTCCTGGACAACCCCCGCGTGATCGGGCTGGGGGAGCAGGGGCTGGTGCTGCGCGACGCCCTGAACCGCGCGATCAGCGTGGGCCAGGCGCTCCCGGGCGGGGAACTGCGCGACCTGCGGATCGTGACCATGCAGGCGGGCTCGCCCCCGCGTGAGGTGATCACCGCCCGCCGGGGCCGCCTCCGGCCCGGCAGCAACGTGCTGGAACTCGAGGACGGGCGGCGGGTCACCTTTCAGGACGCCCGGCCCGTCACCGTGCTGACCTTCCGGCGCGGCACCCTCCCCGTGCAGGACGTGCAGGCGAGCTTCGACGGCGGGGACGCGGCGCTCAAGCCGGTCTACCTGCCGCTGCGCGATCTCCTCGCCCGGACGAACACCTACCGCCAGCAGCACGTGCGCTCGCCCGCCGACTTCACCGCCCTGCACCGCAAGTTCGCCGAGCCGCTCGCCGCGCTCGCCCTGGCCTTTTTCGTGGTCAGCCTCGCCGTGTTCGCCTTTCGCAGCGGGCAGAACCTGGGGCTGGTGTGGGCGCTCCTCCTGAGCTTCGCCTACTACGCCACCTGGAGCGTCTTCAAGGTGATGGGCGAAAACGGGGCGCTGCCCCCCGTCCTCGCCGCCTACGGCCCCGACCTGATCGCGGTGCTGGCCGGGCTGGGGCTGCTGTGGTGGGCGGGGCGACGCTAGGAGACGAATTGTAAGAAATTGTACAGGTGGGCGGACACGCCGGCTCACGGCAGAGCTTAAGCTGGACCATGTCTGCCTCCTCCCGGATGGACCGGCCGACCCCCCTTCGTCCCGCCACCCGGGGGCTTGCCTGGGCCGCCGGCCTGACGGCTGCGGTGCTGGCCGCCCGGCAGGTCCGCCGACCGCCCACCCCCGCCGAGCTGCGCGCGGCGGCGCTGGACGTGCTGGAAGCGGCCCTTCCGCAGCGGCGGACCTTCGACGTGCAGCTCTGGGACGGGACGGTGCTGCCCGCCACGGTGAAACCCGTCACCGCCCGCCTCGTCCTGAAGGGTGAGCACTCGCTGGGGCGAATGCTGGGCCTGCCGCTCGACCTCGCGCTGGGCGAGGCTTACCTGCGCGGCGACTTCGAGATTGAGGGGGACATCAGCACGGTGGCGGGGCTCACCACGGCCTTTGACGCGCCGCTCACCCCGGCGCGGGTGGCGCGGGTCCTGCGGAACGTGCAGAGGCTGCGCGCCCACGCCGGTCCCGCCCCGCGCCCCGTCACCGCCCACTTGGACGGCACCCCCCACAGCCGCGAGCGCGACCAGCAGGCGGTGACGTACCACTACGACCTCTCCAACGACTTCTACCGGCTGTGGCTCGACCGGCGCATGGTGTACTCCTGCGGCTACTTCCCGAGCGGCAACGAGACGCTGGACGAGGCCCAGACGGCCAAGCTGGAACACATCTGCCGCAAGCTGCGCCTGAAGCCCGGCGAGCGGCTGCTGGACATCGGCTGCGGCTGGGGCGGGCTGGCGATCTACGCGGCGGGGCAGTACGGGGTGCAGGTGCTGGGCGTGACCCTCTCGGAGGCGCAACTGCGTGAGGGCCGCGCGCGGGTGGAGGCGGCGGGGCTGAGTCACCTCGTGCGGCTGGAGGTGCGCGACTACCGCGACGTGGTCAGCGAGGGGCCGGGAAGCTTCGACAAGATCACCAGCGTCGGCATGGCCGAGCATGTCGGCCGGGCGAACATGACGACCTACTTCCGCTCGGCGTATGCGGCGCTGAGGCCCGGCGGGCTGATGCTCAACCACGCTATCGGCGCGAACGTGCAGCCGCCGAAGTTCCCGAAGTGGCTCCAGGCGCTCACCTCGGGCGGCTTCATGCAGAAGTACGTCTTCCCCGACGGCGAACTCCTGCCCCTGTGGGAGACGTTGCAGCACGCCGAGGGGGCGGGCTTCGAGCCGCGCGACGTGGAGAACCTGCGCGAACACTACGCCCGGACGCTGCTGTGCTGGTCGGACAACCTGGAGGCCCGCCGGGAGGAGGCCCGCGCCCTGGTCGGCGAGGAGCGCTTCCGGCTGTGGCGCCTGTATATCGCCGCGTGCGTCAACGGCTTCCGGAGCGGCCAGCTCGACCTCTACCAGACCCTCCTTGCCAAGCCCGACGAGGAGGGCCGGGTGGAGCTGCCGATGAGCCGGGCGGATGTGTACCGGTGAGGTAAGAAGTTGGAACAGTTTCAGTTCCTAAAGAGCGGGAGCTGACGAGCGAGTACAGAGAAGAATTGGTATTTCTGCCAGTCTTCACGGTTGCCTATAACATAAAGGCGATGTTTGGCACGACTGACTGCCACATTGAGCAGGTTTGGATGTTGTGACGCCCAGGTTTTGGCCCCCGCGCGGCTCGGGTTCCCGCCTAGAACTAGGATCACCACATCCGACTCTTTGCCCTGAGTGGTATGGACCGTACCGACTCTCACATCAGGCAATATTCGCGTTAACTCGCGCACTACAGCACGGAAGGGGGAAATGACGAAGATGGACGCTTTATTTACCCCCTGTACCTCCAAATTACGTATCAATTGCCGGGCGACCTCTCCCTCAGCGAGAATGAAATGCCCTTCCGCCTCAGAAGCATGAACATCAATCCAGCAGCTTTCGGGGAGATCGAGTGTGGATTCTGGTGACGTGCCGAAGACCATCATGCCGTCGTAAGCGATTTGATTGGAAATGTTGAACATGGGTTGGTCGCAGCGGCGGTGAACGCGCAAGGGGCTTCCTACCCAGAGGGAGGTCTCCTGGGTGGGAACATTCGTCCCGTACAAGCTGACGCGATCTGCTAGCTGCTGAGCAGAGGTTTCGCTGGGGAGCCACAATTCGCCTACATTGAAGTGACGGCGCAGCGCCTGTTGGGCAGTCAACGGAATAGTCACTACCGGCTCAAGTTGCATGGGGTCACCCACAACAATGGCACGTTTGGACCTCCAGAGAGCCCCCGCTGCCGCCTGAGGGATAGCTTGCCCTGCCTCGTCGATGAGCAAGTAGCCCAGGGCCTCGCGCCCAAGATGCGAAAAGAGCCTGTCAAACGAGGCGAATGTGGTGGAAATGACCGGGATGACGAAAAAGAGGGCTGTCCAGGCCGCCCGAACCGCCTCTGAAGGAGCGGAATCGGGCACGCTGCCGGAAAGGACATCCGTTGCGGCGTGTAGACTTCTCCGCATCGTCTCGGCATTGGCGGCGAGAAATGCTTTGTGGAGACGCAGAGCTTCCAAAAAAACCTGGGCGCGAGCGTCATTCCATTCCCGGTCCGTCCACGGGGCGGAAAGCTCCCGAGCTTCTTCATCAGTAGCCCAGGTGGCTAACGAGGGAATGTTTTGAACCCGTTCTCGTGCCTGTGTCAGTTCGTTCTGGGCTTCCCGCAGGCGCCCGGCCCACTGGCGCTTTTCCTCACGATGCAGTTGTAACTCTCGCTCCGCACGTTCCGCCTTCCGGGTGGCGTCAGCGTGAGTGGCACGAAGTTGTTGTGCCCGGGTCTCGGCTTGACCGACTTCTTGCGAGAGTTCCTGTTCTCTCGCTCGCCAGGTGCGGCTCACCCCACCCAGGGAGAAGAGGATTTCCAACCAATTCGGTTTGGTTTTGAGATGACTCTCGTGCCTGTCTTGGGCGGTCCGCACCTGAACCAGTGCCTGTTCAAGCGTCTCCTGTACTGCCCGCTGCTCCTGATAACATTGTTCGAGAAGGGCGGCGGCTGTGGTCTCTACTCCTGGTGCAATGTCGAGCTTTCCCTGAAGGTCACGCAGTTCTCCGAACAGGTCATGAATATGTTGCCGCTCCTCACGAATCCTGGCCTCAGCATTCAAGGCAGCGCGGAAACGTTTGACCGCACCCGCCCAACTGATCGTCTCACCTTGTAAATGTTCCAGCAATTTACGAAAGCCGTCCTCCGGCTTGGGTGGACGTGCGGGGTCCCGCTTGGTCTGGCCCTCTTCTTCCTGATCTTCGGGGTGCCAGAAGCGGCTGAGGAAGTCTGCACGGTTGCTCTTGTTCCCCAGACGAGCGGCGATCATGGCCCACGCTTCCTCCCCAAGGATACGTGTGCCGTATTCGGCGAAATAGTCGGCCTCGCGCCGCCATGACTCGTCGATGGCGTCCCTTCCCGGGATCTGCCGCGTCACATTCTCGACGGCCCCGTTGTTGGCGGAAGCCACCACGATCTCGAAGCCCTGGAGATCGCCACGCCAAGTCGCTACCGCACGGGTGAACTTGCCAGTTTTCCAGTTCAATTTTCCAGTGAAGGCGTCAGCGGGGGCTTTAAGGTTGGCGAGACGCTTCGCACGTTCGACGACAATGGCCGCCACGAGGTCGCGTAGCAGAGTCGTTTTCCCTGTGCCTGGAGGACCGTTCACCGCAAACAGGCCCGCCTCACTCAGGCTGGGAAGGGCAGTGTTGACGGCAAATTGCTGGCTGAACACGAGGGGGTGGTGCCCTTTACTCGGCCAGCGCCCTTGGGGGAAGAGGTTGGGAGCGAGTTGCTCGAACAGCACGTCCAGACGCTCACGCACATCGATACGTCTGGACACATCGACTCCCATTTCCGGGGTCAGGTAATCCCGCAAGCCCTGACCAACGTTGCCCCGGCGCACCTGTTCAGACACCTTTCGCAGGTCACGCAGAAAAAAGCTGTTCAAAAAGTCGTTGTCGTCTATCGAGTAGGGCCGCCTGCTGGACACCAGACCACAACGCGCACGAATCTCCGAAGGGCGCAGCATCTGGTTAACGCCCAAGCTCTCAGCGACGATCCGGGTAGCGTCTTGTAAGTCTTGAAGCGTGAGGGGTCGTCCGACAGGAAAGGATTTCTCGGCCAACTCCCGAGCACGCTCATCGTCCTCGTCCGGGGCCAAGCGGGCTTTGACCTGCCCAACGATTCGCTCGGCCTCTTCTTCAAAGCCCTCCAACCAGTTCCGGCTTCTCGGCCCCGGCTGTCGGGTGCGGCTCACCGCCCAAGCACAGGATGACAGGGTGATGCTTTCTAGCAGCGGGCGTCCGTCTCTGGTCACCAACAAGGCGAAGAGACAGCTCTCGCCGTCCATGCGCTCGTCGGCAGATTCCGGGTCCTTGCCGAGGACGCTCTCCAGAACTGTAGAAACGTTGCTTAGGCTATAGATGCCACAGTAGACGGTGAACCGATTTGCCGTTCCTGGTGGCCGGGGACGACGTGCCCAGCGGTGTCCCTCTTCCCAAGGTAAGAGGGCATCCTCCCGCAACACCTCAACCGGTTCTGCTCGGGCGGCAGGATTGGCTTTCGGTACGGTTTGTGGAGAGAAAAATTCAACGGCACGCCAGAAGTCGAGAATGGCTTCGGGCCGGGAGGGTGCCGTCACTTCCCCTCTCCCTGCGTCGCCTGGATCGCCGTCAGGGCAATCGTGTACACGATGTCGTCCACCAGCGCCCCGCGCGAGAGGTCGTTCACCGGCTTGCGCAGGCCCTGGAGCATCGGCCCGATGGCGACCACGCCCGCCGCGCGCTGCACCGCCTTGTAGGTCGTGTTGCCGGTGTTCAGGTCGGGGAAGATGAAGACAGTCGCCCGGCCCGCAACGGGGCTGCCCGGCGCCTTCTGAAGGCCCACGCTGAGGACCGAGGCGGCGTCGTATTGCAGCGGCCCGTCCACCGGGAGGTCGGGTCGGCGCTCGCGGACGAGCCCGGTGGCGATCCGCACCTTCTCCACGTCCTCGCCCGCGCCGCTCTCGCCCGTCGAGTAGCTCAGCATGGCGATCCGGGGCGGGATGCCAAAGGCCCTGGCACTGTCCGCCGACTGGATGGCGATGTCGGCGAGTTCCTCCGCGTTGGGGTTGGGGTTGATCGCCGCGTCGCCGTACACGACGACCTGCTCGGGGAGCAGCATGAAGAAGATGGAGGAGACGAGTCTCACCCCCGGCGCCGTCTTGATGAGCTGGAGGGCGGGCCGCACCGTGTTCGCCGTCGTGTGGACTGCCCCCGACACCAGCCCGTCCACCTCCCCCAGCGCGAGCATCATCGTGCCCAGCACGACGGTGTCCTCCAGTTGCGCCTCGGCCTGGGGGGCGGTCAGGCCCTTGCTCTTGCGAAGTTCCACCATCGGCGCGACGTAGTTCGCCCGCACCCCGTCCGGGTCGATGATCTCCAGCCCGTCTGGAAGGGTGAGGCCCTGCCCCTCCGCCACCTGGCGCACCCGGTCGGGCTTGGCGAGGAGCACGGGGCGCGCGATGCCCTTCTCCATGCAGCGGATCGCGGCCCTCACCGTGCGCGGCTCGTCGCCCTCGGGGAGGACGATGCGTTTGTTCGCGGCGCGGGCCTTCTGGATCAGCTCGTAGCGGAAGGCGCTGGGGGGCAACCGGCGCTCGCCCTCGGGCTGGGGGGTGCGGAGCCGCGTCCCCAGCGGGAAGGTGTCCAGCCGGTCGGCGATGAAGTCGAGGATGCGTTCCATCCGCTCCAGGTCGTCGTGCGGCACCCGGGGGTCCATGCGCGAGAGGGCCGAGGCGGTGTTGTAGGAGTTCGTCGCCACCCGCAGCACGGGGAGCGAACTCGTCAGCGCGGCGCGGCAGAGCTTCTCGATGGAGTCCTCCGGGGCGCTGCCGGACGTGAAGAGCAGCCCCGCCAGCGGAACGCCGCTGAGGTGCGAGAGGGCCGCCGCCATCACCACGTCCTCGCGGTCGCCGGGCGTGACGACGAGGGCGCCGGAGGTGAAAAGGTCGGCCATCTTGGGCACGCTGCGGGCGGTGACGACGGTGCTGGTGACGCGGCGCAGGGTGGCCTCGCCCTCGTTCAGGACCTCGGCGCCGAGATGTCGGGCCACGTCGAGGGTGCGGGGGGCCGTGAGCGCCGGGGACTGCGTGATCACGCCCAGCAGGGGGAGTTCCCCCCGCGCCAGGGTGCGGCTGTGCGCCCGCAGGTCGGCCATCAGCCCGCCGAAGTCCAACTCGCGCGGGGCAAAGTTCAGCACGTACCCCGCCAGTCCCGAGCCGTCCGAGCGGCGGTACGCCTGGGCGGCGATGTCCAGCTCGTCCGCCAGGGCGGCGGGCGTCACCCCGGCGAGGCTGGAGACAAGGACCACGTCTGCTTCTAAATTGCGCGCGAGGCTGGCGTTCAGCGCCCCCGCGTACACGTTGCGCTCGTTCAAGGCGAGGCCCTCGGCCACGAGCACGTCGGCGCCCCCGGTGATGCCCGACGCCGCCTCCCGCGCCAGGGCGACCACGCCCTCCATCAGGTCCTCCTCCTGCCCCAGGCTGAGCTGCTCCTCGGCCTGCGCGAGGGGGATGGGATCGGGCGTGACCGCGTGCGCGAGGGTCCGCGCGAAATGCACCGAGTCGTCGGGTGCCGTCTCGTGCGTCTGGGCGATGGGCTTGAGAAAGGCGACCTTGAGGCCCTGCCGTTCCAGGGCGCGGGTGAGGCCGAGCGCCGTGCTGCTCAGGCCCACGCCGTTGCGGGTGGGCGCGACGAAGAGGGTGTTCATAGGTTCCTCCTGAGGTTGAGGATTAATGGCTATTCCGACAGTCTATTTGATCGACCCATTTTCTTTATGAAGAAACGACTCCTCAGAAAACATAATAGGATAATTCGATATGCCACTTTTTATTTGCACCACAAAATACTTGGCATACTGGTTGTGATCCCCAAAATTATGAAGCACAATTTCATTCTTTGAAACGTTGTAGTCGAATCTACCTGAATAATGAAGCAATCTTTCATCCGGTTGTTGCTCTCCGGGTATGACTGACCATTGGTATTTAAGGGAATCGAACAAGACCATTTTGTACGTTGGTCCAAATTCTTTATTTACCCATGTGCCGAATAACTCCTTGATTGGGGGATGCTCATTTATGGGTTGACAGGAGATAAAGCCATACAACGGTAGGATTATGAAGAGAAGGCGGGCAGCCTTCATAACTCACCCGCCACAACGCTTTGCGTCTCGCGGGCGATCATGAGTTCCTCGTTCGTGTTCACAACGAGGGCGGGCACGCTGTCCGGGGTGGTGATGATCCCTGCCCGCCCCCGCACTGCCCGCGCGTTCGCCGCCTCGTCTACCTTGAACCCAAGGAGTCCGAGCCGGGCGAGCGTCGCCCCCCGCACCGTGGCGCTGTTCTCGCCAATGCCACCGGTGAACACCAGCCCGTCGAGGCGGCCCAGCGCGACGGCCATGCCCGCAACGCTCTTGGCGAGGCGGTAGACGAAGATTTCCACGGCCAGCCGCGCCCCCTCGTGTCCCCGCGCGGCGGCCTCTTCCAGCTCGCGCATGTCGTTCGTCAGGCCGGATAAGCCCAGCAACCCGCTTTCCCTGTTCAGCGTCGCCGTGATCTGGGTCAGGCTCAGCCCCGCCTGCCGGGCGAGATAATCGTGCAGGCCGGGGTCCACGTCGCCGCTGCGCGTGCCCATGACGACCCCCTCCAGCGGGGTGAGGCCCATGCTGGTGTCCACGCTCCGTCCGCCCTGCACGGCGGTCACGCTGCACCCATTCCCCAGATGCGCCGTGACGAGGTTGAGGTCCGGGAAGTCCCGCCCCAGCATCCGCGCCGCCTCGCCCGCCACGTAGGCGTGGCTCGTGCCGTGAAAGCCGTAGCGACGGACGCCATGCTGCGTGTACCACTCCTCCGGCACGGCGTAGCGGTAGGCGACCTCCGGCATGGTCTGGTGAAAGGCGGTGTCGAAGACGGCGACGTGCGGCAGCCCGGGAAAGGCTTCCTGCGCCGCCTCGATCCCCGCGAGGTTGGCGGGATTGTGCAGCGGCGCGAGGGGCACGCAGGCCCGGATGGCATCCAGCACTTCCGGCGTGACCAGGGCCGGGGCGCTGAAACGCTCGCCCCCGTGGACGACCCGGTGGCCGACGGCACCCACCTCGCTCCGCAAGCCCAGGGCGTCCAACTCGGCCAGCAGCACACCGAACGCCTCCGGGTAGCTGCCGCCCGGGAGCGGCACGCTTACCCGCTCGCCCCCCCGGTCCACCCGCACCGAGGCGAGGTCCGAGCCCAGCCGCTCGGCCAGGCCCGAAAGGGGAACCTCACCCGAGGAAGGATCGAGCAGCGCGAACTTGAGGCTGCTCGACCCGCAATTGACCACCAGCGTCCACATGGGTGCATTGTGGCCCAGGCGGGCGGGGGAGAACGCCCCGGCTTCAGAAAGCCTTCAGCGCACCCGGCCCACCCGCCGCACCTCGGGGTCGCCCTCCACATGCTCCAGCCGCAGGATGGGCGCCGCCGGGTAGTCCCCATACAGGCCCTCGCCCCACTCGATCACGCTGAGGCGGCTGCCCGCGATCAGGTCCTCCAGGTCCATCTCGTACAGCTCCTGCGGGTCGCGCACCCGGTAGGCGTCCACGTGAAGCACGCGGCCCGCCGGGGTGGGGTAGACGTGCATCAGGGCGTAGGTGGGGCTGGTCACCGCGTCCGCGAAGTCCAGCGCCCCCACCAGCCCCCCCGTCAGCGTGGTCTTGCCCGCCCCGAGTTCGCCCTCCAGAAAGAGCACCGCGCCGGGCGGCAGGGCACGGGCGAGTTCGGCGCCGAGGGCCCGTTGTTCGTCCGCGCCCCGCAGCAGGCGCGTCTCACCGGGGAGGAGGGGCAGGTCGGGGTGGGGGGGAGCCGTCACGCCCGCAGGCTAACGTGCCTCGCCGGTCGTCAGCCAGCCGCCCACCCGGTCCTCGATGGCGGCGGCGGAGGGCCCGCGCGCCAGCCGCCAGCCGCCCACACCGTCCCCCCGGGCGACCCACGCGCCGCGCTCGTCCTCGAAACGGAGGGAACGCGCCCCCAGCAGGGTGGCCTGGTCGAGCAGGGCGGCCACCCCGCTCACCGCCGGGTCGGCCCGGCCCGCCGTCACGGCGCCGCGAATGAGCCAGGTGTCGTCGGGGAGGTCGGATGGTGTAAGGACCGGGGCCGCCGTCTCCGCCCCAAACAGGCCCCCCAGGTCATTCCCCGCCTCGCCGCCGAGGTCGAACACACCCAGCAGGCCGCTGAGGGCATCGGCCCCGAAGCTGGCCGTCACCTCCTGAGCGGCCTGGTACTCGGCGCGGGACTCGGCGAGCAGGGCCTCGGCCTCCTCCAGCGTCTGGGCGTAGCGTTCGCGGGCGCTCCCCGACATCGCCCCCAGGCGGCGCTGGGCGCGCAGGGTGTCGGCCAGGCGCCCCAGCTTCTGGGTGGTCTCGCCCGCCAGGTGCCGCACGGTGTCGTACTCGCGGATCACGTGGTCGGCGCGGGTGTCGAAGTCCTGGCGCTCCTGGGCGGCCTGACCCATGCGGCGCTCCAGCACCCGCCACAGCGAGTCGGGGTCCGCGTCCTCGCCGCGCGCCAGGGCCTCGCGGGCGGCGGCGAGGAGCGGCGCGAGTTCGGCGCTCGCCCCGGGCACGTCGCGGGCGGCGCGCTCGACCTCGGCGAGCCCGCGCTGGAGTTCGAGCAGCCGGGCCGCGTTCGCGGGGGCCGCCTCCAGCGCGGCGAGGGTGGCGTGCAGGTCCCGCAGCTCGTCGGTCGCCAGGCCGCCCCCGTCCAGCGTGAGGCGCAGCACGTCACGCGCCACCCGCGCCTCGTGGAGGGTCGGGCTCTCCGGCAGGGCCGCCAGCCGGGTTTCCAGACCCGCCAGCTCGGCCCGCTGCCCGGCGAGGAGGGCTGAGCGCGCCGCCTCCAGCTCCGCGCGCCAGGCGTCCACAGCACCCGCCGTCAGCGTTCCAGCCGTCTGCTCGGCCCGCAGGGCCCGGGCGCGGGCCTCCAGGTCGGGGCGGGCGCGGGTGAGGGGCTCGAACTCGCGCGTCAGGTCGGCGAGCTGCCGGGCGACGTGCTCCTGCTCCAGGGCCAGGACGCGCGCCTGCGCCTCGGGGTCCAGCGGCGGGGGGGCGCCGCCGGGCGCGAGGGGCTGCACGACGGAGGATTCCAGCAGCTTGCGGAGGGTGAAGGTAATCGTGCGGGCCCGCTCGACCTCGGCGGGGAGGAGCATCCGCTGCCCCTGCGCCTCCTCGATCTGCCCGATCAGGCTCTCCAGGCGGCGCACGTCCTTGCCGCCCATGCCCTGCACGCGGCGGAAGGCGGCCTGCAACTCCGCGAGGTCCTGCCCCTGGGCGACCAGCCCCTCCTCCAGGCGGCGCTCCATCAGGGCGATCAGGTCCTGACCCTCGCGCACGAGCGGGGCGACGTCCTGCCCGGCCTCCTGCTGCTGCCGCGCCACGCCCAGCACGCCGCGCAGGCGCTGGGCCTCGGGCCAGTCGAAATACAGGCTGAAGCGCCGCGCGCCGTCCTCCAGCACGCCGAGGTCGGGGGCCTCGCCGACCGGGGCGGGGACCGCGCTCAGGAGTTCCCCGATCACGTCGGAGACCCTCCGCTTGGCGAGGGCGGCGGGCACGCTGAGTTGCAGCCGCTTGAAGACCTCGCGCTTGAGGATGTCCTCCAGGGCGGGGGCGTCGAGCGCCTCGACGCTCAGGCCCCGTGCCTGCGCCGCGTCTTGCAGGATGCGTTCGAGCGCGCGGGGCGAGACGAGGTCGCCCAGCAGCCGCACCGGCAGGCGGTAGAGGGCCTCGGGGGCCGCGGGTGTGGTGGTCACGTGGAGCCTCCGGTGGAGTTGAAATCAGCGGGAAGGCGTCTGGGGGGCATGGTCATGGGAACTCTCGAAACTCGCCGCATCCTTCCACAGGCATCGCCCGAATGGAGGGAAAAAATGCGGATTTCAGGGGGCCAGGGGGGACGGAACCCGGTGGGGGCCGCCCTACACGTCCTCGTCCCAGTCGAGGCCCTGGGCGACCGCCCGCTCGGCGGGGCGCTGGCGGCCCAGCAGGCCGAACTGCACGCACAGCCCCTGGAAGCCGTAGGCGGCGAGCCCGACCGCGAGGGCGGTCAGCAGGGCGCGCAGCGGCAGCCCGTAGATGCCCTGCCACAGGGTCAGGCTGGGGGCCGCGCGCAGGAAGGCGACGCCGCTCAGGTCACCCAGCCAGCCCAGGAAGCCGAACACACCCTCCAGGAACACCGGCAGCAGCAGCAGCGCGAGCGCGGCGGTGATCGCCCGCCAGTAGGGGTTGCGCCCCCCGAAGGCCAGGTTGAGCAGGTACAGCGGCACGAGCGCCAGCAGCGCGAGCAGCAGGAACGTGATGGCGCGCAGGCCCCCGCTGAAGGTCCGGGCGACTCCGGCCGACAGGGCGTCCACCCGGCTGCGGGGCTCCCCGGCCACGTCGCCCTCCAGCCCGCCCAGCCCCGCGATGAGGGCCTGCACGTCGCCGGGCCGCAGGCCGTACCGCTCCCGCGCGGCGTTGAGGTCCCGCGTGAAGGCCCCGAATCCTGCGGACCCCCGGATTCCAGTGGGGGCGGAGGAGAGCGCGGCGGCAGCTCGGTCCAGTTCGGCCCGCGCGGTCACCGGGTCCCCGTGCCCGCTCGCCGTGAGGGCCCGGCCCAGCGCCACGTAGGCGGCGTCCAGGCTGGGGGCGGCGGCGACCGACTTGACCGGGGCCGACTGGGAGGGGGTGGGCGGAGCTGATGTGGGCTGCGCTGCCGTGGCTCTGGCCGGGGCGGGCGCCGGCTTGGAGGAGCGGCTCGCCGTCGGCTGCGGTGCGAGGGCCGGAGTACTCGTTTTGGCGGTGAGGGCGGGCGGCGTGGCGAGCGAGCGCCCCAGGGCTGCCGTGCCCCGCCGCAACGCCGTGAGGGAGGCGGTCAGGCCGGGCACGTCGCCCGCCGTGAGCTGGCGCAGGGCGCCGCTGAATGCAGCGACCTTGAGGGTCCCGGCGCCCGCGTCCTGCACGGCCGTGAACCAGCTCGCCGCCCGGGCGAGGTTCAGGTAGGCGGCGGGGCTGCGCTCGGGTCGGGTCGCGCCCAGGGCCGCGCCCACCTTCGCCACGGCGGCCCGCTGGAGCCGCCACGCCACGCGCTCGGGACGGCCCGCCCCCGCGTCGGCGAGCAGGGCCCGCGCCGGGGCACCCGAGAGGCCGAACTCGCTCGCCAGCAGCCGGACCTGCGCGGCGCTGTTCGCCGGGGCCTGCGCGAGTTCGCCCAGCGTCTGGTCGTACAGCGCCTTGCGCATCAGCCCGCGAGCCAGCAGCACCTGCGCCTGCACCTCGGCGGGCGTGCGGGCCAGCGCGGCCCGGGCCCCACCCAAGGCGTCCTGCAAGCCGCCGAGGAGCTGCCGGTTCTGGAGGGTGGGGGCCAGCCGGGTGTAGGCGGCCTGCGCCCGGTCGAGTTCGGCGAGCGCCTGCTCGGGGGAGGCGGAGCGGGCCCAGGCCGCGTCCAGGCTCCCGGCGAGCGCCCGGTACGCGCTCAGGTCCTGCGCCCCCGCCGCCCCCGTCAGCAGGGCGGCGAGCAGCGCCACGCCCGCGCCACCGCGTTTCACGCCGCCTCCCGGATCTGGCCGAGTTCGGCGAGCAGCCGCCCGATGTTCACCTGCGGCCCGGCGACCACCGCCACGCAGTACCCGCCCAGGGGCCGCATACAGACGGTGCGCCCCCCCATATCGGCCGACATCAGGTTCAGGCCGCGCTTCTGGAAGAGCAGGGCGGTGGCGGCGATCACGCTGCCCAGGGTGGTGGCGCTCGCCACCGCCCGCTGCCGCAGCACCTCGCCGCTCGCGCGGCACACGAGCACGCCCTGCACGCCGGGCATCCGGCCCAGGTCCTGAATCAGCGCCTCCTGGCCCGCGGCGCTGTCCAGCGTGTAGCGGCGCTGGGTGGGGGCGGCCGTGTACTCGGGGTCGTCGAACTCGAAGTCGTCGGCGCTCAATTCGGCGGGGGTGTCCCAGGCGGTCGTCCCCACCTCCTCGTCCCAGGCGGCGACCGGGGCGCCGGGGAAGAGGGTGGGGGCTTTGGGGTACTGCCGCTGGAGCTGCCCGGACAGCGTCCGCAGTTCCGCCCGGGCCCGGGCTTCCGGGAGGACGGCCGACAGCCGGGTGAGCAGCGGGCCGGAGAGCACCCGCTGCATCTCCCCGGCACTCACGCCCTCGGGGGTCAGGCCCTGCTCGCGCAGGGCGGCGCGCAGCAGGGTTTCCGCCGCACGTTCGGACACAATGCCGGACAGGGCGCGCACGATCAGGGTGTACACGGCATTTGTCATGAGAAACCTGGGACGAAGTTTAGGGGGGGCGCTCTTTACAGAAACTTACAGGTGAGAGGACGGAAAGGCGGGACGGATGAGAGCCGCCCCGCCGCCGCAGCCTCTAGACTGGGCCCATGCCGACCTCCCTCTCTGGCCGCCTGGACGCGGAACTTGCGGGCCTGCGGGCCCAGGGCCTGCTCATCCACCCCCGCGTGCTTCAGGCCCCCCAGGGCGCCCGCACCCGGGTGGAGGGGCGGGACGTGGTCAACCTGGCGTCGAACAACTACCTGGGCTTTGCCAACCACCCCGAGATCAAGGCCCGCGCGGGGGAGTACCTGCGCGAGTGGGGGGCGGGGGCGGGCGCCGTGCGGACTATCGCCGGGACGCTGCAAATCCACGAGGACTTCGAGCAGCAGCTCGCCGAGTTCAAGCACACGGGCAGCGCCCTCGTCCTTCAGAGCGGGTTCACCACCAACCAGGGCGTGCTGGGAGCCCTGCTCCAGCCCGGCGACCTCGTTGTGAGCGACGAACTCAACCACGCGAGCATCATCGACGGCCTGCGGCTGACGAAGGCCACCAAGAAGATTTACAAGCACGCCGATCCCGAAGACCTCGACCGGGTCCTGGCCGAGAACGACACTGACGGGCTGAAGCTCGTCGTGACCGACGGTGTGTTCAGCATGGACGGCGACATCGCGCCGCTGGGCCGCCTGATCAAGGTCGCGCGCAAGTACGGGGCCGTGACGTACGTGGACGACGCGCACGGCTCGGGCGTGCTGGGCGAGGCGGGACGCGGCACCGTTCACCATTTCGGCTACGAGCACGCGGACGACGTGATTCAGGTTGGCACCCTGAGCAAGGCGTGGGGCGTGGTCGGCGGCTACGCGGCGGGGCACCATGACCTGCGCGAGCTTCTGCTCAACCGGGCGCGGCCCTACCTCTTCTCGACCGCCCACCCGCCCGCCGTCGTCGGGGCGCTCTCGGCGGCCCTGGACCTCGTGCAGCGCGAGCCCGCCTTTATGGAGCGGCTGTGGGACAATACCCGCTACTTCAAGGCCGAACTCGCCCGGTTGGGCTTCGACACGATGGGGAGCCAGACGCCCATCACGCCCGTGTTGTTCGGTGAGGCGAGCGCCGCCTTCGAGGCCAGCCGCCGCTTACTCGACGAGGGGGTGTTCGCCGTCGGCCTGGGCTTCCCGACCGTGCCCCGGGGTCAGGCCCGCATCCGCAACATCGTGACCGCCGAGCACACGCGGGAGGACCTGGACCTCGCGCTCTCGGCGTACGAGCGGGTGGGGCGGGCGCTGACGGTCATTGGGAGTTAAGGGCCCCACCCTTCCCCCCTCTCCCGGCCCCGCCCCCCTATCATCGGCCCCATGACGCTTCCCCCAGCCATCCCCCCCGTCGGTGACCGTCAGGACAAGGGGCGGGAGGTGCAGGCCATGTTCGCCTCCATCGCCCCCCGCTACGACCTGCTCAACCGGGTCCTGAGCCTGGGAGTGGACCGGGCCTGGCGGCGCGAGGCGGCCCGCGAGGCGCTGGCGCTGGGTCCAAAGCGCGTGTTGGACGTGGCGACCGGGACGGCGGACTTCGCCCTGGAACTCGGGGCCCGTGCGCCCGGGGCGGAGATCGTCGGCAGCGACTTCGTGCCCGAGATGCTGGAGATCGGCCGGGAGAAGGCCCGCGCCCGGCACCTGAATATCCGGCTGGAGGAGGGGGACGCCCTGAACCTCCCGTACCCGGACGGCTCCTTCGACGCGGTGACCTGCGCTTTCGGCTTCCGCAACTTCGCCGACTACGCGCGGGGCCTTGCCGAGATGTGGCGGGTGCTGACCCCGGCAGGCCGCCTCGTGATCCTGGAGTTCCCGCCGCCCCGGCCAGGCCTGTTCGGCAGCCTCTTCCGGCTCTACTTCCGGCATGTCCTGCCGCGCATCGGGGCGCTTGTCAGCGGGAACGCGGGCGCGTACACCTACCTCCCCGAGAGCGTGCTCGCCTTCCCCGACCCCGAGCGGCTGGCGCAGCTTATGCGGGCCACGGGCTTCCGCACCCGCTACCGGCTGCTCACTTTTGGCATTGCGGCGATCCACGTCGGCGACAAGGGGTAGGCCTTACCCCGCCGGTTTCTCCAGCCGGACGACGAGCATGGGTTCCAGATGGGCGACGAGGTTCCCGTCCTCGTGGATCAGCCCGACCTCCTCCCGCTGCTCTGGGGTGAGGTGGCGGGCCAGGCCGCGCAGGCGCTCCACCGTCTCGGTCGTGCAGCCCGATTGCCGCGTCCACCAGTCGAACTCCAGCCGGTAGGGAATCAGGGTGTCGCGTACCCAGGCGAAACCTGTTGCCGTCGTCAAGTCCCGCCACGCCTGCACCGTCCGCTGCGCGTGGTGGCTGGGGTCGCGGGTGCGCTGGAACTCGTCCACCCAGGGTTGAAGCTCCGGCGTGGGGCTGACCTGATCGGCGACGACCAGCCGCCCACCGGGCCTCAATACCCGGTAGGCCTCCCGCAGAAAGGCCGCCAGGTCGCCGAAATGGTGCGGCGCGTGCCGGGACGTGACGAGGGTGAACGACTCGTCGGGGAAGGGCAGGAGCTCAGCACTCCCCTCCTGAAAGGTCGCGTTCGCAAGCCCCTCGCGCTCGGCACGCTCGCGGGCATGGGCGAGCATCCCCTCGGCGAGGTCGAGGCCGATAACCTGGCTTACAAAGGGCGCGAGGGCAAGCGCGGTATTTCCCGTCCCGGTCGCTACGTCGAGCGCCACGTCCTCCGGGCTCGGCCCGGCATACTCCAGCAGCACGGGTAGGCTGGGGCCGCCGCGGTGCACCTCGCTGGCCGCGTAGAGGCTGGCGTGCGCGTTGAACTGACGGCGGGCGTCGGTCATGAGCGATCTTCGCCCGAACCGTCGCCCCATCAAAACAGGTTGTCCAGGTCCCCACGGCAGCCAACAAAAAAGCCCCCGCGTGGGGAGCTTTGCAGAGGCTGCCTGTCCTTAGACCGCGAGGACCTGACGGCCCGCGTAGTAGCCGCAGCTCGGGCACACGTGGTGCTGGAGCTTCTTGGCGTGGCAGTGGGGGCACTCGGTCAGGTTGGGGGCGACCAGCGCGTGGTGGCTGCGGCGCATGTCGCGCTTGCTCTTGCTCGTCTTCTTCTTGGGAACGGGGTGCTTCGCCATGATCTTTCTCCTCGGGGAGCCGCTCGGCGCTGGGGTGTGGGGTCTACGCCGGGGCCATCTTCTCGGCCCACTCGGGCGAGACAACAGCGGGGAGTATAGCACGGGGAGCGGCGACTCAGGAAGAGCGCGTTAGCATGTCCCGCGATGCACGAACTGACGCTGCCGCCGGTCACGCTGGAGGTGGGCCTGAGGTGGCTCGACCTGCTCGGCGTGCTCGCCTTCAGCCTGTCGGGGGCGCTGCTGGCGGTTCGCAAGCGATTTGACCTGTTCGGCGTTCTCGTGCTGGGCTGCGTGACGGCGGTGGGCGGCGGGGCGATCCGCGACACCCTGACCGGCCAGACCCCGCCCCTTTTCCTGCGCGACGAGACCTACCTGTGGGTGGCGCTGCTCGGGGCGGTCCTCGCCTTCGCCTTCGGGGAACGGTTGGCGCGCTTCGAGCGGACGCTGAGCGTGTTCGACTCGCTGGGGCTCGCGCTCTTCGCGGCGTCGGGGGCGCTCGGGGCGATCAACTTTGGGCTGGGGCCGCTCGGGGTGGTCTTCGCCGGGATGCTCAGCGGTGTGGGCGGCGGTATTATCCGCGACCTGATCGCCAACGAGATCCCGGAGGTGATGTACCGCCGCGACCAGCTCTACGCGACCGCCGCCGCTGTCGGGGCCGCCGCCGTGTACCTGCTGCACCCTCACGTCACGCCCTTTCAATCTCAATTGGGTGGGGCATTGCTCGTCCTGTTGCTGCGCTGGCTCTCGCGCCGGGGGTGGGTGAGGCTTCCCGTGCGGCGGCTGCCGGGGGGATAGGCCCGGCAATCTTCACAGCTCCCGCCCGCCGAGCACGGTACAATCAGCATCATGTCTAAACAAGACTCCCGGCCCGCCGGGTTCCGCACCCGTGCCGTTCATGCGGGCCACGGTCTTGACCCCGTGACGGGCGCGCACGCCGTTCCCATCTACGCGACCTCCACCTTCGGCTATGGCAACGCCGAGCGCGGCGCCCGCCTCTTCGCGGGGGAGGAACAGGGCTACTTCTACTCGCGGCTCTCCAACCCCACGGTGCGCGCCTTCGAGGAGAAGGTGGCGAGCCTGGAGGGGGCCGAGGACGCCGTGGCGTTTGGCAGCGGCATGGGGGCGGCGAGCGCCATCGCCCTGACCCTGCTGACCTCCGGTGACGAGGTGGCCTTTGTCGGCCCGCTGTACGGGGGCACGGAAGGGCTGCTGCGCGACATCCTGGGCCGATTCGGGGTGACCGTGCGCGAGGCGGGCGACCTGGAGGAACTGCGCGAGGTGGTCTCCGAGCGGACCCGGCTGGTCTGGTTGGAAACGCCGACCAATCCCACGTTGAAGATCGTGGACCTGCACGCCGCCTCGGAGGTCGCGCGCGCGGCGGGCGCCCTCGTCGTCGTGGACAACACCTTCTCCACCCCGTACCTGACGCGACCGCTGGAGCATGGCGCCGACCTCGTGATGCATTCCGCGACGAAGTACCTGGGCGGCCACGGGGATGTAATTGCCGGGGTCGTTGCTGGACGGGCCGAATTGATCTCCGAACTGCGGCTGCATGGCCTGCGTCATGTCGGCTCGGTCCTCGGCCCTTTCGAGGCGTACCTGCTGCTGCGGGGCCTGAAGACCCTCCCGCTGCGGATGGAAGCTCACTGCGCGAACGCGGCGGCGCTGACAGAGGCGCTTCAGGGTCATCCCGCCCTAGGGGCTCTCCATTACCCCGGCCTGCCCACTCACCCGGGGCACGAGGTCGCCGCCCGGCAGATGCGCGCCTTCGGCGGCCTGCTCAGCCTCGACCTCGGCTCGGTGGAGGCGGCCTTCGCCTTCCTCGACGGGTTGCGGCTCTTCACACAGGCGGTCAGCCTGGGCGACGTGGAGAGCCTGTCGTGCCATCCGGGCAGCACCACCCACCACCTCCTTGGTGAGGAGACGCTGGAGCGCCAGGGCGTGACGCCGGGCCTGGTCCGCCTCTCCGTGGGTATCGAGGACGCCGGGGACCTGATCGAGGACGTGTTGGGGGCGTTGGAGCGGGTGCCCGTGGCTGCCGGACGCTGAGGACTTCGGCAGCATCGCCTACCGTCTGTTCAGCTCCCGCCGGGGTACAACCCGACCATGATCCAGCCGGAACGGGTGCAGGTGCTCAGGCCGGGCGAGCCGGGGCGGGGCGGCTTCGTGCTGCTGTGGGTGCAGTCGAGTGCGCGCACGCGGGACAACCACGCCCTCGAATACGCGGTGCGCGAGGCCCGGCGTCTGGGCCAGCCCCTCGCCGCCGTCTTCGGCCTGAATCCCGACTATCCCGAGGCCAATGCCCGGCACTTTCAGTACCTGCTGGAGGGCCTGCGGGACCTGAGAAAGGGCCTGGCTGAGCGCGGCATTCCGCTTTCGGTGCGGGTCGGGAACACGCCCGACGAAGTTTTCAAGGCCGCCCAGGGGGCCAGCCTCGTCGTCACCGACCGGGGATATCTGCGTCCCGGTCGCCAGTGGCGGGCCGACCTCGCCGAACGGCTGACTGTGCCCTTCGTTCAGGTGGAGTCGGACGCTGTGGTGCCCATCCACACCGTCTCGAACCGGCAGGAGGTCGGGGCTCGCACCCTCCGCCCCAAACTCCACCGCCTGCTGGAACGGTTTCTGGTCCCCCTGAAGGTGGAGGGCGAGGTCCAGCCCCACCCCGATTGGGACCTCGGCCTGGATGTGAGCGACCCCGCGCTCACCGTGCGTGCCCTCGGCGTGGACAACAGCGTGCCCCCCGGCGAGGAGGAGGGGGGCGAGGTCAAGGCGCTGGCTCGGCTGGACTACTTCGTGACCCGCCTGCTGCCGGGCTACGACTCCGGGCGGCGCGATCCCAACGTGGACGGGGGCAGCCGCCTGAGCGCGTACCTGCACTACGGCCACCTCTCACCCCTGACGGCGGCCCTCGCGGCGCGGGAGCATTCGGACGGTGGCCCCGGCCTCGACGCTTTCCTGGAGGAGATGATCGTCCGGCGCGAACTCAGCTTTAACTACTGCGAGTTCAACCCCGCCTACGACCGCTACGAGGGGCTGCCCGCCTGGACGCGGGGAACACTGGAGGAACACGCCGCCGACCCCCGCCCCCACCTCTACACCCGCGAGGAACTCGACGCGACGCGGACCCACGACCCTTACTGGAACGCCGCCCACACCGAGATGGTCCGCACGGGCCGGATGCACAACTCCATGCGGATGTACTGGGGCAAGAAGATTCTGGAATGGACCGCCACGCCCCGGGAGGCCTACGAGACGACCCTCTGGCTCAACAACCACTACGAACTCGACGGGCGCGATGCGAACTCCTACGCGGGCGTGGGCTGGGTCTTCGGCCTGCACGACCGCCCCTGGGCCCGGCGCCCGATCTTCGGGATGGTCCGCTACCTCGCCGCCAGCGGCCTGAACCGCAAGTTCGACGCCGAGGCCTACGCGCGCCGCTGGACCTGAAAAAGCTCACACCCCTGAGCATCTTGCACACCTGACTCAACTTGGGGTGCTATGCTGCCCCCGAACCGCTGGTGTCCGGTTCACACAACACGGGAAGCGCAAGGTCTGTCCCCCAACCCCAGAGGAAGTGGTGGGCAGAAGACGAGGTGGGGGTGAGCGACGTTCTGCGGATGCCCCCAGGTCCGGCACGGGCCTCCCCGACTTCCACAGTTCCTATGAGCAGGTGGAAGGAAGCGCGGCGATAACCCCCACGGTGACGTGGACATAAGGCCGCGCGGTGCCACAACCCAACCCAAAGACACTGCCCGCCCTGGCTTCAGGCGCGGGTCAAGGAGTACGTATGTGCGGAATCGTCGGTTATATCGGCACCCGGCAGGCGCAGGACGTTCTGATCTCGGGCCTCTCCCGGCTGGAGTACCGCGGCTACGACAGCGCGGGCGTGGCGGTGGGCGACGGAGCCTGCATCACCGTGAAGAAGAAGGCCGGGAAGCTCGCCAACCTCAGCGGTGAGCTGGAGCAAAGCCCCCTGGCGGGCACGCTGGGCATCGGCCACACCCGCTGGGCCACCCACGGGCTCCCCAACGACACGAACGCGCACCCCCACGCCACCGAGGACGGCAAGATCGTCATCATCCACAACGGGATCATCGAGAACTACCTGTCGCTGAAGGAAGGGCTGATGGCGCGCGGCCACACCTTCAAGTCCGAGACCGACTCGGAGGTGCTGGCCCACCTGATCGAGGAGGCGTACTCGGGCGACCTGTACGAGGCCGTCCGCACGGCGCTCGGCCAGGTGCGCGGCGCCTACGGCATCGTCGTCACGCACGTCGACCACCGCGAGATCGTCGCGGCCCGCACCGTCAGTCCCCTGGTGATGGGCGTGGGCGAGGGCGAGATGTTCCTCGCGTCGGACGTGCCCGCCCTGCTGCCCTACACCCGCAACATGGTCTTCCTGCACGACGGCGACATGGTGGTGCTCAACGACGACGGCTTCCGCGTGACGGACCTTCAGGGCAACCCCGTCGAGCGGTCCATTGAGCACATCGAGTGGGACGCCGAGGCGGCGGAAAAGGGCGGTTACGACACCTACATGCTCAAGGAGATCTACGAGCAGCCGACCGCCCTCACGAACACCCTGATCGGCCGCCTCCACGACGAGACGGGGGAGGTGAACCTCGACATCGGGCTCGACCCGGCGAGCTTCAAGCGCATCTCGATCATCGCCTGCGGCACCGCGTACTACGCCGGGCTGGTCGGCGAGTACCTCATCGAGGGGCTGGCGCGCATCCCGGTCGAGGTGGACGTGGCCTCCGAGTACCGCTACCGTCACCCCATTGTCAGCGAGAACACGCTTGCCATCGTAGTTTCCCAGTCCGGCGAGACCATCGACACGCTCGAGGCCCTGCGCGAGGCGAAGAAGGGCGGGGCGAAGACCCTGGGGGTGATCAACGCCAAGGGAAGCTCCATGACCCGTGAACTCGACGACACCCTCTACATCCACGCCGGGCCGGAGATCGGGGTGGCGAGCACCAAGGCGTACACGTCGATGGTGAGCGCGTTCCTGATGCTGGCCCTGTGGCTGGCCCGTGCCCGCGGCACCCTCACCGAGGAGCGCGCCCAGGAACTCCTGCACGCCGCCCGCGAGCTGCCCCGCCTGGTCGAGGAGGCCCTGAGCCCCGAGCGGGTGGAGCGGATCAGGCAGGTCGCCGAGAAGTACGCTGGGGCGCGCGACTACCTCTTCCTGGGGCGCGGGGTGAACGCGCCGACGGCCTTCGAGGGGGCGCTCAAGCTCAAGGAGATCAGCTACATCCACGCCGAGGCCTACGCGGCGGGCGAGATGAAGCACGGCCCCATCGCCCTGATCGACGAGAACTTACCCGTCGTTGTGGTCGCCACCGAGAGCCCGCTGCTCGAAAAGACCATCTCCAACGTGCAGGAGGTCCGCGCCCGCTCGGGCCGGGTGATCGCCCTCCTGAGCGACGGCGACACCGAGAACGCCCGCCACGCCGACGACGTGCTGTACGTCCCCCGCGCGCACGAGATGGTCAGCCCGGTGGTGAACGTGGTGGCGCTGCAACTGCTGAGTTACTTCACGGCCACGGCGCTGGGCAGGGACGTGGACAAGCCGAGGAACCTGGCGAAGTCCGTCACCGTCGAGTAAGCAGGTCTCGTGGAGAGGCGCATCGGGGTGGGTCCGATGCGCCTCTTCAGTCGTGGAAGCCTGAGACTCCCGGTTTCTGACAGGAGAGAGCGTCCAGGGGTAGGTGACCGGCGGCCCACGCCGTACCCTGATCGGCATGAGTGGCCCACCCTCTCCCGTCGTCCGGCCCCTGTGGGTGGCGCTGGGCTTCGTGCTCACCGGCCTGGGGTTCGTGGGCCTGATCCTCCCGGGCTTTCCGGGAACGGTGTGGTTCGTGCTGGCGGCGGCCTGTTTCGCCCGGGGCAACCCGAAGTGGGAGGCCTGGCTGCTCTCGCGCCCCGTGGTGGGCGAACTCGTGCGCGACTACCGCGAGGGGCGCGGAATGCCGCTGCGGGCGAAGTGGATCGCCTGCACCTGCATCGTGGTGGCCGTGAGCTTCAGCCTGCCGCGCATTCCCGTGCTCGTGGGCCAGGTGGTGTGGGTGCTGCTGGGGCTGGCGGGCGTCCTGTGCATCACCCTGCGCGTGCCCACCCGCCGCCCGTAGCTTGAGCTGGATCAAGCTTCCACTCGCCTTCCCCGCGCGCCGCTAGACTCGGCCCATGTTGGAAGGCGTTCTGAACCGGCTGGGCGAGTACGGCAACCCGGTGCCGCGCTACACGGCTCCGCGTTGTCTGCTGGAGCGTCAGGCGGTCGGGGGCTGCGACGCCTGCCACGCCACCTGCCCGCACGGGGCGATCACGGTCGGTCCCCTGGGGCGGAGCATCGAGATCGACCCGGGGGCCTGCACGGGCTGCGGCCTGTGCGTGCAGGTCTGCCCCAGCGGAGCGCTGGAATACGACCTCACCGCGCCCCTCCAGAGCGTGCGCGACGCCGGGAATGCCGGGGAGGGAGAGGCCACCCTCACCTGCTCGCAGAGCGGGGCGGGCGGCCCGACGCTGCCCTGCCTGGGCCGGGTGACGCCCGCCGTGGTCGCCGCCTCCGGGGCCTGGGGTATTCCCCTCACCCTGTTGCATGGCGAGTGCGGAGCGTGCCCGGTCGGCGCCCCCGACGTGCCCGAACGCCTGAACCGCGTCGTGGAGGAGGCGCAGACCCTGCGGGCGGCGACGGGGCGGCCTGCCCAGGTGACGGTGCGGGCGGCCACGCCGGAGGACCGGGACCGGGCGGTGCGGGTCTCCCGCCGGGGGGCCTTCGCCAGCCTGCTGCGGGCGGGGCGGCAACAGGTCGCCCAGGCCATCCCCGAGCGGCCCCTGCCCTTCGTGGACTGGAGCCAGCCCCGGGAGCGCACGCCCGAGGAGTGGCGCTGGCGAGCGCGCTCGCTCGTGCCCGCCCCGGCGCCGGACACGGGTGTCCACTGGCCCGCGCCCCTGGTGGACGACTCGTGCATCGACTGCCCGGTGTGTTCGAACGTCTGCCCCACCCAGGCGATCACCCGCGACCTCAAGCCCGAGGGGGGCGTGCAACTCCTGCTCGACCTCTCGGCCTGCACGGGCTGCATGGCCTGCCTGCACTCGTGCCCGCCGGGGGCCATCCACGCGCAGGAGGAGTGGCTTCCCGCCGCCTTCGGGCCGCCCATCCTGCTGCGCGACAGCGACTCGGCGATGTAGTCAGGAGGGCGCGCCGGGCCGGGGCAGCGTGAAGAAGAACGCGGCCCCCACCCCGGGTTCCCCCTCGGCCCAGACCTGCCCGCCGTGGCGGTGGACGATGCGCCGGACATTGGCGAGGCCCACCCCGCTCCCCTCGTACTCGTCGCCGTGCAGCCGGGTGAACACCTGAAAGAGGCGCCCGACCTGCGCGGGGTCGAAGCCCACCCCGTTGTCCCGGACCCAGACCAGGGTGCCGTCCCCCCGCTCCTCGCCGCCCACCTCGATGCGGGCGGGGTCGCGCCCCGCGGTGAACTTCAGCGCGTTGTGCAGCAGGTGGGTGAGGACCTGGCGCAGCAGCAGGTGGTCGGCATGGACGGTGGGCAGTGTCCCGACGGTCCACGAGATGCGCCGCCCCCGCGTGACGTGCCCCAGGTCGCTGCGAACCTGCACGACCAGGGGCGCCAGGGCGAGCGGCAGGGGGTTCAGGTGCCGCTCCTGGAGGGGCCGGAGCTGCGCCAGGTCCTCCACGAGCGCCTGAAGCCGTTCCGTCTCCGCCCGGATGATGCCCAGGTGGCGCCGCACGGTCGGGTCGCCCTCCGGCAGCCGGGCCTCGAGCAAGCCCGCGAAGCCCGCGATGCGGCGGGCGGGGTCGCGCAGGTCGCGGGACAGCCCCGCCGTGTACGCGGTGAGTTCCGCGTTCAGCTCGGCCAGCCGCGCCCCCTGCTCGGCGAGGTGACGGGCCTGCTCCGCCCGCTCCAGCGCGAGGGCGAAGCTGCGCCCCACCGCCCGGAAGACGGCGCGGGCCCCCTCGGGCCAGGTGCCCTGCGCGAGGCTGACCATGACCAGCAGCGCGTCGCCCGGGCGGCGCAGGGTGAGCGGCAGCCGGGCCGTCGCGCCGAGAGGGTCCGTGCCCCCGGCCTCCCGGAAGACGGCCTCCCCGCCGGGGTGCTCACCCGGAAGCTGTGCGGGGAAGTCGCCCGTCAGGTACGCCTCCACCCCGGCGGGCAGCCCCGGGGACAGGTGGCGGGCCTGCCATCCCGCCGCGCCCTGCTCGTAGTAGCCGACCGCCACGGCCCCCAGGGTGGCCCGCAGGACCTCGGCGGCGTGGCGAACCAGCTCCCGGGAGTCGGTGGTGCGGGCGGCGATCTCGGTGAACCGCGCGAAGGCCTCCAGCGCCCCGGTCCGGTCGGCGAGGTCCCGGGTGCGGCGCTCCAGCGCGGCGGTGCGGTCGGCCACCCGAGTCCCGAGTTCGAGGCGGGTGCGGCGCAACTCCTCCCGGCCCCGGGCCTCCGGCGTGACGTTGAGGTGCTCGACGAAGGCGTGCGTGACCTCGCCGGCCCCGCGCAGCGGCGTGACCCGCACCCGGAACCAGCGGTGCTCGCCCGGCGCGTGGCAGGGGTAGGTCAGCTCGAACTCGGACCGTTCGCCGTCCAGCACCGCCCGCAGCCCCGCCTGCATGGTGGAGTGCGGGGCCGCCGCTTCCAGGTAATTGCTGCCCACCCCGCTGGCGGCCGGGTCCCCCCCGTTGAGTTCGGCAAACGCGCGCCACGACTGGTTCACGCCCACGATCACCCCCCGCCGGTCCACGATGGCGACGTGGCTTTTCAGGGCGTCGAGCAGGGCCTGCGGCGGCGGGTCGCCCGGCAGGGAGGGGGCAGGGGGCACGGTGGGGTCAGGCACGCGGGCGCCCCCACCGTGAGGAGGACGGCATAGGGACAGCCTAGAGCCTGAGACGGGAATGGCAAAGTGGCGGGGCACATTGCGGGGGGCCGACCGTGACGCCCCTCCCGGCCCTCCCGTTCCCGGGCGCCCTACACTGGGGAACGTGTTCCCCGCCCGCTCCCCCTACGCCCGGCTGGAGGGGTTCCTGCGCGACATCCTGGGCGGCGGCGCGGCCCTCCTCCACGAGGACGAGCCCGCTCCCGCCCGCACGCTCGACGCGGCGGACCTGGGCTGGTCGGAGGCGGTGGCGCGTGGGTTCGGTTTTCCGCGCGTGTTCAGCCACCAGGCCGAGACGTACCGCCTGATGCGGGACGGCGGGCACGTGATCGTGACCACCCCGACCGCGAGCGGCAAGACGGGCGCCTTTTTCCCCGCGGTCTTCGAGCGGCTGGAGCGTGACCCGGACGCGACCGCCCTCTTCGTGTACCCCCTCGTCGCCCTCGGGCAGGACCAGCGCGACAAGCTGGCGGCGTTCCGGGAGCGCGGCGGCTTCGGGTGGGAGATCGGCGCCTTCCAGGGCAGCGCGGACCCGAAGGACGTGTTTCGCCCCGACGTAAGGATGGTCACGGCGACACCCGACAAGCTCCACTGGTCGCTGACGAATCCCCGCGTGCGCGACTTCCTCGCCCGGCTCTCCTTCATCGTGCTCGACGAGGCGCACACCTACCGGGGCGGCTTCGGCTCCGAGGTGGCGGGGATGCTGCGCCGATTGCTGGGGCTGGCGAGGGCGCTGGGGGCCAATCCCCAGGTCGTCCTCTCCACGGCGACCATCGGCAACCCCGCCGAGTTCGCGCGGGAATTGACGGGGGTGGACGCCGCCCACGTCAGCGAGTCGGGCGCCGAGCGGCACGGCAAGCGGTACTACCTCGCCGACCACCGGGGGCAGCCCCGCCGCTTCTGGGACGCGGTGGTGAGTGCCAGCGTAGCGCGGGACCTCAAGGTGCTGGCCTTTTTCCGGGGCCGTTCGCGCGCCGCCCGGCTGTACTCCACCTACCGCGCCCAGCCCCTCTACGCCCGCCACGTCCACCTCTACATGGCGGGCACCTCCGACCGCGAGGGCCGCCTCAGCGAATTTCGCCGCGCCCGCAACGGGGTGATGTTCGCCACCAACGCGCTGGAGGCCGGGGTGGACATCGGCGACCTGGAGGTGGTCATCATCGACGGCTATCCCGGCTCGCGTATGGCCTTCCGGCAGATGGCGGGCCGGGCGGGGCGGGTGGCGCCGGGGCTCGTCCTCTACCTCCCTGCGCTGAACGAGCAGGGCGTGCCGCAGCCGGTGGACGCCTTCTATTCCAACGCCGGGAACTTCCGCGAACTCGTGACCGGCCCCATTGAAAAAGCCGTGGTGGAGGCGGAGAATCCCTACCTCTCCCCCCGCCACCGTGCCCGCGCGAGCGAGGAATTCCGGGCCGCCCGGTTGCCCTTCGAGCCCAGTGCCAGCCCCAAGTATTGGAACCTGCGCGGCGAGGGGAGCGCCAAGTTCGCCGTGATTGAGGAGACGGACTGGGAAGCTAAGGGCCCGCGCGCCTTCGACACGCCGCTCGAATCGCCCAGCCAGCACTACGCCCTCACCGAGAAGCACGAGGGGGCGGTGTTCACCCTCGACGGGCAGGGGTACAAGGTGACGCGCTGGGAGAAGCATCCCGCCGGAACCGCGATTCTCGTGGAGCGCTTCGACGCCGCCAACCTCTTCACGCGCGGCCTGTACTCCATCGAGGTCAGCCCGGTGAAGATGGGCGACTGGGTGCGGCGCGGCCCCCTCGCCTACCGCCACGGCGAGGTCGTCATCCGCCGCCGCTACTCGGGCTTCATGATGATGCGCCAGGTGTTCGAGCGCGTCTGCACCGGCTGCGACCGGGAGCCCGAGCCCACCGAGCGGGTGTGCCGCACCTGCGGGGGCCGTATCCAGGACCGGATGCAGGACCACAAGCTCTCCGAACACCTCTACGACGAGCCGCTGGAGTTGCCCCCCTTCCGCACCTCCGCCCTGGAAATCGGGGTGGACGCCCGCGCGACCGAGCAGCCCACGGCGGTCGCCCACACCCTCAAGCACCTGCTGCAAAAGGTGACACCCGAGCGCATCGCCTGCGACGAGAACGACCTCGCCGGGGCCTTCCGCGAGGGGCGTGACAACTACTTCTTCCTGTACGACGACTGGCTGGGCGGCCTGGGCGTCAGCCGCCGCGCCTTCGAGAACCTGGACGACCTGCTGCGCCGCGCGCTCGATCTCACCGCCAAGACCTGCTGCAAGGAGCCGCACGGCTGCTATGAGTGCATCGCGGTCAGCCGCTGCTACGCGCCCTTTCTGGCGAGTGGCGAGCGCCGCCCCACCGACAAGCACGCCACCCGCGCCTTCCTCGAAGCCCTGCTGGGCGTGCAGCCCGCCGCCGAGCCCGAGCCGGACGCGGTCACCCTGCCGGAAGTTCCCGCCCTCCCGCCCTCCTGGCCCCTCCAGGCGCGCGAACTCCTCGACCTGCACGGCCTCAGCCTCCCCGAGGTGAGCGCCCGGCTCGGCATCCCCAGCCGTGAGATTCAGCGGGTGGTGAGCACCACCGAGCCGCTGCGGCTGCGCCACGCCAAATTCGGCGACGGCGTGTTCCTGCAAGGCTTCGGTCAGGGAGAGCGCCGCGAGGTGCTGGCCTACTTCCCCGGCGTGGGCCAGAAACGGCTATTGCTGAAGTTCGCGGGCCTGACCGTGATCGAGAAGGCGGGCGGGCTGGCGGCGGCCCCGGGCAGTTGACCCCCTCCTCGGGGCGCGGCTATACTCCACTGCGCTTTGGCACCCGGCGTTGGGGCATTGTGTAATGGCAGCACAGCAGTCTTTGGAACTGTTAGTCAAGGTTCGAATCCTTGTGCCCCAGCCAGAAAAGAGAGGCGGAATCGTCCAGGGTTCCGCCTCCTCTCTTTGGCCTCCCGGGTTCCTCTCATGAGGGTGAATCCTGCCCCGGCTCACGTTCGGTCAGGTGCGCTTCACCCGGCGTCAGGCGGGTGGGCCTAGGCTGAATTAACAAGAGAGGTTGCTGAAACCACGCGCTGGGACGTGCCCGGCACGGTGACCTCTGCCGAGGAGACGACATGAAGAAGCCCGCCATCCTGCTCGCCCTGACCGCTTCCCTGCTGGCTCCGCTCGCCTCTCCTGCCCAGGCCACGCCCCGGGTCAGCGCGCAGAGCATCATCGTGAACCCGGTGCCCACCACGCTCTCGGCCCAGGTGTGGGTGGACCGTGATCCCAGCGGCTCTTACGCGCCCAACTACCGCATCAATGACCCGATCCGCGTCTCGGTCCGCGTGAACGAGGACGCCTACGTGTACCTCTTCTCGGTCGATCCGAGTGGCAGCGTGGATCAGGTTCTGCCCAACCGTCTGGGCGGCGGGAACTTCGTCCGCGCGGGCCAGGTTCGCTCCTTCCCCTCCGCGAACGACAACTTCACGTACAGCGTGGGCGGCACTCCGGGGCTGAACAAGGTGCTCGTCGTCGCCAGCCGCCGCCAGCTCGACCTGTCAGAACTCAGCTCCTTCAAGTCGAACGACGCCTTCGCTACCGTCAAGCCCCAGGGCGAGAAGCGCCTCGCCCAGGCCCTGAGCATCGTGGTCAACCCGGTCCAGCAGCCCATCCCCCAGCAGGACTGGGTCAGCGACACGGCCTTTTTCAACGCGACCTACTGAGCCGCAGGCGTTCGCGGCGGGCATCCTGCGGGGTGCCCGTGTTCCCATTCAGCGCGTCAGGACGTAAAAGGTCCTTTCCTCCTCCCGCGCAAGGTCGGTCGCCGCGTATCCCCGCCCGAGGTACGTTCCCAGCACGTCTCGCAGAGCCATGAGCCAGGCCAGGCGGACCTCCTCCGGCAGGGAGGCGGTCTGGAGGGGCACCTCGGCGAGGAGTTGCGGCTCCGTGAGGTCCAGCCGGGGTGAACCGGGCCACTCCCCCCGCGCCTCCAGCGCCCACTCGCCACGCGGAAGAGGAGCGGGGTGCTCGATATGCGGCCGGGTCAGGTCCCACTCGATCATCAGCCGGTCGGCGGGGAAGGCGGTCTCCCGCGACTCGCCCAGCGCGTACCAGTCGGGGTGGTAGCTCACCGCCCGGGCGCCCAGCTTGCCCAGGTTCAGCCGGGCATTACGGGTGACGAGGGGATCGAAGGTCCAGGTCATGCGCGTCAGACCCTGGCCGAGTGCCCGCTCCCGTTGGGCGAGCTTGAGCGCGACGGCCGCCCCGCTGCCCCGCCAGTCGGGGTGCAGCGCCAGCAGGTGGGAGTGGTGCCACACCTGGCCCTCCCGCAGCGCCGGGAACCCGTAGGCTAGGCCGAAGGGGAGGGGAGAAGCGCCTTCCCCCGCCGCATAAGCGCCGAGCACAATGGCCCCCGTGTGCGCGCCGATGCGGAACATGGTGGCGGGCAGCACCTCGCGGTCGCTGTAGCCCCACGCCTGCACCTGCACGTCCTCCAGGGCGCGCATCTCCCACGGGTCGGTCACGTCCCGGATCACGAACGCCCGGCCCGCCCCTCCGCTCAAGCCCGGTACTCCTCTTCCAGCTCGCAGACGCGGGCGACGAACTCGCGGTTCAGCGTCACGCCGATGCCCGGCCCCCGGGGCACCGGCATCAGGCCATTCGCCGCCTCCAGCGGCTCGTTCACCACGTCGGTCTCCCAGTAACGGCTGGCGCTGCTCGTGTCGCCCGGCAGCCTGAAGTTCGGAAGGGTCGAGAGGTGGATGTTGTGGGCGCGGCCCACACCGCTTTCGAGCATCCCGCCGCACCACACGGGCGCCCCGAACGCCGCCGCCACATCGTGAACACGCCGGGCCTCCGCGTGCCCGCCCACCCGCGCCACCTTCACGTTGATGACCCGTCCTGACCCCAGCGCGAGCCCCTTGCGGGCGTCCTGCGCGCTCGCCACGCTCTCGTCCAGGCACAACGGTGTGCCCAGGCGACGTTGCAACTCGGCGTGGTCCACCAGATCGTCCCAGGCGAGCGGCTGCTCGATGTACGTCAGGTCGTAGGCGTCGAGCGCCGCCAGCCGTCCCGAGTCCGCCAGTGTGTAGGCGCTGTTGGCATCCACCGTGAGGCGGATGTCGGGAAAGGCTTCCCGTGTGGCGCGCACCGGCTGCACGTCCCAGCCCGGCTTGATCTTCAGCTTGATGCGGCGGTACCCCTGCTCCACGTGACGCCGCACCACCTCCACGGTGGCCGCCTCGTCCGCCTGAATGCCCAGGCTCACCCCGACTTCCACCTCTGTCTTGTGCCCACCCAGCAGGGTTCCCAGCGGAACGTCCAGGCTCCTGGCCCACAGGTCCCACGCGGCCATCTCGACCATCGCCCGCGCCATGCGGTTGCCCCTGAACCCACCGAGCGCCGCCTCCAGCGCCTCCGGGTTGGCGAAGGAGCGCCCCAGGACGCGCGGCAGGAACACCTCACGCAGCAGATTCAATCCCCCCGCGATGGTCTCTTCGCGGTACATCGGCGCGGCCTCCATCGTCCCCTCGCTCAGCCCCTGCACGCCCTCCCCGTGGAGGACCAGCAGGGGAACGAGTTTCTCGGTCTGCACCCCGAAACTCGTCTCGAACCGGAACTTCAGCGGCAGGCGGACCAGCAGCACCTCGGCGGCCTCGATTCTGAACATGGGCCCCAGTATGGGGGCTGTTACGGAGGGCCTCCTGCCCCGCGCCGGGCTCCGTCCCAAGTGTGGAGAGATTCCGGGAGGT
>NZ_BFAG01000015.1:45000-134247 GCF_002897375.1 Deinococcus aerius | reverse complement strand
GCATGAAACGGCGTATTTACGCGTTTCTCGCACGTCCTTCGCTTGTCATGCTGCTCGCCTCCACTGAGGCTCAGAAAAGATACAGGCCCGCTCCCTCCCTGTCAAGCCCTCCCCAAGGCGATTCCCGCGAGCCGGGAGTCCTCGCTCACGAGGCCGTTGCAGGCGGCTTTTGATCACCCCGACCTCATGCCAGGGCCGCATGATCGGCTGGACATGTCGCCTGTCCGCTCCTCCCGGCTCCCGTGGATCACCCTGCTCTCCTGCTCGCTGACGGCCTGCCCTCAAGCGACGGGGCTGGAGATGCGGCAGATCACGTCGGGCGGAATGCTGTACACGGTGGCAACGGTTGACCTCAAGCGGGACACGCTGCGGCTCCACTGGAAGAATCCCACGACCGGCCAGCCGTACCGCACCCTCCACGAGGTCAAGGAGCGGCTGCGTAAAGAGGGCGTGCGGGTGCTGTTCGCCACCAACAGCGGTATCTATGGCCCCGGGCTGGAGCCACTCGGACTTCACGTCGAGCAGGGGCGGACACTGGTGGGGATCAACAACGCCCGTTCGGGTGGAAATTTTGCCCTGCTTCCCAACGGTGTGTTCTGGGTAAAGGGGGAGCGGGCGGGTGTGACGGAAACCCAAGCGTACCGGCGCATGAACATCCGGCCAACCTTCGCCACGCAATCGGGGCCTCTGCTGGTGCGGGGCGGGAGGCTTCATCCAGCCTTCAACCCGGAAGGAACGAGTTTCAAGGTTCGGAGTGGGGTCGGCGTTTGTAAGGACGGACAGGTCCGCTTCGCGGTCAGCGCGGGGCCGGTGAACTTTCACAGCTTCGCGGTGTTCTTCCGGGACACGTTGGCTTGTCCAGACGCCCTGTACCTCGACGGCAGCATCAGCGCGTACGCGACGCCCGACACCGACACCCAGTTTGCGGACTTTGCGGGCATCTGGACCGTCAGCCGCTGAGGGGGAACGGGAAAAGCCGCCCCGGCGGGAGCGGCTCTTCGAGTCAAGAGGTTAATCCTGCACCGTCAGGGTTACGGTGCTCAGCGGCGCAGCGTCCGCCTGTCCCAACGGGCGAACCTCGTAGGTCACCGCACCCGGGCCGGGCCTGCTCTGGTAACTCCAGCCGCAGGTGGCGTCAAGGCGGACGGCTTTGGTTCCAACGGTGCGCTCGCCGCGCTTGACGGTCACGCTGTAGCCCTCGCCCTGGCCCACACCGCCGAACCGGAAAGGCTCACTCACGGTCTGGCCGTCGGTGATGCTGAGGGTATAGTCCCGGGTGCAGTTTGCCGCGCTGGCATTCCCAGTCGTCGCCGCAACCGTCGCGCTGACCTGCCCGAGTTCGCCGCCGCCCGGCCCCCGCACGCTGTAGGTGTGATTGCCCGCTGCGGGACTGGGCACCTCCAGGGTCCAGGTGCCGTCCTCGGCGACCGTCACGTTGCCAAGGCTCGTGCCGTCCTCGAAGACCTGCAACGTCTGCCCGGGCGTGCCGGCGCCGCGCAAGGTAAAGCCCCCGGCGGGAAGCTGCGCGCCCGCGGCAGGCCCGGTGATGGCAAACGCTGGCGCTCCACCCGCGTCACCCCCGGCGGCTGTGCCCGGGGCAGTGCCGCCCGTCGCAGTGGTGCCGTTCCTGGGAGAGGCCGTATCCGTCGTCCCACCCGGAGTCGCCGTGCCGTCCGTCCCCGTCACGCTGACCTGGACTTCACCGGACGCCCCTCCCTGGCCGGTCACCGTGTAGGTGTGTTCGCCGGGAGTCGGGGCGGGAATGGCGGCCTCCCATCTGCCGTCGGGGCCGACCTTAACACTGGCGACGGGCTGGCCCCCCTCCCCAATCTGGAGCGTGTCGTCCGCCGGGCCCGTGCCGCTCATCACGAAGTCGTCTGCGGGGACGGTCGCTCCGGGCGCCGGACGCGTGACCAGAATCGCATCTCCGGTTGCCCCCGTCGGAGTGCCGCTCGCCGGTGTCGTTCCCTGCCGGTTTTGGACCAGCCAGCAACCCCCGAGGAGCAGCACGAGCAGCAGTGGAATAATCCACCAGGGAAAGCCGCGCCGACGCTCAGTGGTCGTCGTGACGGTCGTGGGCGGGGTCGGGGGGGCCGTGGGTGGAGTTGGAGGCGGTGCGGGGGAAGCTTCCGTCACCCTGACCGTCGGCGTGGCGGCCACCACCGTTTCCGTCGTTACCGGGGTCAGGAGGGAGGCGAGGCCCGTCATTCCCGGGGGGAGCATTCCCGTCAGGCCGCCGCCCAGACCGCCCAGCAGACGGCTGAAGGCTGGGGCGTCCAGGCTCCGCGCACGGCGAGCGAGCAGTCCCAGCACCAGCGGGGTCAGCAGGGCGAGCAGGCGGCCCGCGTTCGCCCCCGAACCCCCGACCGCCGAGCCCAACCGTCCCGTGACGCGGTCCACGTTCGGGAACAGAGAGCCGATCAGACCCCGACCCTGGCCCTCGATCCGCGCAGTCTCGGCCGCGTCGCTCAGCAGGGCCGCGTTCAACCCGCCGCCCGCCTCGGTCAGGCGGTCGAAGTCGCGGCTGCGTTTGAGAAGGTCCGCGGCACCCTCCCCGGTGCTGCCCTTACCCGCGATGGCGTGCAGCACGAGGGGGAGGGCGGCCAGGGTCGCGCGGGCCGCCGTTCCGCCGCTGAACCCCGCCGCCCGGCCCAGGCGGTCTGCTGCCGCTCCGCCGAACTCAGCTTTCAGGAAGCTGATCAGGCCCTCCGGGGTGAGTGGCCCAGTGTCCGCGCTTGCCCCCTGGACACCGGTTCCTGCTGGAGCAGAACTCCCACCCGTGGCGGTGATGACCTGTGCTCCGTCTGCCGCGCCGCCCGGTCTTCCCCCAAGTTCTGAAAGAAAGCTCCCCACGTTCGCGGTGGTCAGGCCGCGCTGCCCCAGAAAGCTCAGCAGCAGGGGGAGGGACAGGTGCAGGAGCCTTTGCACGCTGCCCCGGTCCAGGTTGCCCGCCACCTGTCCGGCGATGCTCTCCGCCCGGTCGCCCAGCAGGGCGGGGGCCAGGAGTGCGCCCGCCTGTCCGAGCTGGCTCGCCCCCTCCGGGCTGCTCAGGGCGTCCGCGACGCTGGTAAAGGCGGGCAGGGACCCGAGGGCCTCCCCGATGTCGGCCCGTCCCCCGGGCGTGCGGGCGTGGTCGGCGAGGGCACCCAGTTGCAAGGGCAATCCGGCGCGCAATACCTGTTCGGCATCGGCGGCGCTCAACCCAGCCTCGCGGCCAAGGCGTTCGGTACTTGGGGCGTCGAAATACGTCTGGATCAGCTCTGAAACGTTCATTCGTCTCCTGGGGGCAGGGAAACCGCGCCGCCTTCAAGCTCGGCGGGACGGGGAAAACCGTGTGGCGAGCCGTGCCTCGTCAGCACGGGCTCCGCTCAACGTAGCCCACCCTCGGGGGAAGTTCTCACCCTGCGTCATGACCGTTCCCTAAGGAACCTCGACCATAGGGCAGCCGGGCAGCTCTCCTCAGCCACCCGGCCCGCCCCGAAAACGGTTAAGCGTCGGCCTCGTCCCGTGCCCGCTCCACGAGCGTGAGGATGTCGTAGGTCGCCACGAGTTCGTCTCGCTGATTCGTGATCTCGGCGTGCCACTCGACCACGCCGGTCGGGCGCGTCTCGCCGGGGCGCAGGTCCTTGCGGATCTTGCGCTTGCAAGTGAGTCGGGTGCGGATGGTGTCGCCGATGCCGACGGGCTCGACGAAGCGCAGGTTCTCCAGGCCGTAGTTCGCCAGCACCGGGCCGGGTGCGGGGGACACGAACTGCCCGGCGGCGGCGGAGATCAGGAAGTAGCCGTGGGCCACCCGCTTGCCGAAGATGCCCTCCTTCGCGCCGATCTCGTCCACGTGGGCGTAGAAGTGGTCGCCGGTCAGGCCCGCGAAGTTCACGATGTCCGCCTCGGTGACCGTGCGGCGGTGGGTAAGGAGGCTGTCCCCGACCTGAATCTCGTCGAAGGACTTGCGGAAGGGGTGGAGCGCGTCCTCGCGCACCTCGGCGCCCACGACGTGCTCACGGGTGATCGCGGCGAGGGTCGTCGGGTCGGCCTGCACCGCCACCTTGTTCATGTGGTGCTTGATGCCCGAGAGGCCGCCCAGCTCCTCGCCGCTGCCCGCGCGCCCGGGGCCGCCGTGCTTGAGCTGCGGCAGCGGGGAGCCGTGCCCGGTGTTCTCCTTCGCGTTCTCGCGGTTCAGGACGAGGAGGCGCCCGTGGGTGCTCGCCATGCCCATCACGAGGTCGGTCGCCTCGGCGCGGTCGTGCGTCACGATGCTTCCGGCGAGGGAGCCGCGGCCCATGCGGGTGAGCTGCACCGCCTCCTCCAACGTGTCGTAGGGGAGCAGCGTCGCCACGGGGCCGAATGCCTCCAGCTCGTGAGGGCCACGCGCCGTGAGGGGCGACTCGCACAGCAGCAGGGTCGGGTCGAGGAAGGCGCCCTTCTCACGGTCGCCGCCCAGCAGCTCGCGCTCCTCGCCGCCGATGACGATGCTCGTCTCGGCTTTGAGGGCATCCAGCGTCCGCCGCACCCGCTCGCGCTGCTCGGTGCTGACGAGGGCACCCATCCGCACGTCGTCGCGGGAGGGGTCGCCCACCGTGACCTTGCTCAATTCCTGACGGAGCGCGGCCACGACCTCCTCCACCCGGTCACGCGGCACGATGGCTCGCCGGATCGCGGTGCATTTCTGCCCGGCCTTGCCCGTCATCTCGCGGGCGACCTCACGCACAAAGAGGGCGAACTCGGGGTCCTCCGGCCTCACCGTCAGGCCCAGCACGGAGGCGTTCAGGCTGTCGGCCTCGGTGTTGAAGGGCACGTTGCGGGCGACGATGGTGGAGTGCACCTTGAGCTTCGCCGCGGTCGCCGCCGAGCCCGTGAAGGCCACCATGTCCTGCTCCTCCAGGTGGTCGAGGAGGTCGCCGGGGTCGCCCGTCACGAGTTGCAGCGCCCCCTCCGGCAGCAGGCCCGAGGCGATGATGTCGCGCACCACCCGCTCGGTGAGATAGGCCGTCTGCGGCGCGGGCTTCACCAGGCTGGGCATCCCCGCGAGGAAGGCCGGGGCGAGCTTTTCCAGCATCCCCCACACCGGGAAGTTGTAGGCGTTGATCTGCACCGCCACGCCCTCGCGCGGCACGAGGAGATGCCGGGCCACGAAGGTCCCGCCCTTGCCCAGCCGCTCCACCTTGCCATCGGGCAGGAAGCGTTCGTCGGGCAGCTCGCGGCGGGCAAGGCTGGCGTAGCTGAAGAGGGTCCCGATGCCGCCCTCGATATCCACCCAGCCGTCGCGGCGGGTCGCGCCCGTCAGCAGGTTGAGAGCGTAGTAGTCCTCCTTGCGCTCGGTCAGGTAGGTCGCCAGCGCCCGCAGCATTCGCGCCCGAGTATGGAAGGTCAACTTGCGAATCGCCGGGCCGCCCACCTCGCGCCCATAGCGCAACGCCTCGGCAAAATCCACCCCCTCGGAGGAGATGACGGCGACGGGGCGGCCATACACGGCGTCGTAGAGGGTCTGGCCGTCGGGGTTGGCGTGCCAGGTGCCGTAGACGTAAGAGGCGGGGCGAAGGACATCAGGGGTGGGGAAGGTGGTCATATGTCTTCCTAAACGAGTAGACACTTAAGGCTTACAGATCGAAACAGCAGCACCCGAGGGTTTTCGACTCTCGAAACTAGAGCTTTGAGGATTGTGCCCAAAACTATAGTAGAGCGTAGAAATTTTTAGGCCAAAAAGCGTCTGTTTTCCTGATTTAAGGTATACTTTGTAATACGCGTTAATTTCTTCCCTTCCTCCGGCGTCGCCATAATTTTTCCTATTTCCTATGCGCCTTGACTCCACGACACGGTATTTTGAATTCATGTATTCGAGAAATTTAGGGAACGCCGACATATTAGGCCCAAAGGGCAGGTATTCTACATCTCGACATTTCATCCCTAGGTAGCCCGAAAGGTCCTTACCTATCGCAGATAAAAATGGCTTCTTCTCGGCAAGCAGCTTGGGGTCCAAAGTGGATACGACAGGAACCCCAATGGCAGTATTCAATGCTCTAGAAAAATTACTGCTAGTGGTAGTAGTGGCCAGGCCCACACTACAAAAACTCAAGGCCCCCACCACCGAGAGCATTTTTTGTAGTAGGCGTAATCTGTCTTTCAAGCAGCTTCCTCCTCAATCTCTCCTCAGCCCCACTTCAGCCTTCTTCTAGAGCTGGGAGATGTTTCGTTTGTGCTCCAATTATACGCACTCTTAGAATCTACACACTCTTAAACCCCTCAAACGGCTCCCTGCACGAGTCGCACACGTAGAGCCGCTTGCACAACGTGGGACCGAAGCTGGCCGTCATCCTCACATTCAGCGAGCCGCAGCGGGGGCATCGGGTGGGGTCGGGGTCGAGGGTGATGAGGGGGGAGGCTTCGGCGGGGGCGGGCGGGGCGATGCCGTACTGGCGCAGCCGCTCGCGGGCGTCGGGCTGAATCCAGTCGGTCGTCCAGGGGGGCGTGAGGGTGCTGCGGACCTCCACGTCCTCCACACCCAGGGCGCGCACGGCCTCGCCGATGGAGTCACGGATGACGTGCAGTGCGGGGCAACCGGAGAAGGTGGGGGTGAAGGTGACGGTCACGTGCCCGCCGTCCACCGTCACGTCCCGGACCATGCCCATATCGGTGACGGACACGACGGGGATTTCGGGGTCGGGGACGGCAGCCAGGGCAGTCCAGACCTGTTCGGGGGTGACGTGAGCGGTGGTCATACGATCACCAGACCTCGGCGTTCGCGTGCTGCCGCGCCACACTCTGCATCTCGGCGAGCAGGGGCGCGAGGTGTTCGGTGTGAACCTCCCGCCCTTCCTGAGCTTGAGCCGGAACCATCGGCAGGAGGAGGTCGCACTTCTCGGTCAGGTGGGGCAGAACAAAGCTCTCCCAACTGGCGCGCACCTTTTCCAATTCGGGCAGGATTCCGACGGCCACGAGATCGGCCTCGCCGGGCAGCGGGGCGAAGAGCTGGGCGACGTGGGGCCACAGTTCGTTCAGCGCGTTCTGCATGCGGCGGCGGCTCTCCTCGGTGCCCAGCGCGAGACGTTCCACCCAGAGGGCCGTGTGTTGGAGGTGGAACTTTTCCTCACGGACGGCTTTGGCGGCGATCTCGGCCAGCGGGACGTAGTTGCTCTTCTGCGCCGCGCTCAGCCACAGCGCCTCGTAGGCGTCGAAGAGGAACTGACGGAGCATGGTGAAAGCCCAGTCGCCCTTGGGCAACTCGACTAAGCGGACGTTCGTGTACTCATCCGCCCCCCGGAAGAAGGCGAGGCGGTCAGCGTCGCAGCCGTCGAGCGCCCGGCGCAGGTCAAGGTACAGCGTCGCGTGCCCCAGCTCGTCCTGCGCGATGTTGGCGAGGGCGATGTCCTCCTCCAGGATCGGCGCGTGCCCGGTCCACTCGCCGTCCCGGTGCGCGAGGATGATCTCGTCGTCGGCGAGGGCGGTGAGCTTGCGGATCAGGGCTTCCGTCTGGGTGGGGGTGAGGGTCGTGATGGGCTCCATCATCGCTGCACCTTCGGCGCCTTGTCGTGTGGGTGGTCGTACACCTTCTGCTCGCCGACGTGGGGTTCCTCGTTCACGCGCTGGGGCATGCGGCCCTCGCGCTTGAGTTCGCCCACGTGCTTGCCGATCACGCCGTAGAACTGCTGCTGCTTGTAGGTCTTGTCCTTGGCGGGGGCGAACCAGCTCTCGACCGTGCCGGGGTCGTCGTCGGTGCGAACGACGGCGGACTTGGGGAAGACGAGCCAGGTCAGGGCGTCGGGGTACTGCTCCCGCGCCTGCCGCAGCGCGTCGCCGGGTCCACTCGCCTCGACGGTGCCGACGAGATCAACGAAGGTCATGGAGCGCTTGTGGGTGCGCTTGAGGCCCACGTGGTAGGTGCCCGCCTCGCCGGGGGTTTCCAGCACTTCCGCGCGGGCCGCGATCTCTTCCGGGGTAGCGGTGAGGATGTCAGACTCGCGCACCGTCCAGAGGCTCACGGCGGAGGGACGGCGCACGAAGACGTTGCGGGCGGTCAGCAGGGCGTGGTCGGGGTCCCCGGCGTGGACGCTGCCCACGGCCTGATAGGGCCTATTCGGGGCGTCTTGCTTGAAGACCTCCCAGCGGGGCCACTGGGTATCGGTTGCAGATTGGGTCATCGGCATTCCTTGGGTGAGTGAAGGGGGTGAGGGAATGACGTTCTCTCGACGCCGGGCCCGTTCACCCCCTCTGCGAGCAGCTCTACGAGTCCCAGCCTCCCCCCTCAAGGGGGAGGGGTAAAAGATCAATCGGCTGCCTGGCTCACTTGCCGCGCCGCGTAGGCCTGCATCGCCTCGCGCACCCAGGCGCCGTCCTCGTGGGCCTGCTGGCGGGCGCCGAGGCGTTCCTTATTCAGACCCTGCTGGCCCTTGATGACCGCCCAGAACTCGTCCCAGTTGATCGGGCCGTGTCGCCAGTTCCCCTGCTCGTCCTGGTGCAGGTCGGGGTCGGGGATGGTCAGCCCGGCCTCCAGCAGCTCCGGCGCATGCTCGTTGATGAACTCCTGGCGAACCTCGTCGTTCGTCTTGAGCTTGATGCCCCACTTCGCCAGGGCGCCCGTGTTCGGGCTGTCGGCGTCGTGCGGGCCGAGCATCATCAGGGCGGGCCACCACCAGCGGTTCAGGGCGTCCTGGGCCATCTGTTTCTGCTCGGGGGTGCCCTGCGCGTAGGCGACGATCATCTCCTTGCCCTGCTTGTGGTGGAAGGTCTCCTCCGAGCAGATGCGGACCATCGCCCGGCTGTAAGGACCGTAGGAGCAGCCCGCCAGCATGGTCTGGTTCTTGATCGCGGCGCCGTCCACCAGCCAGCCGATCATGCCCACATCGGCCCAGGTCATCGTGGGGTAGTTGAAGATGGAGGAGTACTTGGCCTTGCCGCTCAGCAGCGCGTCGAGCATCTCCTCGCGGGTGATTCCCAACGTCTCGGCGGCGTGGTAGAGGTACTGGCCGTGCCCCGCCTCGTCCTGCACCTTGGCGATCAGGATGGTCTTGCGCTTGAGGCTCGGCGCGCGGGTGATCCACTCGCCCTCGGGCAACATGCCCACGACCTCGGAGTGCGCGTGCTGGGAGATCATGCGGATCAGTTGGCGGCGGTATTCGGCGGGCATCCAGTCGCCGGGCTCGATCTTCTCGCCGCGGGCGATGCGGGCCTCGAAAGCGGCGTGCTGCTCGGCAGTCTCGTTAGCGGGCAGGGTCTGGGTCATGGGGACTCCTCCAGGGTTGTCGCGGGTTGCCTAACGCTCGTTAGGTAAGTGTACTACAAACGCGAAACGTTCGCACGGGCACGGTCGTGAGGGCTGGACGGCGGTTCCCGGCGTAGGCTCTGCGAATGAGGCGGAACATCGGCGGGACCTCCCCCTGGGAGAGCGTGGTCGGGTACTCGCGGGCGGTGCGGGTTGGAAATGTTGTTCACGTGGCGGGAACAACGGCCACGGTGAACGGGGAGGTAGTGGCCGTCCGGGATGCTTACGGGCAGACGCGCGCCGCTCTGGAGATCATCCGGGGCGCACTGGAGGAGGCGGGCGCGGGACTGGAACATGTCGTCCGCACGCGCCTTTATGTCACCGACATCGGCCAGTGGGAGGACATCGGGCGAGCGCACGGGGAGGTGTTCGGTGCCATCCGCCCGGTCACCACGATGGTGCAGGTCGCCGCGCTGATTGATCCCCGGCATCTGGTGGAGATCGAGGCGGAAGCCCTGGTGGAATGACCCGTCGTGAGGACAGGGCTGAACCGCCCGAAAAAATAGGCCCAGCTCACATGGGGCTGGGCTCGACGGGTGGATGTAACGCTCAGGCGATCAGGCGCGCGGACTGAAGCACCCGCTGCATCAACAGAAGGTACCCGGCGCTCTCGCGCGAGAGGCGGCCCGCGCTGTGCAGCGCCCGCAGGGTGGGCAGGTGGTAAAGCTCGCCGTCCTCGCCGCGCACCATGTCGTCGAGGTTGAAAGGGGCCACCTTCAGCGCTTTTTTCGCTTCGTGCATACGCTCTCCTGACACGCCCGTCACACCACATGAGGGACTTCTTTAACTAGCCTAAAGTATTGCCACATTTTCTTTCTGAAATCTGACAGAGGAGCCAAAAATCTAGACGAGGGGCCCCGGAGATCCTTCTCCGAGCCGACGATACGGCTCCATGCCTTCACCCCTGCTCCCGCCCGGTACTCCCCGTCTCGGCCTGGGTCTTGCCGCACTGGGACGGCCCGGGTACATCAACCTGGGGCACGGGGAGGATGTGGGTTCGGGGAAAGACGTGGAAGCCCTGCGGGCGCGTGCCTGGGCCGTGCTGGACTCGGCCTGGACGGCAGGCTTGCGTTACTTCGACGCGGCGCGGAGCTACGGGCAGGCGGAGGAGTTTCTGGGAGGCTGGCTCAGGGCGCGCGGCCACTACCCGGTCGTCGGCAGCAAGTGGGGTTACACGTACACGGCGGGCTGGCGCGCGGACGCCGAGCAGCACGAGGTCAAGGATCATTCGCTCGCCACGCTGGAGCGGCAGTGGCCCGAGACGCTCGCGGCATTGGGCCGCCACCCCGACGTGTACCTGATTCACTCGGCCACCCTGGAAACGGGCGTGCTGGGGGACGAGCAGGTGCTGGCGCGGCTCGCCAAACTGGCCGCGAGCGGCGTGCGGGTGGGTCTGTCTACCAGCGGTTCCCGGCAGGCGGAAACGCTGCGGCGGGCACTGAACGTGCGGGTGGATGGAGTGAACCCGTTCAGCGTGGTGCAGGCCACGTGGAATCTCCTCGAACCCTCGGTGGGTGGGGCGCTGGCCGAGGCCCGTGCGGCGGGCTGGAGCGTGGTGGTCAAGGAGGCGGTGGCGAATGGCAGGCTAACCCTACGCGGCCTGACGGGCCGGGGGGACGTTCACCCCCACCTGGCCGACCTCGCGGGGGGGCTGGGGACAACGCCGGATGCGGTTGCCCTCGCCGCCGCCCTCGCCCAGCCCTGGGCCGACGTGGTCCTGAGCGGGGCGACGACCGTGGAACAGCTCCGCAGCAACGTGGGAGCACTCGGGTTGAGCGTGGACTTGGGGGCGCTGGGCGACCTGGCGCAGTCGCCGGAACGGTACTGGGGGGAGCGGGCGGCATTGCCCTGGACGTAGGGACCGTGGCGCGAACCCGTCACCTACGCCCCGCCCTCCGCATCCTCTTCCCCGTCCGCCAGCGCCTGAAGCGCGGGTCGCAGCCGGGGCAGTTCCACCCGTGCCGTGTGCCACACCAGCGCTGGATCGATCCCGAAGTAGTCGTGGGCGACGAGGTTCCGCACATCCCGCAGTAGAATCCAGGGAACACTAGGGTTGGCGTCCTGCACGTTCTGGGGAATGAACTTGGTCGTCTCACCCAGCCGCGCGAGGTTCCGCACCACCGCGTCCTGGCTGCGCTCGTCGGCCAGGAACGTCGTGAGGGTGTGCCCCGCCGTATAGCGTGTCACCCGGTCGAGGGCGTCGAGCAGGTCGAAGACCCGCCAGCGCCAGCGTTTCTCACGGTGCGTGTCGGGGGGCGGCTGGGGCACATCAAGCACGTCCACCGCGTCGGCCAGGACTTCGCCGCGCAGCGGGGCCTTGAGTCCACCCTCCGTCATCACGTCCACGCGGCGGCCCAGCAGGGCCTCGAACACGGTCCGGGCGCGCATCAGGTCGAGGAGACCCGCCTCACCCGCGAAGTCCACCAGGAGGTCGATGTCGGCGGAACCGTCCGCCTCGCCCCGCGCCACCGAGCCGAAGACGCGCACACGCGAGACGCCTGCCGAGCGCCACCGCGCCTCCCCGGCCCGCAGGATTCCGGCGATGGTGGGCAGGCGCAGGTCGGGAAAGAGGGCGGGGGGCGGCGTGGACATCGGGGGAAGGATAGAGTCTCGCGCGCCCCCTCCACGGGCCAGGCGCCTATCCTGCCCCCCATGATCGTCGCCATCGGACACGACCTGATCGAGATCGAGCGCATCCGGGGCCTGCTCGCCCGCGAGGGGGACCGGGCGCTGAAACTCTTCGCCCCCCCCGAACTCGCCTACTGCGCGCGGCTCGCCGACCCCGCCCCCAGCTTCGCGGCCCGCTTCGCGGCGAAGGAGGCGTTTCAGAAGGTCTGGCCCCGCCCCCACGGCTGGCGCGACGTTTGGGTCGAGCGCGAGCGCACGCCGGACGGCCCCTTCCCCTTCGCGCCGCCAGTGCTGGGCTTCGTGCCCGAGATCGCGGCGGAACTGGGGGCGCGCGGCTGGGTCGCCCACCTGACGCTGACCCACACCAAGGAGCATGCCTCGGCGGTCGTGGTGCTGGAGGCGCGGTGATCCGGCTGATCGCCACGGACCTCGACGGGACGCTGCTGCGCCCGGACCTGAGCGTGAGTGCGCGGACGCGGGCGGCCCTGGACGCGGCGCGGGCGGCGGGGATTCATGTCGTTCCGGTCACGGCCAGGCAGCCGCGTGGAGTACGGCGCATCGCGGAGGCGGCGGGCTTCACGGAGTACGCCCTGTGCGGCAACGGCGCCCACGGTGTTCACCTCGGGACGGGCGAGGTGCTGTTCGAGGCACACGTGGAAGAGGCAGCGCAGCGAGCGTTGGCCCTGGCCCTGGCGGCACGGGTGCCCGGCGTGCTGTTTGTCAGCGTGCGCCAGGGGGGCGAGGTCTTCGTGGCCCAGGAGGGCTACGCGGCCATCGCCCAGTTCGAGGACCACAAGCGCGAGCCCGTTGAGATGGGTGCCTTCAGCCTCGACGACGTGCTCGCCCTCCCCAGCCTGAAATTCATCGTGCGGCACACGACCCTGACGCCGCGCGAGTTGCTGGCCGAGTTACGCGCCCTGAACCTGGGCGGCTTCGCCGTCACCCACTCGGGCGCCCCCTTTCTGGAGGTCCTGGCCGAGGGGGTCAGCAAGGCGTGGGGCCTGGAGCGGCTCTGCGCGCGCCTGGGCATTGCCCGGGAGGAGGTTCTCGCTTTCGGCGACGCGCCGAACGACGCGGAGATGCTTGCCTGGGCGGGGCACGGGGTGGCGATGGGCCACGCGGAACCGGAGGCTCTGGAGGCGGCAGACGAGATCACCCTGACCAATACCCAGGACGGGGTGGCGGCGGTGATCGAGCGGGTGCTGGCCGAGCGAGCCCTCTACAGCCGGGCCGAATCGTCGCTTCCCTGACTGCATGGCCGCTCCCCCGGGTCTACGCTGGGGCATGAAGACGCTGCTGCGGACCGCGACCCTGTGCCTCGCGCTGCTGGCCCCGGCGAGCGCGGCACAGACGACCCTTCCCGTCCCCCCCGCCCCCAAAACCCCGGCCGAGCAGGAGGCCCTGACCCGTGGCCGCGCCCTGATCGCTGACTTCTACGCGGTGCGGGTGGAGCGCGTGTGGCAGGCCTTTACCCCCGAGGTGCAGGCCGAGTGGGGCACGCTCGCGGCCTTTCGCGCCTACCGGGAGGCGGGCGTGAAGACCTACGGGGCCGAGCGGCAGGTGCTGGGCGAGCGGACCTTTACCGACGCGGGCAGCACGTACTACGTCCGCAGCGCGACCTTCGAGCTGGACCACCAGACGATCTGGGCCGTGGTCGTGGGCTTCGACTCGGTGGGCCGCGTGAACTTCTTCGGCATTGCCGCCGAGGGGGAGCAGGCGCCCGAGCGGGTCGCGCAACTCGGGAGATAATGAGCCGGGACCCGGATGTTCTGCCCAGGTCCCGACCCCTCTGTCCGCCGAGCTTCAATCGGTCGCCGCCGCCTCCCGCCTTTCGGGGGCCTCCGCACGGGGTGCCACCTTCCGTCCGGCCAGGGGCCGCTCGGGCAGGGCCAGCGTGACGAGGAAGGCCACCCCCACGAGCAGGCCCGCAATCAGGAACACGTGGTCGATGGCTCCGGCCATCACCCCGCGCAGGGCGTTCAGGATGGGGGCGAAGAGGTCGGGGTGTCCCAGCCGGGCCAGAGCCGCCTCCAACTCCCCGGTCGCCTGAGGGCTGGAGAGCAGGTTGGGGTTAGCGATGGCCTCCCGCACCGGCGCGGGCAGCGCGCGGGCTCCCGCCGGAAGCTGCGCGCCGAGGTTCCCCGCGAGCTGGGCATTGACGAGCGCCCCGAACAGGCTGACCGCGAGCGTGCCCCCGATCTGGCGGAAGAACTGGTTGCCGCTCGTGGCGCTGCCGAGCTGGTCACGCGGCGCGGCGTTCTGCACCGCGAGCGTGAGCTGGCTGTTCACCGGGCCCAGACCGATGCCCAGCAGCACCATCAGGCCGACCGCGATCCACAGCGGGGTGACGGTGCCGAGCGTGGTGCTCAGCAGCAGGGCGACGGTGGCGACAAACGCACCGCCCAGGATGAGCAGCTTGTACCGCCCGGTGCGGCTCACGATCTGCCCGCTGAGGGTGCTCGTGGTGATCATGCCGAGCATCAGGGGCGCGAGGGCCAGGCCGCTCCCGCTGGCGCTGCTGCCGCGCACGCCCTGCATGTACAGGGGCAGGTACAGGATCGCGGCGTACATGCCCGCGCTCGTCAGGAAGCCCGCCGCGGACGCGAGCGAGATGGCCGGGTCGCGCAGCAGCCGCAGGTTCAGGATGGGCTGCTCCTGCCGCGCGCTGTGCCGCACGTACAGGCCACCGAGGACGAGCGTGGCCGCGAGCAGGCCCAGGATGCGGGCGCTGTCCCAGGCGTAGGTGCCGCCGCCCCACGACAGGGCCAGGGTCAGGGCCGCCACCGTGCCGCCGAGCAGGGCCGCGCCCAGGGCATCGAAGGTTCGGTGCGTGCGCGGGCCGGTCGGGGCGGGCAGCCGGAAGAAGCGCCACACGAAATACACCGCCAGCAGCGCGAAGGGGACGTTCACGAAGAACACGCTGCGCCAGCCCAGGTGGTCGGTGAGGAAGCCGCCGACGAGCGGCCCCACCACACTGCTGACGCCCCAGACGGCCCCGGTGTACCCCTGATACCGCCCGCGCTCGATGGGCGTGAACAGGTCGGCGATGGCGGTGAAGCTCATCGCCATGAGGGTGCCGCCGCCGATGCCCTGGAGGGCACGCAGCGCGATGAGCTGCCCCATGCTCTGCGAGAGGCCCAGCAGCACGCTGCCCAGCGCGAACACCACGATCCCCAGCAGGATCAGCGGGCGGCGGCCGTAGCGGTCGCTGACCGTGCCGACGATGGGGATGGTGATCGTCGTGGCGAGCGAGTACGCCGTGAAGGCCCAGGCGTACAGGTGAAAGCCGCCCAGGTCGGCGATCACGCGCGGCATGGCGCTGCCCACCACCGTCAGGTTCAGGCTGGAGAGGAACAGCACCATGAGGATGCCGACGAAGGCCAGAATCTTATCCCGGTGGGAGAGGTTGGGGGTATTCACAGGCTCACCTCCTCGCGCGAGGGGGCGAGGGCCGCCTCCAGCCCTTCCAGGGCGACGAGCGCCGCGTGGACCTGGGCAGGCGGCAGGTGCCCGAAGTGGGCCTGCACGATGTCCTGCGAGGCCGCGCGGGTACGGGTCCGCGTCGCCTCGCCCGCCGGGGTCAGGCGCAGGCGCTGGCGGCGGAGGTCGGCGGGGTCCGTCACGCGCTCCAGCAGGCCCTGGGCGGCCAGCTTGGTCACGATGCGGGTCACGGTGGGGGCGGGCAGCCGGTGGTGTTCGGCCACCGCCCCGGGCGTGTCCAGCCCGTCCATCACGGCGGCGAGAACCAGGACTTCCTTGGTGTTGAGGTTGACGGCCTGCTCCAGCGGCTCGTCCAGCACCTGCCGGAAGCGCCGCGACAAGCGCAACGTCTGCCGAACGAGCCGGTAAAGCTCGTCGGGGGAATGGGAGGAATCTCTACTAGTCATTTCAAATGAAAGTATTTCAGATGGAAGCAGGAGGCGCCAGTTTCCCTCGTTACCCTTCGGGGAACACCCGCAGACCCTGCACGCCGTCCAGTTGCTCGGAGAGACGCCTGCCGTCCAGGAGGTGGGCCTTTAACACGCCCGGCAACCAGGGAAGGCAGTCCTGCGGCAGCGCGCCCGGCGTGAACCAGCCGACCTCCGAAGTCTGGAGTAGGGGTCGGGGCACTCCCTCCCAGACCTTGGCCGCGAACACGAAGTCGGCGCCGGTCACTTCCCCCAGGTCGTAGCGGCTGACGCCCAGAAATTGCAGGTCGTCTGGATCAACCCGCACGCCGACCTCCTCCCACGCCTCGCGCGCCGCCGCCCCCGCCAGGCCCTCGCCCCTCTCCACGTGGCCGCCCGGTAAGCCCCACAGGCCCGCCCCATAGGAGACATCCGCGCGGCGGGCGAGCAGAACGCGCCCCACTGGATCCAGCAGAACAGCCCACGCCACCAGATGAAAGGTCATGGCCCAGGGTAGTGCGCTATCATCCCGGTGCGTCACCGGGGGTGCCCACGCGCCGTGCCTGAGCAGGCCGGAGCGGGGCTGAGAGACACCCCAGGAACCTGATCCGGGTCATACCGGCGGAGGGAGCGTGATGCGCGGGAGCCAGGGTCCGCCCTGCGCCCCGTGTGCGCTTCCCCTTCGTGACGCGAGGGGGAATTTTTTATGCGGAAAGCCCTGATGCTCGGCCTGTTCCTCGTCGGCGCCGCCCATGCCCAGACCACCCTGACGGTGATCACCCACGACTCGTTCGACGTGGATAAAGGGCTCGTGGCCCAGTTCGAAAAGGCGAACGGCGCCCGCGTGCGCTTTGTGAAAGGGGGTGACGCGGGGGAACTCCTGAACCGCCTGATCCTGACCCGCCGCGCCCCCATCGCCGACGTGGTGTACGGTCTGGACAACACGCTGCTGCCCCGCGCGCGCGCCGCCGGGATTCTGGAAGCGTACAGGTCGCCCGCCCTCTCGAAAGTCCCCGCGGCCTACCGCCTGGACGAGACGGGCCTGTTGAACACGGTGGACTACGGCTTCGTGGCCCTGAACTACGACCGGGCGTACTTCCAGAAATCAGGCCTGGCCCTACCGAGGAGCCTCGACGACCTGAAAAAGCCCCAGTACGCCCGCCTGACGGTCGTGCCCTCCCCGGCCACGAGCAGCCCCGGCCTCGCCTTCCTGCTCGCCACCGTGAACCACTACGGCGAGGCGGGCGCCTGGGCCTGGTGGCGCGAGGCCCGCGCGAACGGCCTGAAGGTCACGCGCGGCTGGACGGACGCCTATGAAAAGGACTTCAGTAAAAACGGCGGCAAGTACTCCATCGTCCTGAGCTACGCGAGCAGCCCCGCCGCCGAGGTGTTCTACGCCGAGGGCTACAACCCGAAGAAGCTCCCCGCCCAGGCCCCCACCGCCAACCTTTTCCTGCCCGGCAGCACCTTCCGGCAACTGGAAGGCGTCGGCGTCCTGAAGGGCGCCCGGCAGCCGGAACTCGCCCGCCGATTCGTGGACTTCATGCTCTCGAACCCCGTGCAGGCCGACTTCCCCACCCGGATGTGGGTTTATCCCGCTGTGAAAGGCACCAAACTCGACCCGGTCTTCAAGTTCGCGCAGGAGCATGATGTGCCTCCCGTCAAGCCGGGAATCCTTGCCAACCCGCAGCGGCTGGTGGACGCCTGGGTGACGAATGTGCTGCGGGCGCGGTGAGGACGCTGGGCAGGCTGACGCCTGCCACCCCCCACCCAGCCTCCCCCGCAAGGGGGGAGGAGCCAAAAGCGCCAAAGCTTGTGCTTCCCAAAACCGTCAACTGTGGACGGCCGGTTCCTGCCAGAGACTCGCACTCGCACAGCCTTCACCCCGCCTTGCTCGCGCGGCGAGACGGTGGGCCCGCGGCTCGGAACACAGCAAGATCAAACCTTGCGCGTGAAGAGAAGCGACCACACGCCCGACGGGCCGGGCCCCTTGCCGAGCGCAGCGGAAAGCTCCCCCTGCCCCCTCTGGGGGTAGGGGGCTGGGGGGTGGGGGCAAACCGCAGCAAGATCCCCTGCCCCAAAACCCCCTCCTGACCCCAAACCCCCATGCCCCCCCACTTCCCCCCCACCCTGCGCGGCTGGCTCCTCGCGCTCCCGCCCGTCCTCTTCCTGGGGCTGCTCCTCGCCCTGCCCCTGGGCCGCACCCTGGCCGAGGGCGGCGTCAACCTCTCCGTCTGGCGCGACCCCTACTTCCTGGGACGCCTGGGCTGGACGCTGGGACAGGCGATCACCTCCGCCCTCATCGCCCTCGCCCTGGGAGGTCCCCTCGCCTACCTGCTCTCCCGTTACGCGGTGCCCGGCAGGGACCTGCTGCTGCGCCTCCTGCTCCTGCCCTTCGTGACGCCCACGCTCGTGGCAGTGCTGGGCCTCACGGCGCTGCTGGGGCCGCGCGGCTGGCTGACCGGGCCGCTCGGGCTCGACCTGGAGGAAACCCCCGTCCTGCTCATCCTGGGCAACCTCTTTTTCAACCTGCCCGTGATGGTGCGGCTGGCGTACGGAGGCTTCTCACGGGTGCCGCCTGCGCTGACGGGCGCGGCGCGGACGCTGGGCGCCTCGGGCCTGCGGGCGGCGCTGACCGTGGCCCTGCCCCTCGCCCTGCCGGGGCTGAGCGCCGGCTTTCTCCTGGTGTTCCTGTACTCGGCGCTGAGTTTCGGGCTGCCGCTGGCGCTGGGCGGCGAGCGGTACGCCACGCTGGAGGTGGAAATCTACACGCTGACGGCCTACCAACTCCGGCTGAGCGAGGCGAGCGCCCTGATCGCCGGACAACTGGCGTTGACGCTGGGGGCAACGTGGGCATATGTCCGGCTGTCGCGCGGGGGGGTGGGTGTTCCCACCTCCGGGCTTCCGGCGGCGCGGGGCGGGGCGGCCCTGCTGCTGTGGGGGCTGCTCGCCGTCACCGCGCTGATCTGCTTCGGGCCCCTGGTCGCGGTGGTCGCTCGCGGCCTGCTGGGAACCGGAGGGCCCACCCTCACCTTCTGGCGGGGTGTCCTGGTCGACCCCGATACGCCGCTGCTGCTGGGCAACACCCTGCGCTTCGCCGGAATGGCGCTGATCGGCGCGGCGCTGCTGGGTGGTCTGCACGCCCTCGGCGCGTGGCTGGCCCGCTCGCGGACGCTCGACCTGCTGTCACTGCTGCCGCTGATGGTGTCCCCGGTGAGCCTGGCCGTGGGTTATCTGCTTGCCTATCCAGCACTCTCCGCGACGCTCCCCTTGCTGATTGCGGCGTACACGCTGCTGGGTTTTCCCCTGGTCACCCGCAGCCTGCTGCCCGCCCTGCGCGCCCTGCCCCCCCGCCTGCTGGAGGCCGCGCGCAGCCTGGGGGCCGGGCCGCTGACCGCTCACCGCACGGTCACGCTGCCCCTGACGCTTCCGGCCTTCCGGGGAGGCGCGGCGCTCGCCCTCGCCACCGTGCTGGGCGAGTTCGGCGCCACGCTCGTGCTGACCCGGCCCGAGTGGGCGACCCTCAGCGTGGGCCTGTACGAGCGGCTGGGCCGCCCCGGCGAGCGCAACCTGGGCGAGGCGTGCGCCCTGGCGACCGTGCTCCTGCTGCTCTCGGCCCTGGCCTTCACCCTGCTCGACGGCGGCGAGGGAGAGGTGACGTGACGGGGAATGTCATACTTTGTCCGACAGGAGGCGAGATATGCGCGTGAAACTCAGTCGGCACGGGAACAGCCTGGGCTTCGTGGTGCCCGCGAGCGTGGTGCGGGAGGAGGCGCTGGAGGCCGGGCAGGAATACGAGCTGGAGGTGACGGCGGATGGCGGAATCCGCCTGTCGCCCGCCAGCCGCCCGGTCTGGCGCCCCGACCTGAGTATCGAAGAGCTGCTGGCGGGACTGCCCGAGGAGCCGCTGAGGTATGAGGACGTGCCCGAGTACAGGCCGGTGGGCCGGGAACTGGACTGGTGAGCGCGCCGGAGCGGGGGCAACTCATCTGGGTCACCTTCGATCCCAGCCTCGGCCATGAGCAGGGAGGCCGCCGCCCCGCCCTGGTGGTCAGCAATACCCGGTACAACGAGCGCACCGGGCTGATGATCTGCATGCCAGTCACCTCGCGGGTGAAGGGCTACACCTCGGAAATCACCCTTCCCGACACGTTAGGCACACGCGGTGCGGTCCTGGCCTCCCACGTCTACACGATGGACTGGCAGGCGCGGGACGTTCAAGTGATCGAGACAGTTCCCCCAGGGGTCCTGGCCGCAGCGTTGCAACGTCTGGCGGTCATCCTCCTGCAATGAATCCACCTGCCCTCGACCTCCAGCACCTCTCCAAACGCTTTGGGGCGACCCTCGCGGTTGAGGACGTATCCCTGAGCGTTGGCGTTAACGAGACTGTCGCCCTCCTCGGCCCCAGTGGCTGTGGCAAGAGCACCGTGCTGCGCTGCGTGGCGGGGCTGGAACGGCCGGACGCGGGGCGGGTGTTCGTCGGGGGACGGGACGTGACGGCCCTCCCCCCGGAGGCGCGGCACGTCGGGCTGGTCTTCCAGGACTACGCCCTCTTCCCGCATTTGAATGTGCTCGGGAACGTGGCCTACGGGCCCCGAATACGCGGGGCGAGCCGGGCTGAGGCCGAGAAGCGGGCACGGGAGGCGCTGGCGTTGGTCGGCCTGGAGGGACTGGCGGGCCGGCGGACCACGGAACTCTCCGGCGGGCAGGCGCAGCGGGTGGCGCTCGCCCGGGCGGTGGCGACGGGCTCACCGCTGCTGCTGCTCGACGAACCGCTCTCCAACCTGGACGAGCAACTGCGGGCCCGGCTCCGCTCGGACCTGCGGGCGCTGTTCGCGCGGGTCGGCGCGGGCGTGCTCCTCGTCACGCACGACCAACGGGAGGCGCTGGCGGTCGCCTCGCGGGTAGCGGTCATGCGGGCGGGGCGGATCGTGCAGGTGGGCGGGGCGGCGGCGGTCTTCGCCCGTCCCGCAACGGCCTGGGTGGCGTCCTTCCTGGGTCACACGAACGTCCTGCCGGGGCTGAACGGCTGCGCCCACCTCGTCCCCGAGGACGCCGTGCGGCTGGGCGAGGGCGACTCCCTTCCCGTCACGGCGCGGCGGACCACGGACACGGGGGCGGAGGTTACCGCGCAGCACCCCCTGGGTCCCCTCACCCTGCACCTGAGCGCGCGGGAGGCGGCGGGAATTCAGGGGGACACGTTGCGGCTGACCCTCGACCTCGCCCGCATCCTGACCCTCCCCGACGACCGGGAGCGGGCGTGACGGCCTGGATTCTGGTGGGCGGGCGGCTGGTGATGACGGGGGCGCTGCAGGCCCTCCCCCGCCCCGACCTCGTGGTGGCGGCGGACGGCGGGGGGCGGCACGCGGCGGCGCTCGGCGTGGGGGTGGATGCCTGGGTGGGCGACTTCGACTCCTCGGACGGGGTGAGGCTGGACGCCCCGCGCGAGGTCCACCCGGCGGCGAAGGACGAGACGGACGGGGAACTCGCCGTGCGGGTGGCGCGCGAACGGGGAGCGACCGAGCTGATCTTCCTGGGGGCCTTCGGCGGGCGCTTCGACCACACGGCGGCACTGGTGCTGGGTGGGCTGCGCCTCGCGGGGGAGGGCCTTGCGGTCACCCTGCACAGCGGCGACGAGAGCGGGCACCCGCTCCTGCCCGGGGAAGATGTCGTTCTCGATCTCCCGTTCGGAACGACCATCAGCGTCCTCGCCTTCAGCCCCCTGCGCGGGGTCGCCATCGCTGGCGTCCGCTGGCCCCTGCGGGACGCCTCTGTTCCCCTCGGCAGCGGCTGGACGGTCAGCAACGAGGCGGCGGGGGGGCGGGTGACGGCCTCGGTGGGGCGGGGCAGGGCGCTCGTGACCGTGCTGCACGCCCCATGAGGCTCAGGCCGCGCCCACCCGGTACGGCCGGTTGAGCCGCCGTTCCAGCAGGCGAAACAGCCGCGCCGCCGCGTTGGACAGCAGAAAGTAGATCAGCCCGACCGCGAGGTACAGCGGCACGGGCTGGTAGGTGATCGACACGAGCCCCCGCGTGGTGAGCAGCAGCTCGGAGACCGTGATGACGCTCGCCAGGCTGGAATCCTTGAGCAGGCCGATGAACTGGTTGCCCAGGGCGGGGACCGCCGTTCGCGCCGCCTGCGGAATCAGCACCAGCCGCAGCGTCTGGAGGGGGCTGAGGCCCAGCGCCCGCGCCGCGTCCACCTGCCCCCGGTCCACCGCGTTCAGGCTGCCCCGGATGACTTCGGCGGCGTAGGCCCCGGCGAAGAGGCTCAGGCCCAGGACCGCCGTGTTGAAGGCGGGCAGGGACACCCCCGTGATCTGCGGCAGCGCGAAGAACAGGAAGAAGAGCTGCACGAGCAGCGGCGTGCCCCGGAACGTCTCGATGTAAATACCCGCCAGTAGCCGCAGCGGGGCCAGGCGCGACATCCGCCCCAGCCCGGCGATCAGCCCCAGGGCCAGCCCGAAGACGCTGGAAAGCAGGGTCAACGAGAGCGTGAGCTGCGCCCCGCGCCACAGGGCCCGCAGCGTGTCCGGCGTGAAAACGTCGAGCATGGGTTCACCTCCTCATCCGGTTTCCGTCCCATCCGTGATCGAAGCGGGAAAGCACCGATTCGGTCACTCTTTTCCCGGCAACCCTCAACGTTCCTTCTCGCTCCGCCCGGGTTGAACAGTCTGGCAACGGCCGGGGCCGGAATTCTTATCCGGCCTGAACAGCCGGGGCGCCCCCGGGAAACGAGGCCGCGCGGCTGCTCGCACGGCCTCCTCCACGCGGCCCCCTTCAGCGGGAGGGAGCCGTAATGTTCGAGCCCAGGTACTTCAGGCTGAGCTGCTTCAGCGTGCCGTCCGCCCGCATCTGCGCGAGCGCCTTTTCCACGGCGGCCTTGAGCTGCGGCTGGTTCTTCCCCAGGGTGATGTAGGGGTTGTCCTGCTGGAGGACCGGGCCTGCCGCCTTGAGCTTCTGCCCGTTCTTGATGGCGACGCTGCCCACCGTGCGGGTCGTGATCATGCCCGCCGCGCGGCCCGACGCGAGCGCCAGGTAGATATCCGGCTCGCCGCTGTAGGTCACCACGTTGGGGTACTTCTGGTCACGCAGGAACTTCTCGAACACGGTGCCCTGCGCCACGGCGACAGGCTGGCCGTTCAGCCCCGCCAGGTTCTTCGCCGCCGAGTTCGCGGGCACGAAGAGCTGGAAACCGTCGTAGTAGTAGGGCTGGCTCAGGAAGTCCACCGCCCGCTCGCGCTCGGGCGTCTTGCTCTGCGAGGCCACCGCGAGGTCGAACTGCCCCGACTGGAGCCCCGCGATGATGGAGGAGAACTCGGCCTTGATCAGCCGCACCTTCACGCCGAGCCGCTTGCCGATCTCGCGGGCCACGTCGGCGTCGAAGCCGGTCAGCGAGCCGTCGGGGGCCGGTTGCGAGAAGGGCGGGTACTCGCCGCTCATCACGACGCGCAGCTCACCCCGCTTCTTCACGTCCGCCAGGTCGGCGTGCGCGACCGACGTGGCGGCGAGGGTCAGGGCGGAAAGGAGCAGGAACGCGGATTTGGACATAGGGGATCTCCTGAAGGGCATGGTGAGGATAAGCCTGACCCTATCCCGCCGCCCTTCCTCCTGCCGAGAAGCCTTCCTTTAATTGGTGTGGGGGCCTACACCGGACTCGTATGAAGCCTTACAGATCGTTTCCACAGCCAGAAAGGGGCTGAACTAGGGTCAGGCCGGGGGCTACCCGGCCCGACGCCTTATCCTTCCCGTCCTTTAAGGGGCGGGCGGGCAGGCCGCGACGCCCGCGCGAATGCCGCGTGTGAAGCGGCAACCGTAGTTCGGGTCGGCCACGGTGGCGGGCGTCAGCACGTCGTCCCCGGCGGGCTTGATCCCGCTCTTCTTCCAGGCCACGAGATCGTCGAAGGCCTCGTTCACCTCGGCGGCGGTGAACTGGCAGTGGCCCGGGGCGCGGATCGCCCGCTGAACCAGCCGGTCCCCGTTGCCGCTTTGCTGGGCCGCCAGGCGGTACCTCTGCTGGTGGGCGAAGGGCACGTAGAGGTCGCCCAGCGTGTGCAGGGTCAGCACGGGTACGCTGAACTCCCCGTTGATGCGCGGCAGCCAGCGCAGCCCACTCGGCCGGGCCGGGTTGGCATTCGGGTCCGCCTCCACCCGCAGGATGGCGGCGTTGAAGGCGACCTCGGCGGGCGTGGGTGTCTCCCCGGTCGTCCAGCGGTAGAAGCGGTCCTTGTTGCCGTAGATGTTCTTGCTCAGGATGCCGTTCAGCGTGCCGTCCGAGCCGCCCGTGCTGAACACCGCGCCCTGGTAGACCCCCAGGCGGAAGCCCAGCTCGAAGACGGGACGGTTGCCGCCCGTCAGGTTGCGGGCGATCTCGCGCAGTTTCGCGCCCTGCCCCTCGTTCTCCTGCCAGAGCTGGCCGGAGGTGCTGGTGAACAGCGCTGCCAGGATGTCGGGCAGGATCTGCTGGTAGTTCGTCTGGGGGTAGGTCTTGGCCCCCAGCCCGGCGAGTTGCGCGGCGACCGTGGTGTAGTCACCCAACCACTGGAACTCGTACTCCTCGTCCATCACCCCGCACAGGGGCAGGGCGGCGGCGTAGTTGACCTTGTTCTGCTCGGCGGCGAGAGATTCCTTTTCCACGGCGGCTCCGGCGACATGCCCGCCCATCGACGCGCCCATGATCAGGTATTCCCTGGGGGCCGTTTTACCGGTCAGCTCGGCAAACTTCAGGGCGAGCCCGTTCGTGTCCTCCAGCCCGGCCCGCACGTCGTAGTAGTTCGCCGAGTAGGAACTCGCGGCCCAGGCGTACCCCTGGCTGATGAGGTGCTGGCGGACCGAGGCGGGCGGAGTTACGTCCATGAAGGGGGGCGGGTCCACCGTCAGATCCTTCCCCGTGCCCCGGTAACCGTGCGCGTACATGACCAGGGTGCCGTTCCAGTTGTTCGGCACCTCGATGGCGTAGCTCGCCGGGCCCTGAATCCCCGCGTACTGCCCCTGATAGATCGCCGCGCCGCCCAGGGCGGTGAGGTTCGGCACCACGGCGTTGAAGGTGCGGGTGTCCTGCACGCGGGTATCCGTGACGGGATCCACGACGACGGGCGGCTCCGTCGGCCCCCCGCAACTGGCGAGGGCGAGCCCGCAGGCCAGCAGGGTCAGGGCAGGGAAGGCAGGGCGGCGGGTCGGCGTACGGGACATAAAGCCTCCATGAGAGAGGGAACGGCGTCTGGGCCGGATGACCCAGGCGGGGAAGGGCACCTTGATGATCTGCTCTGTGAGAAACGTCCGTATTTAAGGGCGTCCACCGGGGCCGTGTCAACCCGGCGCCCTTCTCCCTCCCCGGGAGGAGCCGGGAACCCCCTTCCCCTCTGCCCCGTATCCCTGGGCATGAGATCAAGACGTGGAATGGGATGCGGTTGTCTGGGCTGCGGGGGCGGCACCCTGCTCGTACTCGCGCTGCTGGGGGCGCTCGCGTGGTTTTTCGTCATTCAGCCCGCCCGGGCCTTTCTGGATTCCTGGCGTGGTCCGGCCCAGACCCAGACTCAGACGGGCAACGGAGCGAACATTCCCTCGCCCAACCTGCCGGGGAATGGGGGCACCACCTCTCCCGCGCCGACCGGAACCGTCGACCGCCCCGTGACCCCGGCGGACGTGCAGCGTTTCGTGCGGGTGCGCCGCGAGGTGCGGAACGCCTTCGGCGGCAGCCTGACGGGCCTGGAGCGGGTCTGGGCCGACATTCAAAACGGGCAGTCCCCGAATCTGCTGACGGTCCTGAATGTCCTGCGCGAGGCGGGGGGCAGCATCGGCCGCGCCCGCCAGGCCCAGACAGTGGCCCTCGCCGGGCAGGGCCTGAGCCCCGAACGGTACGCCGTCATCCGCAGCACCGTGAACCGCGCCCTGGGGGTCCCCAACATCGACTTCACCCGCGCCGCGGAGGCCTTGCAGCAGGGCCGCCTCCCCGACCTGAACACGGCGGTGCAGACCGCCACCCCCGAGGAACGCGCCCTGGTCGAGCCCTTCCGCGCCGAGCTGACCCAGACGGCGGCGCTGGGGTTGCTGGGCCTGTAGGAAGCCAGCAGCTTTTAACCGGGGCAGGGGCGCGTTCGCCTGCCCCAGTTTTTTGAGGGGTAGACGGTGGGGCCTGCCATCCCCCTGCAAACAGCTCTACGAGTCCCAACCTCCCCCGCAAAGGAGGAGCAACAAAAAGAGCCAAAGCCCTTGCTTCCTAAAACCGTCGATAAACCGTCGATTGTGGATGGCCACTTCCACCCCTCGTCCAACCCTCGCACCGCCTTCACCCCGCCTTGCTCGCGCGGCGAGACGCTGGGCCAGCGCCTGAAGTCACAGCAAGATCAAACATTGCGTGCAGAGAACGTGGCCTACTGGCGCAATGGACTGGCCCCTTGCCAAACGCAGCAGCAGACCCCCCTTATGCAAAGGACTGGGGGGTGGGCCCGGCCTCCCACTTCACCCTCCCTGAAGTGTCGTTTCCCTTCCCGCTGCCCTCATCAGGTTGCCGTAAGGTGGGCGGCATGACGACGGAGACCCTTCCTTCCAGCGCGCAATCGGCGGCGCTGTTCGCCCGAGCCCGCGCGGTGACCCCGGGCGGCGTGAACAGCCCGGTGCGGGCCTTCAAGAGCGTGGGCGGCTCGCCGCGCTTCATCCGCGAGGCGCATGGCGCGTACCTGACCGACGTGGACGGGAACCGGCTGGTGGACTACATCGGCTCGTGGGGACCCATGATCCTGGGCCACGATCACCCGGCGGTGCGGCAGGCGATCTCGGAGGCGCTGGCGGGCGGCACGAGCTTCGGGGCCCCCGGCGAGCGCGAGGTGCGGCTGGCCGAGGCGGTGACCCGCATCACCGGGGCCGAGCGCGTGCGCTTCGTGAACAGCGGCACCGAGGCGACCATGAGCGCCCTGCGGCTGGCCCGGGGCTTTACCGGACGCAAGTTCATCGTCAAATTCCGGGGCAACTACCACGGCCACGCCGACGGCCTCCTCGTCGAGGCGGGCAGCGGCCTGCTCACGAACGCGGAGGGCACCCTCGGCACCTCGGCCCCCAGCAGCGCGGGAGTGCCCGGGGAATATGCCCAACTGACGCTGGTGAGCGAGTACAACGACCCGGCGGCGCTCGACGCCCTGATGGCCGAGCGGGGGCACGAGGTCGCGGCGGTGATCTTCGAGCCCGTGGTGGGCAACGCGGGCGTCCTGATCCCCACCCCCGAGTTCCTGGCCGCCCTGCACCGGGTCCGCGAGCGGGGCGCCCTCCTCATCGCCGACGAGGTGATGACGGGCTTCCGCCTCTCGCTGCGGGGCGCAACCGGGCTGCTGGGCCTCACGCCCGACCTGATCTGCTGGGGCAAGATCATCGGCGGGGGCCTGCCGGTGGGCGCCTACGGCGGGCGGGCCGACGTGATGGACTTCGTCTCCCCCCAGGGGCCGGTGTACCAGGCGGGCACCCTCAGCGGCAACCCGCTGGCGATGGCGGCGGGGCTCGCCACCCTGGAGGTGCTGGAGGGGACTCCGGAGGTCTACACGCGATTGGAAAGCTACACCTCCGAACTCGCGGCAGGGTTGAAGGCGGCGGCGCGGGAGGCGGGCGTGCCCCTCAGCGTCAACCATATCGGCTCGATGCTCACGGCCTTCCACCAGGAGGCGCCGGACGGCTCCATCCGCACCTACGCGGACGCGGCACGCAGCGACACCGCCGCCTTTGCCGCCTGGTTCCAATCCATGCTGGGGCAGGGCATCTACTGGGCGCCCAGCCAGTTCGAGAGCATCTTCGTGAGCGCGGCCCACACCGACACGGAACTGAACGCCACCCTGGGGGCGGCACGCACCGCCTACCGCTCGCTGGGAGGAACACGATGACCCTGTTGCAGAGTTCCGCCGACGTTCTCCAGGTCCTGACCGAGAACCGCGTGATCGCCGTGGTGGGGTTTCACCACGACCCGATGAAGCCCGCCCACTACGTCCCCGAGTACCTGTACCGCCAGGGCTACACGATCATCCCCGTCAACCCGGCCCTCGCGGCGCGCGGCGAGAGCTTTTTCGGCCACAAGGCCGTCTCCACCCTGGCCGAGATCACCACCCCCGTGGACATCGTGGAAATCTTCCGCCGCAGCGACCGGGTCCGCGACCACCTCGCCGACATCCTGTCCATGTCGCCCCTGCCCCGGGTGGTCTGGATGCAGCAGGGCATCCGCGACGAGGCCACGGCCCGGGCCCTCAGCGAGCGCGGCATCGACGTGATCCAGGACCGCTGCATGCTGGCGGATCACCGCGCGCTGATGTGACTAGAGAGAGGTAGCCGGGGAAGGGCGTGTTTACCCCTCCCCGCTTTTCTGCGGACAACCTATTTCTGCCCTGTCCCTGAAAGGTCCACAACAGGAATGTTTGGGCCGCAAGACCGAGTGCTGGGGCAAGCCACGAGTCCCAACCTCCCCGCCAAGGGGGAGGAGTGACAGAGCCAAGGCTCCTGCTTTCTAAAACCGTCAACTGTGGACGGCCCATTCCCCCAAAGGGCTCACTCTCGCACGGCCTTCACCACGTCGGCTCGCGCAGCGAGACGGTGGGCCCGCGGCTCAGCAAGCAACAAGATCAAACATTCCGGGTAGAGGAGGACGGCCACAGGCGAGATGGGCCGGGCCCCTTGCCCAGCGCAGCGCCGCTCCCCCTGCCCCCTCTGGGGGTAGGGGGCTGGGGGGTGGGGGCAACGTCAGCGGCTCAGAGCAACATCACCTCCACCTCCTCCCCAACCTGCACCGCCCCACCCTCCGGCACGACCACCAGCGCATTCGCCTCGCTCAGCGACCGCAACACCCCACTCCCCTGCTTCCCGTAGTCCCAGACCTCCCCACCCCGCAGCACCCCCCGCCAGAAGGCCGTCTTGTCCGGCAGCCCCCGAAACGGCGTGCCCGCCCGCAACCGCAGCGTCCCCACCGGTTGCCCCGTCAGCGCCGGGCGGACGATGACGTGAAAGACGACTAGGCTGCTGACCGGATTCCCCGGCAGGCCGAATACGGGAAGACCATTCCACCCCCCCAGCAGCGCCGGACCCCCGGGACGCATCCTCACCTTCCAGAACGCCACACGCCCCCGCAGGGTCAGCAGGTCCCGCATGAAGTCGTACCGCCCCATGCTGACGCCCCCACTGGTGAGCAGCACGTCCGCGCCCCCCGCCTGCGCAATAGCCTCCCCAAGCGCCTCCGGGCTGTCGGGCGCGTGGCCCAGGGCCAGCACGTCGCAGCCGCACTCCTCCAGCATCGCCTGCAGGCCGTAGCGGTTGCTGTCGTACACCTGGCCGGGGCGCAGGGGCTGGCCGGGCTCGATCACCTCGTCCCCGGTCGAGAGGAGCGCGACCCGCAGTCGGCGGCGAACGGGAATCTCGGCGTATCCGAGCGCGGCGGCGAGGGCGACCCGGGGCGGTGTGAGCAGGGTGCCCGCCGTCAGGATGGTCGCTCCGGCCCGGAAATCCCCTCCCTCGGGCCGCACGTCGGTGGGGCTGGCGGGACGGGCCAGGAGTACGGCCTCGGAGCCCTCGTCCGTCAGTTGCTCGACGGGGCAAATGGCGTCCACACCCGGCGGAAGAGGTGCCCCCGTGTAGATGCGGACGCACTCGCCGGGGCCGACCGTGCCGGGAAAGGGCACCCCCGCCCGGCTCTCCCCCACCACCCGCAGACGGACGGGTGAGGCCGGTGAGGCGCCCAACGTATCCCCCTCACGGGCGGCGATGCCGTCCAGGGCGCTCTCCGTCGCGCTGGGGTGGCTGACCCTGGCCCGGAGATCGGCGCCGAGCGTTCGTCCACGGGCTGCGGAGAGGGGGACGGTCTCGACGCCGGGAGTGGGCAGCAGCGCGGCCAACATCTCGCGCGCCTCCTGGACGCCGACGTGCATGGGAAAGGGGTGGGTTGGGGCACTCATGCGGGCAGCATAGGCGGGTTTCTTCCCCTTAAGGCGGGTGCGGCGCCGCGTTCATGCCCACGTGAGAGGGTAGACTCCTGGGGCAAGCCCGAACGTCTCAGGCTCCCTCAGCGAACGGAGAACCCATGAACATCACCCAGGACAAGGTTGTTGAACTCGATTACGTGCTGAAGGTAGACGGCGAGGTTGTGGACCAGAGCGAGCCGGGCGAGCCGCTGACCTACCTGCACGGCCACAGCAACATCATCCCCGGGCTCGAAAAGGCCCTGGAGGGCAAGAAGGCCGGGGACAGCCTGCACGTCACCGTTCAGCCGGAAGACGGCTACGGCGAGCGCGACGAGGACAACGTCGAGACCCTCGACCGCTCCGACTTCGACGACGAGGTGGAGGTCGGCGCGACGTACTACGCCCAGGCGGAAGACGGCAGCGTTCTCCCCTTCACCGTGATGGCGGTGGACGGCGACCAGGTGGAGGTGGACTTCAACCCGCCGCTCGCCGGGATGGTCCTGAACTTCGACGTGACGGTAAAAAACGTCCGCGACGCCACCCCCGAGGAGCTGGAACACGGCCACGCGCACACGGCGGGGATGCACGACCACGAGTAAACGCGAGCAGAGGAAGGTGGGCCACCCCAACCCGGACGGCCCACCTTCGCTGCTTTGTATCTCTGTCTTCGCCGGAACAAAAATGTCACCCTGAGCGGAGCGAAGGGTTTCGTGCGCCGAGGCGGGGATGTTTCGCTCCGCTCAACATGACACCCCCTTCTGGTCCCTGCCCTAGACTCGCGCCGCCGCCCGCGCCGCCAGCACGTCTACCAGGTGGGCGCGGTACTCGGGGCTGGCGAAGCGGTCACCGAGGAGGCCCGAGGACTCCACCAACCCGGTGCCCACCGGTTGACCACCGTTCAGGCGCTCTTCGAGGAGGTGCAGGCGCCCCGCCTTCTCGCCCGCACCCGTGTACGCCGCCCGAATCTGGCCGTCCATGTGCCGCACGACCGCCACGCCCACAATCGCGTAGTGGCTCGCCGGATGCTTGAACTTCTCGTAGGCGCTCGCCTGCACGCTCGCCGGAATGCGGATGTGGGTGAGGAGTTCGCCCGGACGCACGGCGCTCTCGAACATCCCGAGGAACATCTCGTCGGCGGGGACGGTGCGCTCGCCCTCCGGCCCGCGGATGACGAACTCGACCCCCAGGGCCAGGGCCGCCGCCGGGTAGTCCGCACTCGGGTCCGCGTGCGCGAGCGAGCCGCCGATGGTGCCCCGGTTGCGAACCATCGGGTCCCCGACCTCGTGCGCGACCTCGGGGAAGAGGGGGAGTTCCGAGCGCAGCACCTGCGCGTGGGTGGTCATCGCCCCCACCACGAACACGTCCCCCTCGCGGCGGATGCCCCTGAGTTCCTCCAGACCGAAGATGTCGAGGAGCGCGGGCGGCTGGGCGAGGCGAAGCCGCATAGCCGGGAGGAGCGAGTGCCCCCCCGCGATCACCTTCAAGTCGGGGTTGGCCGCCATCGCCGCGAGCGCCTCGTCGACGCTGTGGGCTTTCTGGTAGTCGAAATTGGCTGGGTACATGCATCCCTCCGGGATGGGTTAGTGGGAAGTAGGCAGTGATCCGTGGGAGCTTGGGCGAAAGCCTCTGCCCCGGCTCCGCTTTTTCCACTCCCCACTCACCACGAGCCACTCACAGTCTTTTCAGTCGTCCGCCGCCTGCCCCATCCCCGCGCCCCTGGCCGTCTGAATCGCCCGCCAGACCTTCTCGGGGGTATAGGGCATGTCGAGGTGCGCAATGCCGTACTCGTGCCACAGGGCGTCCATCACCGCGTTCGCCACGGCGGCGGTGCTGGCGATGGTTCCCGCCTCACCGATGCCCTTGACGCCCAGCGGGTTGTGCGGGCTCGGCGTCACCGTGTGGTCGATGTGGAAGGCGGGGAGGTCGTCGGCGCGGGGCACGGCGTACTCCATGAAGGTCCCGGCGAGCAGGTTGCCCTCGTCGTCGTAGGCCGCGTCCTCCCACAGCGCCTGGCCCGCACCCTGCGCGATGCCGCCGTGAACCTGCCCCTCGGCGATCAGCGGGTTGATGAGGGGCCCGCAGTCGTCCACGCAGCCGTAGTTCTTCAGGCTGACCTTGCCGGTATCCGTGTCGATCTCGACCACCGCCACATGTGTCCCGAAGGGGTATACGAAGTTCTTGGGATCGTAGAAGGCGGTCGCCTCCAGCCCCGGCTCCATCCCCTCCGGCAGGTTGTGCGCGAGGTGGGCCATCAAGGCCACGTCGAAGAAGGTCTTGCTCTGGGTGGGCGCACCCTTCACCCGGAACACGCCGTCCGCGTGCTCGACGTCCTCCTCGGAGGCTTCGAGGAGGTGCGCGGCGATCTTGCGCGCCTTGGCCGTGATCTTGCCGAGGGCCATCTTGAGGGCGCTGCCGCCCACCGCGGCGGAGCGGGAACCGTAGGTGCCCCAGCCGTAGGGCATCCGGCCCGTGTCGCCGTGGATGAGTTCGATGTCCTCGATGGGAATCTGGAGTTCATCGGCGGCGATCTGCGGGAAGGCCGTCTCGTGGCCCTGTCCGTGGCTGTGCGAGCCGGTGTACAGCTCGACCTTGCCGGTGGGGTGGACGCGGACGAGGCTGCTCTCCCACTGCCCCGCCTGCGCCCCGAGCTGGCCGACGAGGGCCGAGGGAGCCAGGCCGCACGCCTCCAGGTACGAGATCACGCCCACGCCGAGAATCTTGTTCGAGCCCTTGCGGCGCTCCTGCTCGGCCCGCAGCTCCGGGTACTTCATCATGTCCAGCGCCATGTCGAGCGCGGGCTCGTAGTCGCCGCTGTCGTACACCAGCGCCACGGGCGTCTGGTACGGGAACTCGTCGGGCTGGATGAAGTTCATGCGGCGGAACTCGGCGGGGTCCATCCCGAGTTCGTGGGCCATCACGTCCACGGTGCGCTCGATGAGGTAGGTGGCCTCCGGTCGGCCCGCGCCGCGGTAGGCGTCCACCGGGACCGTGTTCGTCATCACGCCCGTGACCTTCACGTGGATGGCCGGGAACTTGTACACCCCGTTCATCAGCGTGCCGTACAGGTAGGTCGGCACGGCGGGCGCGAAGAGGGTCAGGTACGCGCCCAGGTTGGCGACCGTGTTCACCCGCAGACCCAGCATCCTGCCGTTCTCGTCCACGGCGAGTTCGGCCTCCGACTCGTGGTCGCGGCCCTGCATATCCGAGACGAAGGACTCGGAGCGCCGCGCGGCCCACTTCACCGGCTTCCCGAGCATCCGGGAGGCGAGCATCACGATGACTTCTTCCTGGTACTGGAAGATCTTGGAGCCGAAGCCGCCGCCCACGTCCGGGCTGATGACCCGCAGCTTGTGCTCGGGAATACCCATCACGAAGGCCGCCAGGATCAGCCGGTGGATGTGCGGGTTCTGGGAGGTCGTGTACAGCAGGTACTCACTGCTGGCGGGCGTGAACTGCGCGAGCGAGGCGCGCGGCTCGATGGCATTGGGGACGAGGCGGTGATTCCGCAACTTGACCTTCACCGTCTTGTGCGCCCGGTTGAACGACTCGTTGAGCGCCGCCTCGTCGCCGATCTCCCAGCGGAAGGCGACGTTGCCGGGAACGTCGTCGTGGACCTGGGGGGCACCCTCCTCCAGCGCCGCGCTGCCGAGGGAGACGGCGGGCAGGGCCTCATAGTCCACCGCGAGCATCGCCGCCGCGTCCTCCGCCTGCGGGCGTGTCTCGGCGATCACGACCGCCACGATGTCGCCCACATGGTTGGCCTCACCCTGCGCGATGGCGTGGTGGGCGGGAATTTTCAGGTCGGGCAGCAGCCAGCCGGGCGGAATGCTCCCGATCCCGGCGGCCTTCACATCGTCCCCGGTGAGTACCGCGACCACGCCGGGCATCCCGTCCACGCTGCTCTTGTCGATGCCCGTGATGCGCGCGTGCGAGTAGGGGCTGCGGACCATCGCGGCGTGCAGCATCCCCGGCAGCACGAAATCGTCGGTATAGCGCCCGGTCCCGGTGATGAAGCGCGGGTCCTCCTTGCGCTTCAGGGCCTGGCCCATGTACTTCTCTGTTCGCTCGGTCATTGGGTTCCCTCCGGGAAGGTCAGTGGTGAGTGGGAAGTCGGAAGTGGGAGCTTTGGCAAAAGTATTTGCCTCCAGACCGCTTTTTCCACTGACCACTTCCCACGAACCACTCACAGCCTTTCTCAGTCGTCCGCCGCCTGCTCCGCCCCCACCCGCCGCGACGCCCTCATCGCCTGGGCCGCATGCTGCACGGCGAGGACGATGTTGTGGTAGCCGGTGCAGCGGCAGTAATTGCCCTCTAAGTGGTGGCGGATCGTCTCCTCGCTGGGGTCGGGGTCGTGCCTCAGCAGTTCGGCGGCGCTCATGATCATGCCGGGGGTGCAGAAGCCGCACTGGAGGCCGTGCTTCTCCCAGAAGCCCGCCTGGAGGGGGTGCAGCTCGGCGGCGGTGCCGATCCCCTCGATGGTCGTGACCTCCATCCCGTCGGCCTGAACGGCGAGGAGGGTGCAGCTTTTCACCGCGTCACCGTTCAGGTGAACGGTGCAGGCCCCGCACTGGCTGGTGTCGCAGCCCACGTGGGTGCCGGTCAGGCCCAGGTCCTCGCGCAGGAAGTGCACGAGCAGGGTGCGCGGCTCCACGTCGCGGGTGTGGGGGCGGCCGTTGACCGTCACGGTGACGTTCATAGCGGGGCTCCGGGACGTGTGCGGGGACGGCGAAGACTCTCCTGCATGGTCCACCTCCGGGGTGCGTGCGGCGAGGCGTAGGGCCGAAACGGGTCCCGCCCACCCGTGCAGGCCGGACCTCCTATGGATTGTGTGTACCTCTCCTATTCAAGCACGAATCGGGCCCCCCGGAATGCGGGCTGGGCTAAGCTCCGGGGAGGCCGGGCGCGGGGCACTGGGGGTGTGGAGGGTGACAGACCGCTTTGGTGTAAGCTGTACACTGTTGTCACGACTGGGGGAGGACCCCCGGCGGGTCTTGGGGCGACCTCTGCCCCGGGTCCTACTCGTGAATTCGTTCACAGGAGTGCTTGCATGAAGACCCTCATCCTCGGCGCTGGCTACGCGGGACTCGCGGCGGCCACCAAAATGAAGCCCACCCCCGGTCTGGAGGCCCTGCTCGTCGAGCAGAACGCCTATCACACCTTCGAAACCCGCCTGCACGAGGCCGCCGCGCACAACACCCCGGTGACCCTGCCCCTGGCGCCGCTGCTGCGCGGCACGGGCGTTCACCTGGAGCAGGCGCAGGTCGAGAACGTTGATGTGGACGCGAAGGAAGTCACCCTCAAGGACGGCCGGGTCCTCACCTACGACACGCTGGTCGTGGGCCTGGGCTCCGTCACCAACTTCTACCGCATTCCCGGTCTGGCCGAGAACGCCGCCGAACTCAAGCAGCTCAGCGACGCCGACGAGATCTTCAACTTCGTCAACCGCGCCTACAGCAGCGACTATGCGGGCAACCGCGACATCGTGGTGGGCGGCGCGGGCCTGACGGGTGTGGAACTCGTGACCGAACTCGCGCAGCGGGCGGAAGTGTTGAGCCGCGAGCGCGGGCTGCCCCCCTTCCAGATCTACCTCGTGGAGGCGGGACCCAAGATCCTGCCCGTCCTCGACGACGCGCTGCGGCAGAAGGCCGAGAACACGCTGCGCGAGTACGGCATCCACATCCTCGTCGGCCACCGCCTGATGAGCGCGACCGCCGACAGCGTGACCGTGCAGACGCAAGGCGGCGAGCAGAAGGTCATCCCGGCGGGCAAGATCATCTGGACGGGCGGCATCCAGGCGCGCGACATCGTGAGGGGCGAGCGGCTGGAGAAGGGCCCCGGCGGGCGCATCGCCGTGGACGAGTTCCTGCGCGCCAAGAACTACCCCGACGTGTTCGTGATCGGCGACATGGGCCTGGCGCTGAACCAGGACGGCAAGCCGGTGCCCACCACCGCCCAGCACGCCGGACAGCAGGGCCGCCTGACGGGCAAGAACCTGATCCGGCTGGCGAAGGGCGAGGAGCTTCAGCCCTACGAGCCCACCACCCTGGGCGAGTTCGTCAGCCTGGGCGGCCTGATGGCGGTCGGCTGGATGAAGCTCCCGTGGAACCAAAAGCTCGCCATCACCGGCGGCCTCGCCCACGTGATGAAGCGTGCCTCCGAGTGGCGCTGGCGGGTCAGCATCGACTGAGCGGTAGAGCAAAACGGGGTCCCGGGAGAACATCCTGGGACCCTCTCTTTTGCCGGAGGAGCACTTGAACAGGGAGAAGTTGTCACCCTGAGCGCGAGCGACGCGCCTCCGCCGCTGCGGCCAGGATGCTTCACCGCGCTCGGCATGGCAACCTTCCCAGGCTCATCGCCGTGGCGTCACCTCTGAACATCCCCGCTCGTCTCCCCTTCCCGCAACGGCTGGCACTCGGGGCAGAAATGCGTTCCCCGCTGTCCCAACACGATCTTTTTGATGGGCGTGCCGCAGCGGGGGCAGGGCTTCCCGGTCTGGCCGTAGACCGCGTGGCGACCCTGAAACGCCCCAGCCTCGCCGTCGTGCTGGCGGTAATTTCCCATTCCGTCGCCGAGGGAACTGCCGCCCGCCTCGACCGCCTCGTGCATCACCTCGCGGATCGCGTGGTAGAGACGGCCCGCCTCCTCGCGGGCCAGGCGCGTCTGCGCGGGGTGAATGCGCGCCCGCCACAGGCTCTCGTCGGCATAGATGTTGCCCACGCCGCTGACCGGCTTTTGCGAGAGCAGCCAGGGTTTGACGGCCCCGGCCTGGGCGGCGAGGCGGGCGAATTCCTCCTCCCGGAACTCATCGGAGAGGGGTTCTGGACCCATGCCGAGCAGGGTGGGCATTCCCCCGTACTCCCCGGCGGGCACGACCGCCATCTTGCCGAAGCGCCGGGGGTCGTTGAAGTAGAGCTGGCCCGCGTCGGTCGTCAGGGTCACGCGGGTGTGCGGCCCCTCCTCCAGCCGGAAGCCGCCCGTCATCCCCAGGTGGACGATGAGTTCGAGGTCGTGGGGGTCCCCCTCGGCCGCCTCTGCCGCCGCGAGGTGCAGCATCAGGTACTTGCCCCGGCGCGAGAGGCCGCTGACCCGGCGCCCGTGGGCGAGGTGCGTGTCGCGGTAGCGGGGGGAGCCGTCGTGCGTCAGGCTCAGGATGGTGCGCCCCGCGAGCAGCGGCTCGATCTTGCGGCGCGTGGTCTCGACCTCGGGCAGTTCCGGCACGTGAGGAGGATACCCGCGCCCGGTGGGCCAAACTGCGGGAGAGGCAGCTTTGCGGCGTATCCTCCACCCCATGCCCACGCTCCTCCTGACCGGCTTCGAGCCCTTTCACACCCATCCCACCAACCCGAGCGCGCAGGCGGCGGGGGCGTTGGATGGGCTGGAGGTCGGTGGGTTGCGTGTCCGGTCGGCCCTGCTGCCCGTCGAGCCGCACGCGGCGGCGGATACCTTGCGCGGCCTGCTGGACCGTCATCTGCCGGATACCGTCCTTCTCACCGGCCTCGCGGCGGGGCGCCCCCACGTGACGCTCGAACGGGTGGCGGTCAACGTGATGGATTTCGTGATTCCCGACAACGCCGGGCAGACGTACCGGGACCACCCCGCACACCCGGACCCCTCGGCGCCCGCCGCTTACCTCAGTACCCTGCCCCTGCGCGCCATCGTGGACACCTGGCGGGAGGCGGAGATTCCCGGCGGCATCAGCAACACGGCGGGGCTGTACGTCTGCAACTTCGTGCTGTACCACGCCCTCGACTTTCTGACCCGGGCAGGCCGGGCCCACGTCCCCTGCGGCTTCCTGCATGTGCCCGCCAACGCCGCCGTCGCCCTCGCCGTGCCGGAGGACCGCGCCCCCATCCCCTACCTGCCGCAGGATGAGATCACCCGGGCGGTGCGGGTGGCGGCGGAAGTTGTGGGACGTGGGTTGTAGGGAGGGGACGCAGCCTCCCCCCTACGGAAACGGGGCCTTCCCCCGCACCCAGCCACCCCCCGGCCCACCCGCCCAGTGCCACTCGCCGCCCTCCTGAGGCTTTTGGCGCAACGCCGCACTGACCGCCATCAGTGACACCCGGCGGGCAAAGCGCGTGCGGGCATGCCACTGCGAAAGGGCGCGGGCCGGATCGGCGGGGCGCAGGCCACGCAACGCCGCGTCGGCCCGGTTCACGGCGAGGTCGAAGAGGGCGTCTGGAACGGCGCCTGCCGGGGGCTCACCCCCGGGGCCCGGGTCGTTCAGGAAGGGGCGGTCGGGCACGGGAGGACGCTCAGGACCGCATCCGGTGGAGTTCCACCACATAGCGGGCGAGTTCCTGGGGGGTGGCGACCTGGCGGGCGATCTCCACCCGGACCTCCAGCACGCCCACGTCGTAGGGGTCGATGCGCAGCAGCTCGTTGGCGAGGAGGAGCGCCCGGCGCAGGTCGCCCTCCTCGCGGGCGCGGCCCAGGCGGCCCTTGAGTTCCAGGGTGAGGAGTACGCGCAGCTCCTCGCGCAGGTCGTCGGCCCACTCGCTTTCCATTCGCAGCCCGGGCAGGAAGGGACCACGGTACAGGGCGAGCGCCCGGGCCAGGTCACCCGCCTCCAGGGCGGAGCGCAGCTCGGTCACGTCGAGTTCCACGTGAACCTCCGGCCCCAGGCGGTAGCGGGGCTGCTTGGCGTTGCCCTCCATGTGCAGCACCCCGGGGCCCAGGCGCACGCGCAGCTCGCGGAACACCGCCCGGAAGTAGTCCCCGGCGGTCTTGGGGTCGCGGTCGGGGTAGATGGCGGCCTCCAGCTCGCGCCGGGTCTGCCCGGGGTGCAGCGCGAGGTAGGCGAGCGTGAGCACGCTGCCCTCCAGGCTGAAGGGCACCCGCTCGCCCGCGCGCTCGACCTCCGCCCGGCCCAGGGTGTGGACGCGCAGGTACAGCGGCGCGGGGGCCGCCTCGCCGCCGCCCGTCCCCGGGAAGGCGAGCTTTTCGAGCACGAGCTGCACCTCCGGCGCCAGGTCGGGGTCCAGCCGCGCCCGCTGCACCAGGCTGGCGAGTTCCTGGAGATCCGGGCGGTACAGCATCCGGTCCCGCGCGCTGACAAGGGCGGTGAGGGCCTGGCGGAAGGTCCCCAGGCTCGCCGCCTCGTCCCCCAGCGAGGCCTGCGCGTCGGCGAGGTGCAGCAGGGCCCTCACCCGCCCGTGTTCGCCCAGGCCGGGGCTCTCCAGCGCCCGGGTGAGGGCCTCGGCCGCCTGCGCGTGGTTCCCGCGCCGCCGCAGCAGCAGGCCGCGCGCCAGCGTCACCGCCGGGTGGGCGGGGTCGGGGGCGAGGTCGTGCAGCGTCTCCAGCGCCCGCGCGTGTTCCCCCTGACGGCTGTACAGGTCGGCCAGCCGGGTCGCGGTCCAGGTCAGCAGCTCGAAGTCGTGGGTGGTCTCCACGATGGCCCGCAGGTCCTGGAGGGTCCGCAGGTGCGCCGCCCGGTCCCCGGTGAGGTGGTGCAGCTCCGCCTCCACCGTGAGGAGGTAGGCGCGGGGGGTGAGGGCATCGGTGTCCCCCAGCGCCTCCCAGCCCTGCGCCAGGGTGGCCCGTGCCCCGGCGAAGTCCCCGGTGAGGACCTGCACGTTCGCCAGGCCGATCAGCGCCGAGAGCCGCCCGATGGGGGTGCGGCCCACCGGCAGCAGCCTCAGGGCCTCGCGGTAGAGGTGGCGGGCGCGCACGAGGTCGCCGACCTTGACGTGCATCTGCGCGACCGTCTGGGTGACGCGCCCGATCTGCTCGTCGGTGCCCGCCGCGAGGTAGCCGCGCCAGGCCCGCTCGCAACGCTCCAGGCCCTCCTCCACCCGGCCCGCCTGGAACTCGGCGGTGCCCCACCAGCGCAGGGCGCGCAGGGCGAGTTCCCCGCTCAGGCCCGGGGCGATCGTCTCGAAATGCCGGATGGCCTCGGCGAAGCGGCCCTGGAGGCGCAGCAGGTTGCCGTACTCGACCCGCGCCTCCAGGTCGCCGAGCTCGGAGGCGCGCAGCAGGGGCAGCTCGGCCTCGGGGAAGCGGCCACTCCAGAGGTAGGCCATGCCCAGCAGCCGCCACTCCTCGGGCATGGTCGGTGGGGTGCCCGACAACCGGGTGATGACCGCCTCATACCGCCCGGCGTCGAAGTGCGCCCGCAGTTCCGTGATCCGCTCCATATCCAGGGTCATCCGTTAGGCGATAGAGTACAACTATGGTCTTTAGACGAATCGTGAAGCTCCTGGCGGTGGCGGCGACTCTCGTGTTCTCGGCGGCTCAGGCGGGCGCCGACGACTACGGGATCGCCAAGTCCGGCCACCCCGTCAACACCCAAGGTGCCGACGATTACGGAATTGCCCACGCCCCCAAGACCGCCACGCCCCAGGGTGCGGACGACTACGGAATTGCCTGAGGCTAATGTCACCCGGACGGGGACGCGGCCAGGCGCCGCGTCCCCGTCCTCCTGTTGGAACTTCTCGCCACCTCAGGCGGGATGGCGGGCCTCGGCGAAGGCCTGCTGGGCGCTGAAGTCGCCGAGCAACTTCTCGTAGATGCCGTCCGCGTTCAGCTCCCACGAGCCGCGCTCATCGGCCCACTCCGTGTCCAGCAGGCCCAGGAGTTCGTCGCGGTGGCGGTCATCGAGCACCGGCGCGATCACCTCCACCCGGCGGTCGAGGTTGCGGCTCATCCAGTCCGCGCTGCCGAGGTACACCTCCGGGCTGCCCCCGCCCCCAAAGGCGTAGATGCGCGCGTGTTCGAGGTAGCGCCCCAGCAGGCTGCGCACCCGCACCGTCTCCGAGAGGCCGGGCACCCCGGGCCGCAGGCAACACACCCCCCGGATGAGGAGTTCCACCCGCACCCCCGCCCCCGCCGCCCGGTACAGTGCCTCGATCATGCCGGGGTCGGTGAGCTGGTTGACCTTGACCCGCACCCAGCCGTCCTGCCCCGCGCGGGCATACTCCGCCTCGCGGTCGAGCAGCTCCTCGAAGCCGCTGCGCGCGGTGTCGGGCGCGACGAGGAGCCGGGTGTAGCCCGCCTCGGCGTACCCGGTGAGGTGGTTGAACAGCTCCGACACGTCGGCCCCCAGGTCGGGGTCGGCGGAGAGCAGGCTGAGGTCGGTGTACAGCCGCGCCGTCTTGGGGTTGTAGTTCCCCGTGCCGATGTGGACGTAGCGGCGCAGCCCCCCCTCCTCCCGCCGGACGACGAGCGTGACCTTGGCGTGGGTCTTGAGCCCGGCCATGCCGTACACGACGTGTGCCCCGGCCCGCTCCAATTTCCTCGCCCACGAGATGTTGCGCTGCTCGTCGAAACGGGCCTTGAGTTCGATCAGGGCCACGACCTGCTTGCCGTTCTCGGCGGCGGTGCGCAGGGCCCCGAGCAGCCGGGGATCGTCCCCGGTGCGGTAGAGCGTCTGCTTGATCGCCAGCACCTGCGGGTCGCGGGCGGCCTCCTCCAGGAAGTTCAGCACGTTCGTGAAGCCGTCGTAGGGGTGGTGCAGCAGCACGTCACCGTGGCGCAGGGTGTCGAAGACGCCGTCCTCGTCGTCGCCGTCGAGGTCGGGCACGGCGGGCGCGTAGGGGGGGAAACTCAGGTCGGGGCGGTCCACCGGGAGGCTCATCAGGTCGGCGGTGCCCAGCGGCCCCTCCAGGGTGAACACGTCCTCGGGGGCCAGCCCCAGCCGCTCGCGCAGGAAGGTGACGATGGCGGGCGGCGTCTCCCCCATCACCTCGAGCCGCACCGCCGAGCCGAAGCGCCGCCGCCGCAGCCCGTCCTCGATGGTGGCGAGCAGGTCCTCGGCCTCCTCCTCCTCGAACTCGTAGTCGGTGTTGCGCGTCACCCGGAAGACGTGGGCGGCAAGAACGGTGCGGCCCTTGAAGAGGTCGCCGAGGTGCGCGGCGATCACGTCCTCCAGCAGCAGCAGCGCGTCCCCGACCGGCACCACGCGCGGCAGCACGCCGACCGGGACCTTGACCCGCGCGAACTCCGGCTCCTCGCCCTCGCCGCTGCCCAGCAGCACGGCGAGGTTCAGGCTGAGGTTGCTCAGATAGGGAAAGGGGTGGCTGGGGTCCACCACGAGCGGCGTCAGGACCGGCTGAATCTCCGCGAGGTAGTGCTCGCGCAGCGCCGCCCGCGCCCGCTTGCCCAGGTCGGCGACCCGCACGAGGCGCACGCCCTCCGCCGTCAGGTCCCTCAGGGTCCGCCGGGCCGCTTTCTCAATCTGGCGCAGCATGGTGTGGGTCCGCTCGCGCACGAGGCCCAGGGTCTCGCGCGGGAGCAGGCCGTCGGGACCCGGGGTGTTCACGCCCGCCGCAATCTGGCGGTGGACGCCCGCCACGCGCACCATGAAGAACTCGTCGAGGTTGCTGCCGCAGATCGCCGCGTACTTCAGCCGCTCCAGGGGGGGATTGCGCTCGTCCCGCGCCTCGGCGAGCACGCGGGCGTTAAAGGCCAGCCAGGACAGCTCGCGGTTGAGAAAGGGGCTGTCCGGGTTCGCCACGGTGCTGAAGGTCTGCCCGCCCTCGGACGGCGGGGCGACCCGGGGCGTTTTCTTGCGCCGCCCCCTCTTGGCGGAAGGGGTCAGCACGTCGGGAGCGGGCGGAGGGGATGTGGGGGCACGCACGGTGAAAACCTCGCAGATCATCAGTCGTGTCACGGGGCGGCCAGAGGCACCGGCCTGCCGCAAGAGGACTTGCTCCGAGCGTAGCAGACGGCGCCGCCTCCCCCGGCCAATATGAGCTTTAGGGCAAAGGAGGGGGGAGTTCGGAATTCAGAGATGGTGGAACGGGTGACAGCTCAGCACGACAGAAACACTCCGCGCTGAGCTGTCACCCCCCAGACGCGAGCCGAGCGAAGTCCCGTCTCAGAGCAGGCTTAACTTACGGGCAATGTTTTGCAAATCCTGAGTGAGCCGGGCTCCGTTGTGTGCGTATCCACGAGGGCCAGGGCTGAAGGTATACGTCCATTCAAGCCTATAGCGGCTCGGCACTTCTTCGCGCACGCTCTTCACCACCGAACCCTCCTTGCTCAACACGGCGATGCCCCGGAGGTTGGGGAGGCGCTGAATAAGCCGGGGGAGATGGATGGCCCCCACGCCCGCCTCCTTCTTTGGATCACCGTCCTGCCAGGGCACAACGTTCCAGAGCAGCAGCGTACTTCTCGGCAGCCCCAGGTCGAGAATCACCCTCTGCAAATTGTTGGCGGTCGGGTCCTCATTCTCCATAGAGATAAAGGGCGACCCGTTCCTGGCAGAACCGGGGTCACCATCTACGTGGCTCATCAGCAGGAGCAGTTCTGCCTGGGTGCCTCCGTCCTCTGGGTCGAAGAAGGGGATAACCCTGTTCGTTCTTCTGGCGAGGTCGTCGGTATATTCGGTGAGCGGCAGCATACGGGGCTCACGAAGGAGGGACAGCTTCCGCTCGCACGTCTGAGCATCCATGCGGGCAGCCTAAGCGGAGACCTGCTCCTTCCCAAACACTGTTGATTCACCCAAGGTCAATGACAAGACGCCATCTCGACACAGGGATGCCGCTGAGGAGTCACAGGGTGTGAGGCGAAGACCAGGACACTGCCGCCTCACACAGCCGATCCGCTAGACCCGTTTGAACAGCAGCGCCGCGTTCTGCCCGCCGAAGGCGAAGGAATTGCTCAGCGCGTACTCGACCTGCTCCTCCCGCGCGCCCTCCGGGATGTAGTCGAGGTCGAGCACGGGGTCGGGGTCGGTCAGGTTGATGGTGGGGGGCAGGATGCCGTCCCTCAGCGCCTGGGCGACCGCGATGGCCTCCACCGCCCCCGCCGCGCCGAGGAGGTGCCCGGTCATGGACTTGGTGGAGCTGACGGCGAGCTTGTGGGCGTGCGGGCCGAACACGTGCTTGATGCCCTGCGTCTCGTGCAGGTCGTTGAAGTGGGTGCTCGTGCCGTGGGCGTTGATGTAGCCCACCTGCTCGGGGTTCACGCCCGCCGTGGCGAGGGCCATCCGCATGGCGACCTGCGCGCCGCGTCCCTCGGGGGCCGGGAGGGTGATGTGGTGCGCGTCGGCCGAGGTGCCGTAGCCCACGATCTCGGCGTAGATGGTGGCGCCGCGCGCCTTCGCCTTCTCGTACTCCTCCAGCACCACCACGCCCGCGCCCTCCCCGAGCACGAAGCCGTCACGGCTGGCCGAGAAGGGGCGGCTCGCCTCCTGCGGCGCGTCGTTGCGGGTGGAGAGCGCCTTCATGTTGGAAAAGCCCCCGATGGCGATGGGCGTGACCGCCGCCTCGGTGCCGCCCGCGAGCATCACGTCGGCCAGGCCGAGCTGGATGTAGCGGGCCGCGTCGCCGATGGCCCCGGTGCCCGTCGCGCAGGCGGTCACGACGGTGCTGCTCGGCCCAGTGGCCCCGTACCGCATGGCGACGTGCCCGGTCGCCATGTTGGCGATCATCATGGGGATGAACATGGGGCTGATGCGGCCCGGCCCGCGCGAGTGCAGGACGCCCGCCTGGTCCTCGAAGGTCTTCACCCCGCCGATCCCGCTGCCGATCACGGCCCCGGTGCGCTCGCTGCGCAGGTCCTCCTCCGTCAGGCCGCTGTCGCGCACGGCGAGTTCCGCCGCCGCGAGGGCGAGTTGCACGTAGCGGTCGAGTTTGCGCGCCTCGCGGGCGTCCACGTACTCGCCGAGGTCGTCGTCCACCTGGCCCGCGATCTTGCTCGCCACCTCGGCGGTGTCGAAGCGGTCAATCAGGCCGATGCCGCTCTTGCCCGCCCGCTGCGCCTCCGCAAAGGCCTGCGCGCCCGTTCCGATGGGCGTGACTGGGCCGAGGCCGGTGATCGCCACACGTTTGAGTCCCGTTAAGGTCATGCTGCCTCCCTCCACCTGCCCGGGCCAGCAAGTGCCAGGCAGCGGCAAAACCGGACGGTGCCGGGATCTCCCCCCGCGCCGCCCGGCCTGAGTGTGCTCCTACTGCTTGGAGCCGATGTAATCGACGGCAGCCTGCACCGTACGGATTTTTTCGGCGTCCTCGTCGCTGATGGAGATGCCGAAGCGGTCCTCCAGCCCCATGATCAGCTCGACGGTTTCCAGGCTGTCCGCGCCCAGGTCCTCGACGAACCGGGCCTCCGGGGTCACCTTGTCCGCGTCCACGCCGAGCTTCTCGACGATCACTTCCTTTACATCCTCAAAACTCGCCATATGTTAAGTACCTCCTGATCCTGAAGTCTGCGCCAGTCTACACGGGTATTCCGCAGATGCGGACGAAATTGGACGGAGTTCAAGCGAAACCGGGCCCTTAATGCGGGTACAGCCCGCCGTCCACCCCGATCACCTGCCCGGTGATGTATCCGGCGGCGTCTGAGGCGAGGAAGGCGACCAGGGCGGCGACATCCTCTGCCCTGCCGAAGCGGGCGAGGGGGATGCTCCCCAGGTACGCCTTCTGCACGTCCCCGGAAAGCTGGCCGGTCATGTCCGACTCGATGAAGCCGGGGGCGACCGCGTTCACGGTGATCCCGCGCCCGCCGTACTCCTTGGCGAGCGCCTTGGTCAGCCCGATCAGGCCCGCCTTGCTGGCGACGTAGTTGGCCTGCCCGGGGTTGCCCATCAGCCCAACCACCGAGGCGATGTTGATGATCCGGCCCGAGCGGGCGCGCATCATGTGCTTGATCGCCGCGCGGCAGGCGGTGAAAGCACTCGTGAGGTTGGTGTCCAGCACGGCGTTCCAGTCGTCGTCCCTCATTCGGACGGCGAGGTTGTCGCGGGTGATCCCAGCATTGTTCACCAGCACGTCGAGGCGGCCCAGACCTTTAATCACATCCTCCACGAGCGTTCCGGCGTTGGCGGGGTCGGAGAGGTCGGCGCCGAAGACCTGAACGGGAACGCCGAGGATACGAACCTCGTCCGCGACTTTCTCGGCCTCGGCTTGATTCCGGCCGTAATGCACGGCCACGCCGAAGCCCGCCCCGGCCAGGGCAAGCGCCATCGCCCGGCCAAGACCCCGGCTGGAGCCGGTCACGAGGGCGATTTTGAGTGTTTCAGTCATGGATTCTCCGTTCGGTTGAGACTGGCTTGCACGCCCTTGAGGTGGTGTTCGTTGTGGTAGAGCGTGAAGAACAGCATCTCCCGCACACTGAGCGGACCCAGAACGGGATGAACGAGGGTATGGGCGTCGAGTTCGGCGTCCGTCCAGTACATGAGGAGGTTATGCTCCAGCAGTTCCAGCGTCCCACTGTACTCGGCGACCAGGGCGTCCTGGGTCCCGTGGGGGTCAGGCAGATAGCGCCCGGAGGCTCGCACCCCCGTGGCGAGCGCCTCTCTGTACAGGTCGCGCACCTGCATATACTCCCGGGAGGGGAGGTCGCCCGGGCGAAGGGGCAGGCGGTCCTGCGGCAGGGTCAGGGCATAGGCGACCGGTTTGTTGGACAGGATGAGGTGGTGCAGATGGTGGGCCGGGGACCAGCGTTCGGCCGTTCCGCGCGTGAACTCCCCCGGGGAAAGCGCCGCGAAGAACGCCGGGGCCCTTACCCTCATGGCTCCCAGGGCGTCCCGAATCTCGTCTTGGGAATAAGGCTGGCCCGTCATCGCTCGAAGGCGCGGACTTGCTCCGCCGTCCCCACGTTCAGCGTCCGGGCCTCGGGCAGGATGCGCTTCACCAGCCCGGTCAGCACCGTCCCGGGGCCGAACTCGATGAAGACCTCAGCACCAGCGTCGGCCAGCGCCCGGATCGTCTCCACCCACCGCACGCTTCCCGTGATCTGCCGCGCGAGCAGGTCGGGCAGGGTCCCGGGATCACTGTTCGCCTCCGCCGTCACGTTGGCGTAGACGGGAAAGGCGAACGGGGCGAAAGAGGTGGCCTGGAGGTCAGGCATCAGGGCGTCTTGCGCGGGCTGCATCAGGGCGCAGTGGAAGGGGGCGCTGACCTTGAGGGGGATAACTTTGAGGCCACGCCCCTTGAGTTCGGCGGCGGCGGCGTCCACAGCGGCTTTCTCCCCGGAGATCACCGTCTGGGTCGGCGCGTTGAAGTTGGCGGGCTGCACGATGCCCCCCACCGCCCCGCAGACCTCGCGCACCACGTCGGGGTCGCCCATCACGGCGCTCATGGCCCCGACACCCACGGGCACGGCCTCCTGCATCAGCTCACCGCGCCTGCGGGTCAGACGGAGGGCGTCTGCGAGATCGAGCGCCCCAGCCGCCACGAGCGCCGAATACTCCCCCAGCGAGTGCCCGGCGGCGAAGGCAGGCGTCAGTCCCGTCTGGGCCTGCCACGCCCGGTACGCGGCCACCGACGCGGCGACGAGCGCGGGCTGCTGATTCGCGGTGAGGGTCAGGGCTTCGAGCGGCCCCTCTTCAACCAGGGCGCGCAGGCCGGGGAGGGTGGCCTCCGCCTCCGCGTAAACGGCCTCGGCTTCGGGGAAAGCGGCGGTCAGATCGGCGCCCATCCCCACGGCGTGAGAGCCCTGCCCGGGAAACAGCGCGGCCACTCTCAAAGGAGCACGGCTCACGCCGTCACCTCGGCCCGCTGCGCCAGCGCCCTCAGGCTGGGCGCCCCGCCCCACCACTTCATCGTGCACGAGCCCCAGCTCAGGCCGCCGCCGAAGGCGACGAGGAGAAGCTGTTGGCCCTCGCGCACCCGCCCGTCGTCCACCGCCTCACGCAGCGCGAGGGGCACAGAGGCGCTCGACGTGTTGCCGTAGCGGTCCAGGTTCACGACCGTCTTGCTCATGGGGACGCCGAAGCGTTCGTTGGCCGCCTCGATGATGCGGATGTTCGCCTGGTGGGGGATGACCCAGTCCACATCACCGCTGTTCAATCCGCTCTTGGCGAGGACCTGACGGCCACTGTCCCCCAGCACGCGGACGGCGAACTTGAACACCTCGCGGCCGTTCATGCCCACCCGGTCGCCCATGGAGAAGCCGCCGGGGAGGCGATCCGCCATGCAGCGGGCATAGAGGCTGGGGCCACCCGCGCTGTCCGCGCCCAGCACGAAGTCCTGAAAGCCGTAGCCCCCCGGCACCGGGCCGACGACCGCCGCGCCCGCGCCGTCCCCAAACAGGATCGCGGTGCCGCGGTCGTCCTGATCGACAAGCTGCGAGAGGACCTCCGCGCCGACGACAAGCACCCGCTGGGCGGTGCCGCCCAGAATCAGGCCCTGCGCCATGCTCAGCGCGTACACGAAGCCGCTGCAAGCGGTCGAGAGGTCGAAGGCCCCCGCCCCCGTCAGCCCCACCTGCCCGGCGATCAGCGCGGCGGTGGAGGGAAACAGGGCGTCGGGCGTGGCGGTCGCGCAGATCACCAGGTCCACGTCCCGCAGCGCGTCCGGGTCGCGGTCGAGGAGGTCCTGCACCGCCCGCACCCCCATATCCGAGGTGTACTCGTCCGGCGCGGCGAAGCGGCGCTCGCGGATACCCGTGCGGCTCTCGATCCACTCGGCGCTGGTGTCCATCCGCGCCTCGAAGTCGGCGTTCGTGACCACGCGCGGCGGGGCATACGTGCCCAGCGCCGTGATGCCGAGGCTGGGCCTAGGGAGGGTCGGGGAGGAAGTCATGGGCGAACGCTAGCATTCCTTGAACAGCCGTTCAAGGAATCTGGGGACGTGGTTCAAGCTGGATAGACGGCCCCGAACGCCCAAAGAAAAAAGGCGCGTCCCGCAGGACACGCCCCCTTGCCCAGAATGGATTACTCCGCGTTCCGCTCCCCGGCCTGTTCGCCCGTCTGGGTCTCGGGTTGGCTGGTGGAGGCTTCGGCGCCCGCCTCGGCCTGCTGGGCACTCACGCTCGGCTCGGTCGTCGTGCCGTCCGCGGTCGCCTCCCCGTCGGTGGTTACGCCGTCCTGAGCGGCCTCAGCGGTTTCCTGCCCGTCGTCCGCCTGCGCCACGCCGTCCTGCTGGGTCTGCGCCGGGGTCGCCTGCGTCTGCCCCGCGCCGCCAAGCTGCGTGAGCGCCTGCTGGAGCGCCTTTTCCCGGGTCAGGCTGATGTAGTAGGAGTTCAGCCCCTCCGGCCCGAGCTGGCTCTGGAGCTGCTGGGGGGTCAGGCTGTTGGCCTGGGCCAGGGCGTTCATGGTCTGGTTGAACTCGGCGTCGCTGACGCGCACGCCCAGGTCCTCGGCGAGCTTTTCGAGGGCCAGGTCGCGCTTCACGCGGCTCTCAGCGTTCTTCGCCAGGTCGGCCATGAACTCGTCCAGCTTGCCCTGCTCGCGCATGAAGCCCTCGTACTCGCCCCACTTCACGCCCTGGCGGCCCAGGTCGTCGCGGATCTCCTCCAGCATCGCCTCGCGGCGGCGGTCGAGGAGCGCCTGGGGAATGTCCGCCTGCATCCCGTCCACGAGGTGGTTGATGAACTCCTCGCGGCGGGCGGCGTCGCCCTCCTGGCGGGCGCGGCGCTCCAGCTCGGCGCGCAGCTCGGTCCGCAGACGGTCGAGGCTGTCGAAGTTCAGGCTCTTGGCGAACTCGTCGTTCAGCTCCTGAAGCTGCTTGGTCTGCACGCCCTGCACCCGCACCCGGACGGTGTGCGCGGGGTGCTCGTGATCGCCGTGCTGGTGGGCGGGCACGGTGATCTCGACCTCGTCGCCCACGTTCTTGCCGATCAGGGCGTCGCGGACGTGGGGCTCGGCCACGTCGAGGTACACCGGGTAGGAGCCGCCCTCCTCGCCGAGTTCCTCGATGGTGACCTGGTCGGTCGCCTCGATGGGGCGCTCCACCGTCTGGAAGGTCGCGTTGCGCTCCTGGAGGTCGGAGAGGGTCCGTTCCAGCACCTCGTCGGTGATCTCGGGGGCGGCGGCGGTGAGCTGCGCGCCGCGCCAGTCGCCCAACGTGACCTCGGGGTACGTCTCCCCCCGCACGGTGAAGTCGAAGCTCTGACCGCTGGCCAGGCTGCCGGGCTCGATCTGCGCGTCCACCAGGCTGAGCTTCAGCTCGCGCACGGCCTGGGGGTAGTGTGCCTGGAGGAGGCGGTCGCGGACCTCGTTCTCCACGTAGCCCTTGCCCACGCGGCCCTCTAGGACCTTGCGCGGCGCCTTGCCGGGCCGGAAGCCGGGCACGCGCACGTCACGGGCGAGGCCCGCCCACACCTGTTCGTAGGCGCGGTTCACCTCGGCGGCGGGCACCGCGACCCGGAATTGCACCTTGTTGCCTTCACGACTGATCAGCTCTGCCATACGTCTCCCATCCTGCCGCCCCGTCTTCCGCCCGCGCGGTCACCCGCCTGCGGGGAGCGGTGTTGTTCTGTGTGCCTGTGCCGCCTGCGCTGGGGTCCCGGGCGCGCGACATGCCGCCGCGTATCATAGTGCCTCGGGCGCCCCTCGCGCGACAGGACCAGGCAAAGCGGCCCGCCGGGGGTCCGGGGGCCGCGTGCCGGGCAGCTCTCTTGGTGCGAGGAAAGGGACTTGAACCCTCACTCCCTACGGGAACCAGATCCTAAGTCTGGTGCGTCTACCAGTTCCGCCATCCCCGCATCCTGTGTTCAAAAGAAAGACCCGGCTGCCACTGACCGCGGCAGGCCGGGAACCTGGGGTGGGTTATGGGATTTGAACCCACGGCCTCCGCTTCCACAGAGCGGCGCTCTAACCGACTGAGCTAAACCCACCACACACGCCTTCGCAGGCCCACACATCTTAGATGGGGTCGGGCGGGGTGTCAATGAGGCAATGAGGCGCCGGGGGCGCCGTGAGTGGCCTGTGGGAAGTGGTGAGTGGGCTACAGCCTTTCCCACTTCCCACTCACGACTGACCACTCCCCGTTTCGGCGCTACCCTGTCCCCACCATGGAATTCAACTTGCCCGAGGACCTGCGGGACGTGCAGGCGACTGTCCGCGACTTCATGCTGAACGTGGTCGAGCCGCGCGCCCACGAGATCGAGGAGACGAACCGGGTGCCGGGCGAGCTGATGCGCGGGGCCGCCGAACTCGGCCTCTTCGGCCTGAGCATTCCCGAGGAATACGGCGGCGTCGGGCTGGGCTCCCTGGGCCGCTGCGCCGTGTACGAGGCGATGGGGCAGGGGCATATGGGCTTCGGCGGCGTCATCAGCGCCCACGCCTCCATCGGCACGAGCGGGCTCGTCAAGCTGGGGACCGAGGAGCAGAAGCGGCGGTTTCTGCCCCGCATGGCGAGCGGCGAGTGCATCGCGGGCTTCGCCATCACGGAGCCGAGCAGCGGGTCAGACGCGGCGAACATCCGCACCCGGGCAGAGAAGAGGGGCGACTGCTACGTGCTGAACGGCACCAAGCACTACATCTCCAACGCGCCCATCGCGGGCCTCCTGACCGTCATCGCCATCACGGACCCGTCGAGGGGCACGCGTGGCATGAGCGCCTTCCTGGTCGAGCCGCAGATAACGCCCGGCGTCAAGATCGGCAAGATCGACGAGAAGATGGGGCAGAAGGGCGCGCTCTCCGCCGAGGTGATCTTCGAGGACGCCGAGATTCCGGTTGAGAACCTGCTCGGCCCCGAACACCTGGGCTACCGCGAGGCGCTGGGCATCCTGACGAACGGTCGGGTGGGCATCGCCGCGCGCTCGACGGGGGCGATGCAGCGGCTCCTCGACCTCTCCATCGCCCACGCCAAGACCCGCGAGCAGTTCGGGCAGCCCATCGCCGAGTTTCAGGCGGTGCAGTTCATGCTGGCCGAGATGGAGGTCGCCATCCAGACCAGCCGACTGCTGTGGCAGAAGGTCGCCTGGATGGTGGACCAGGGGCAGGACGTGCGCCGCATGGCGAGCGTGGCGAAATACCACGCGACCGAGATGCTCTCGCAGGTCGCGGACAAGGCCGTGCAGGTCGCGGGCGGCATGGGCTACATGAAGGACTCGCCCGTGGAACGGTACTACCGCGACCAGCGCCTGCTGCGGATCTACGAGGGCACCAGCGAGATTCAGAAGCTGATCATCGCGCGGAGCCTGCTGGCCTAGCACCTTCCAGCCCCGTCAGCCACCACCGCAGGAAGTCGGGGAAGCGGGCACGCCAGGCGGGCTCGTCGTGCCAGTGGCCCTCGCCGAGGGTGAAATGCACCTCAGCCACCCTCGGGCGCAGGCGCTCGGCGAGGTCGCGGGTGAGCGCCACGATCTCGGCGGCGCCCTCCAGGCTGTCCCCCTCGTGGTCCCCCATATCGAGCCACACGCGGGCCTGCGGGTCGCTCCTCTCCTCCAGCCAGCGCAGGAAGGCGAAGTCGGCGGGCCAGACGGCGGGGCTGAACACGCCCAGCGTGCCGTAGGTGCCGGGGTCGCGCAGCCCCGCGTAGGCGGTGATCAGGCCCCCGAAGGACGATCCAGCCAGAGCGACCCGGCTGGGGGACACGGGCCCGAATTGCGTATGCAGATGCGGGAGGAGCGTGTCCCTCATCCAGTCGGCGTACTCATCGGCACCGGAGTTATGCCCGTTCAGCTCAAAGGGGTAGGGCACGTAGCGGCGGCTGCGCTCGTGGTTCACCGGCAGGGCGGCGATGCGGCAGGGAAAGCCCTCATCCGCGAGTACCTGCGCGGCCCCGGCGGCGTCCCAACTCTCGCCCGCGAAGGTCGGCCCCTCGTCGAACACGTTCTGCCCGTCGTGCAGGATCAGCAGGGGCAACTCTCCGTCCTGATTCTCCAGCCACCACAGCCGCACGGCCTGCTCGCCCCAGGGGGCCGTCAACGTGAGGGTCTCGCGCGGTGGGGCGCTACGGCGGGGGCGGTCCCGACCCTCCCGCTCGTCCTGCCAACCGGCGAGGGGCAGGTCAATGGTCGCGTCGCCACGCACCACGGCCCGGTGCGCGGGGGCACGACCTCCCCAGGTGTCGCCCTCCTCGGTCACGGTGCCGTCCGGGTGCCGGGCGCGGACCTTCACGTTCAGCAACGCGCCCCCGGGAAACTCGGCGCTCAGCTCGGGGCCGCCGGGTCCGTCCTGAAAGGTCCATCCCTCCGGGTCGCTGCTCCAGGCACGGTGGTCGCCGGTCAGGAAGAGAATGGCGCCCGGCACGGGGGGCGGGGCGGACAGCCGAAAGCGGACGCGGGGCATGGGTCAGTATGGGGGCAGCCCGCTGGGAAACCGCCCCTCCAACGCTAAACGTTGCGTCAGCCTCCCGTGAGGGTAGTGTCAGACGGCGGGGCGTAAGGTTTTGGCGTGGCAGACGTGCTTGGGCCACGTGGCGGAGCGTGCGTGCGGACTTGCCTCAATCCCCAAAGGTTGATATAGTCGCACTCAAGTTTCCTGGTACTCGATTTACCAGAGACCCCTTCCCAGAACCACTTCGGGCGAAAGGAGCCTCCATGCCCACCGACAACCAACCCATCCGCCTGCCCGCCAGCGTGCCCGTGTGCCCGGTGCGGGGCAGCGTAATTTACCCGACGATGGTGCAGCACATCGACGCCAGCCGCGCCATCTCGATCAACGCCATTGAGGCCGCGATGGCCGGGGACAAGGTCATCCTGATCGTGTCCCAGCGCGACAAGGACGTGGACGACCCGCAGGGCAGCGACCTGTACGACGTGGGCACCGCCTGCAACGTGCTGCGTGTCCGCAAGAACCCCGACGGCACCGTGCAGATGCTGGTCGCCGCCGTCTCCCGCGCCCGCGTGACCCGCTACACCCGGGGCGATTACCTCAAGGCCGACATCCAGGCGCTGCCCTCCGAGCCGGGCGACCCGGTCGAGCTTCAGGCCCTGAGCCGTGAGCTGCGCGAGAAGTTCGAGATCGTGGCCCAGGGCGGTAAGGTGAGCGCCGAGAGCGTCCAGGCCATCCAGGGCAAGGACGACCCCGGCGAGATGGCCGACCACATCGCCTTCAACCTCGACTTCAAGCTGGAGGACAAGCAGGCGATCCTGGAGGCCACCCGCGTGACCGACCGGGTGCGCCGGGTGCTGACCCTGCTGGACACCGAGCAGGAAGTGCAGGCGGTGCAGGCCCGCATCCGCGCGCAGGTCAAGGAAGAGATCGACAAGAACCAGCGCGAGTACTACCTGCGCGAGCAGATGAAGGTCATCCAGAAGGAACTTCAGGGCGGCGACGACGGCGAGGACGCCGACGAGGCCGAGGCCTTCCGCGCCAAGATCGACGCGCTGGGCCTGTCCCCCGAGGTCAAGAAGGAGATCGACCGCGAGGTGAACCGCCTGGCCCGGATGCACCCCGACGCCGCCGAGGCTTCCGTCATCCGCACCTACCTGACCTGGATCACCGAGCTGCCCTGGAACGTCCGCAGCGACGACCGCCTAGACGTGCCCGAGGCGGCCAAGATCCTCGACGAGGACCACTACGGCCTGGAGAAGGTCAAGGACCGCGTGCTGGAGTTCCTGGCCGTGCGCCGGTTGCGCAAGGAGCGGGCCGAGCGCGGCGAGATCGACGCCTCCGAGGTCAACAAGGGCCCGATCCTGGTGTTCACCGGCCCTCCCGGCGTGGGTAAGACCTCTATCGCGCAGAGCATCGCCAAGGCGCTGGGCCGCAAGTACGTGCGGATCGCCCTCGGCGGCGCCCGTGACGAGTCGGACATCCGCGGCCACCGCCGCACCTACATCGGCGCGATGCCCGGCCGGATCATCCAGGGCATGCGCACCGCGGGCACCAAGAACCCGGTGATCCTGCTCGACGAGGTGGACAAGCTCGGGAGCAGCTACCAGGGCGACCCCTCGGCGGCGCTGCTGGAGGTCCTCGACCCCGCGCAGAACCAGCACTTCACCGACCACTACCTGGGCGTGGCCTTCGACCTGAGCGAGGTCATGTTCATCGCCACGGCGAACTACCCCGAGCAGATCCCGGCGGCGCTGATGGACCGCATGGAGGTCATCGACTTCTCCAGCTACATCGAGCAGGAGAAGCTGGAGATCGCCAAGCGTTACCTGCTGCCCCGCCAGGTCACGGCGAATGGCCTGAAGCCCAACCAGATCGCCTTTACCGACGCGGCGCTGGAGCGGCTGATCAGCCACTACACCCGCGAGGCGGGCGTCCGTAACCTGGAACGCGAGATCGGCACCGTGGCCCGCAAGGTCGCCCGCCGCATCGCCACCGGCGAGATCAAGCGCGCCAAGGTCACCGACAAGGAACTCGACCGCTACCTCGGCCAGGCGCGCTACGTGCCCGAGACCGAGGGGCAGGAGGACAAGGTGGGCGTGTCCACCGGCATGTTCTACACGCCGGTCGGCGGCGACATCCTGTTCGTGGAGACCTCGGTGATGCCCGGCAAGGGCCTGGTCCTGACCGGCCAGCTCGGCGACGTGATGAAGGAGTCGGCCCGCGCCGCCCTGACCTACGCCAAGAGCAATGCCGAGCGCTTCCACCTCGACCGCGAGCGGATCGACAACTCGGAAATCCACATCCACGTGCCCGCCGGGGCGATCCCCAAGGAAGGCCCCTCCGCGGGCGGCGCGATGGCGACCTCGCTGATCTCGGCCCTCAGCGGCATCCCCGTCCGGCACGACGTGGCGATGACGGGCGAGATGACGCTGACCGGGCGCTACCTGCCCATCGGCGGCCTGAAGGAGAAGGTGCTGGGCGCCCGGCGTGCGGGCATCAAGCACATCATCATGCCCAAGGCGAACGAGCCCGACCTGCGGGACATTCCCCTCCACCTGCGGTCCTCCATGCGCTTCCACCCCTGCGAGACGGTGGACGAGGTGCTGGACGTGGCGCTGGTGGGCGGCCTGAAGGCGCTGGAGACCCCGCGTGAGGCCACCGGTGTGACGGCTCCGCCTCCCAAAGCGCGCAAGACGAGCCGCCGCAGCCCCGGCGCGAGCGCGTAAGACCTCTCCCCTTTCCGACTCCCCCGTCGCCCCGCGTGACGGGGGAGTTCCCGTCTTCCGGTGAAGCGGTCCTCAACGGCCCTGCCCGGCCTGGCACTCTATCCTGGGACCGTATGACCGCGCCCCTGACGTTCCTGGTCGCCAGCCCCCACCTGCGCGGCAGCCTGTTCGAGCACGCCGTGATCCTGCTGCTGGAACACGACGAGACCGGCGCGTTGGGCCTGCTCGTCACAGCGCCGCTGAGTCAGAGCGTCGCCGAACTGCTGCCCGATCTGACCGGGGGTGGGGCAGGAACGGTCTGGGCGGGCGGCCCGGTGGAACCCGGCGTGGGTTGGTGCCTGTACCGCACGCCCCTGAATCTGGAGGGCGAGATGCGCCTCGCGCCGGGATTGCTGGTGACAAGCAGCTTGGACGTGCTGCATGCCGTCGCCGCCTCCGGTCAGGAGTTCATGCTGCTGCTGGGTTACACGGGCTGGGCTCCCACCCAACTCACGGACGAGGCCCGCGAGGGTACCTGGCTGTGGGTGGAGCAGGACACGCCCGAGCTGATCTGGGACGTGCCGGTGGAGGGGCGCTGGCAGGCCGCCCTCGACCGCCTGGGCGTGAATCCGGGGACGATCATGCCGGGCGGCGCCCAGGCCTGAGCGCCGGGCTTGCAAACCCTGGAAACCCGTGCTACTCTCCCTCTCGCGCCGGAAACGGCCCGCCACCCGGTATTCGGCAGTAGCTCAGTGGCAGAGCATCCGACTGTTAATCGGACGGTCGTTGGTTCGACCCCAACCTGCCGAGCCAGAAAGACAAACCCCGCCTTCTGGGACGGGGTTTTTCCTTTTGCCCGCTGCGCCTCAAGAGTGCGTTTCAGCCCTCCAGTGACCGTCCGACTGTACCCGTGTACGTCCGACTGAGTAGAGGGAACCTGAGCGCCGCGCACTCAGAAAGGCCGCCATGCGGAAGTTCAAGAGCAAAGCCCAGAACTGGCCCGAAGTCTTCTCCCTGTTCCTCGCCGACCGTGCCCCCACGTGTCGCCCCCGGACCCTCCGTTACTACCGCTTGCAGTGGGCCACCTGGGAGAAGTTCAACAGTGAGGGCGCCCCACCCTCCCGGGAACTCTGCCAAGCCTTCCTCCTCCACCTGGGCCAGACCTGTAACCCTAACGGCGTGCTGGCCGTCTGGCGGGGCGTGCGGGCCGTGTTCACCTTCGCCTATGCCGAGGGCTTGAGCCCCTTCGACCCCAAGACCGTCAAGCCGCCCCGGGAGCAGCGCACCCAGAAGGAACCGCTCACTCAGGCCGAGTGCCGCGCCGTGCTGGGCTCCTGCCTCAATCCCCGTGACAAGGCCCTTGTCAGCCTGCTCCTCGACACCGGCCTCCGTGCCCAGGAAGTGTGTTCACTGCGCCCTGGGGACCTGAACTGGGAGCAGCGGGAGGTCTTTGTCTGGAACGGCAAGGGCGGCGAGCAGCGCACCGTCCCATTCAGCGCCGCTACGCTTAAGGCGTTGCGCCGCTGGGAACACCACCGAGAGCCAGAGAGCGCATGGTTCTTTCACAACGTGGACAACAGCTACGGGACTCAAATGACCCCCGACTACCTATGGCACTGCCTGACCCGCATTGGTGAGCGGGCCGAAGTGCTGCCGCTAGGACCGCACCGGCTCCGGCACACGTTCGGGCGGCTCTACATAGCCAGGTAGTGGCTGCGGGGACGTGATGTACTACAGGGGTAGGGGTGCCCGAGTGCCCAGCATGCGGAAGTGCTCAAACCGTCAAGAACGGGAAGGCTAAAAACGGCACCCAGACCTCCCTGTGCAAGGTCTGTGGTCGCCGCTTCCATCCAGACGCCAAACCTGTGGCGCACAGTGAGGCCACCCGCACTCCAATTCTCGATGCCGTCCACGACCGGATGAGTCTGAGGGGTGTGCAGCGCGTCTTTGGCGTCCACCGCAACACGGTCATCCGGTGGATAAAAAAGGGGCCGCCGAAGTGAGACAGACCGTTTCGGTCTGTCTCACGCCTCCGGAAGAACTAGTCGTCGAGCTGGATGAGTTGTGGACCTTCGTGGGCCAGAAAAAGCAGCCCAGGTGGTTGTGGCTTGCCCTGGAGCGCCGCACCCGGAGAGTGCTGGCTTGGGTCCTGTGTGACCGGAGCGAAGAGACTGCCTTTACGCTGTGGGACTGCTTGCCCCTCTCCCCAGAACAGTGTCTGAAAGCAACCTTCTGTACGGATCTCTGGCGGGCCTACGATGAACCGTTGTTGGGCGTTAAACGTCTGACCCGCCGAGGGGAAACCAACCATGTCGAGCGGCTCAACTGCACCCTCCGACAACGCCTGGGTCGTCTGGACCGCAAGTCCCTCTCGTTCTCCAAATCCGACGAGTTGCTCGAAGCTTCACTCACTCTCGCCTTCCACCGCTACAACTTGTCACGTTGATGCAGCCACTACCAGGCCGCGCTGCCCAGGCCGGGCACGGGGAGAGCAACAGGCCGGTGACCACCTAGCCGGGCGTTGCGGAGGTCCTTCTCCCAGTCTGTGGACGACCCAGCTTCATTGGAGAGGGTCCGCAGAGGTATTTCCCGTCGTCACGCACAGGAAGAGGCCCTTATTGGGGACCCTTTCCATGCGTTCTACTCAGGCGCCGGGCAAGCCACCTGAACGGGGGTAGGCCGCCGCTTCAGCTACCCCAGAGAGATCAATCCGTGGACACGGCGACTTCCGCCGGGGGAACAGGGAGCGCCGCCACCCTCAGCCCCGCCTCCTCCCGCGCCCAATCCACAAAGGCGTTCAGGCCCCGGCGGAACATCACCGGGCGCTTCTCGCGCTTGCCCAGCTTGCGGACCTTGCCATTGGGCCCCGGCTCAGGGGCGGGCAGTTCGGGAACGAGCGCCCAGTTCACGTTCATGGGCTGGAACCCCTTGGGGTTGGCGGAGGCGAGGTAGCGCACCAGCCCGCCCAGCATGGACTCGGCGGGCGGGGTCAGCGGCGGGAGGCCCAGCGCGAGGCGGGCGGCGTTCGTTCCGGCCAGCCAGCCCGTCGCGGCGGATTCCAGGTAGCCCTCGGTGCCCGCCAGGACACCCGCAACGAATTTGGTCGGGTCTGCGCGGAGTTGCAACGTCGAGTCCAGCACCTCCGGCGCGTTCAGGTACGTGTTGCGGTGCATCACCCCGTAGCGGACGATCTCGGCGTTCTCCAGTCCGGGAATCAGTTGCACCACCGCCTTCTGGTCCCCCCACTTCAGCCCCGTCTGGAAACCGACGAGGGACCACATGCGGCCTTCTTTGTCCTCCTGGCGCAGTTGGGCGACCGCGTAGGGCCAGCGCCCGGTGCGGGGATCGTCCAGGCCCTTGGGCGACATTGGGCCAAAGCGGGGAGTGTCCACGCCGCGCCGGGCGATCTCCTCGATGGGCATGCAGCCCTCGAAGAAGTCGAGCTTCTCCCAGTCGTGCGGGGTGTGGGAGCGGGCCTGCTCCAGCGCCTCGAAAAAGCGCAGATACTCCTCTTTGGTGAAGGGGCAGTTGATGTAATCCGCGCTCTGGTCGTACCGCCCGGCCCGCCAGGCGACCTCCAGGTTGATGCTCTCGAACGCGATCACGGGCGCGGCGGCGTCGTAGAAGCTCAGGCGCTCGCTCCCGGTGAGGCGCATAAGATCGGCGGCCAGGGCGCCTGTGGTCAGCGGGCCGGTGGCGATCACGGCAATGCCCTCCGGCACGGCCCCCACCTCGCCGGGCACCACCTCGATCAGGGGGTGCTCGCGCACGAGCCGGGTCACGCGGGCGCTGAACTCGTCGCGGTCGACCGCCAGGGCGTTGCCCGCCGGAACGCGGCTCTCATCCGCCGCACTCACGATGGCCCCGCCCACACTGCGGAGTTCGGCCTGGAGGAGCCCCTTGGCCTGCAACTCGCCCTCACCGCCGAGGGAGGTCGAGCAGACGAGTTCGGCGAAGTTCCCGGTCCGGTGCGCCGGGGTCATCTTCACCGGGCGCATCTCGTGCAGGCGCACCCGCACCCCCAGGCGGGCCGCCGCGAGCGCCGCCTCCGACCCCGCCAGGCCCGCGCCGATCACTGTGATTGTCGCCTCTGTGCCGCTCATCGCCGGGCAGTGTAGGGGAAGAAGGCCGGGGGGTTTGTGGCGAGGAGACTCGATCTTCAGCGCTCACCGCTGTGGCCTTCCCCCAGCCCACGCTTTCACCCGCGACAGCCCCTCGTACACCAGGGTCCGCAGGGCCGCGAGTCGGTCGACCGGGAGGGGCAGGGTGGCGTCGTAGCGCGTCTCCCCGGCGGGCACGCTGACCACGTTCACGCCCTGCTCGGCGAAGAGGCGGGCGGCGCGGCGCGAGTGGCTGGGGGACGTGACGAGGAGGACCCGCCGCCAGCCCCGCTGCCGGGCCAGGTCGCGCACCCGGGCGGCCTCATCACGGGTGGTGGTGACCTGGCGGAGGGTGAGAATCTGGGGGCCGCCCACAGGGTAGAGGGCTTTGATCTGCGCCCGCTCCAGCTCGCTCATCTTCGCGCAGCCCGCCGGGCCGAGAACTCCCGACTGCTCGGAGACGGTGAGGACGGGGGCGTACCCGGCCCGCCACAGCTCCAGCCCCCGCACCAGCCGCGCGAGGCTGCTCGACTCCAGGGCGCGCGTGCCGCACTGCACCCCACCCCCGAGGACCACGATGGCGTCCGCGCGGACAGGCGGCTGCGCCAGAGTCAGCGCCGCCAGCGGGCCGCGCAGCACGGGCGTGAGCAGGCACAGGGCGAGGAGCAGGGCCAGGAGAGCGGACCCCACCTTCAGCACCCGGCGCGGCCAGACGAACGCCCCCGCCACGCCCCCGGCCACGATCAGGGTGAGCAGCAGCGGCACCGTCGCGCGGACCTCCCCCAGGTACGCGGCGAGGGCGGCTCCTCTGGCCGCGCCCGTCCCGATTCCCCGCCAGGGTTCAGGCGTCCGCACGGTCCTCACGGCGCTCGGGGGGCGGGCCGTCCAGGTGAACCCGCACCCGGGGGAAGGGCACCTCCAGCCCCGCCGCCTGCAAGGCCTCTTTGGCCGCCTCCAGCACCTTCATGCGGGTGACGGGATAGCTCTGCACCCCCTCCGCCCCGACCCAGAAGCGCAGCAGGAGCCGCACGCGGCTCTCCTCCAGCTCCTCGACCAGGACCTGCGGGGCGGGGTCGGCGAGCACGCCGGGAAAGCCCGACAACACGGGCAGCAGGAGGTCACGGGCGCGGCCCACGTGTTCGCGGTAGGCCAGGCCGATATTCACGTTGAGCCGCAGCTTGCCCCCCACGGTGAGGTTCTCGACGACGGCCCCGGCGACCTCCTTGTTGGGGATGCTCACGTCCTCGTTGTCGCGGGTGCGCAGGTGGGTGGTGCGCAATGTCAGGCGGGTGACCTGGCCCTCGTGCGACTCGGTGCGAATCCAGTCACCGATGCGGAAGGGGCGGTCGAGCAGCAGCGTGACCCCGCTGATCAGGTTGGCGAGGATGTCCTGCGCGGCGAAGCCCACCGCCAGCCCCACCACGCCCAGCCCGCCCAGAATCGGGAGCAGGTCCACCCCGAACTGCGCGAAGACGAGGTAGAGGCCCAGCAACGTCCAGACCGCCCGCGCGGTGTTCTGGAGGAGGAGCCGGAGGCTGGCGTCCAGTTCCCACCGCTCGGCCTGGAGGTGCAGGAAGTGCCGGATTACCCCCCAGCCCACGTACAGGACGAGCAGCAGCAGGTACACCCGGAAGATGGGGGCGCTCCAGACCTCCAGGCCGGGGAACAGCGCCGTGACCGACAGCAGCACGAGCAGCAGGAAGGTCAGGCGCAGGACGGTGCGCAGCACCCGCCGGGCGATGGGGTACGCGACGAGGTGGAAGCGCGCGAGCAGCCGGAAGGCGAGCCGCGACACGACCACGAACAGCAGCGCGTACAGCAGGGTCAGCCCGGCGGCGAGGAGCACGTCGGGGCCGTACTCGGCCACCACCCGCTGCACGTCGCGCCAGGTGGCGAGCAGCGCGTCCCGCAGGGCATTGAGCCCCAGCAGGCGCGAGGTGTCCACCTGACCGGTCACGGGCTCCAGTGTAGCCGCCTCATGCGCCCCTCCTATACTCCGCCCATGACCCGCCGCCCCGGCCTCCTCGCCGCCGCCGCGCTGGCCCTCGCGGCCCTGATCGCCCTGGCCCTGGTGCTGGCGCCCCGCGCCGCCACCCCGCGTGAGGGCAGCACTGAGGTGCGCTTCGTACGCGAGATGATCCAGCACCACGCCCAGGCCATCGACATGGCGACCCGCATCCGCGACCGCAGCCAGGACCGCACCCTCCGGTCGCTGGCGCTCGACATCATGCTCTCGCAACAGGAGCAGATCGGGCAGATGCGCGGGTGGCTGACGCTGTGGGGCCTCCCGTGGGGCGGCCAGGGCATGACCGAGGGGCACGCCCGCATGATGGGCATGGCGACTCCCGAGGAGCTGAACCGCCTGGACACTCTGCCCGTGAATAATGCCGAGCGCCTCTTTCTGCAACTGATGATCCGCCACCACCAGGGCGCGCTGGCGATGGTCAACCCCGCCCTGGGGAATGGGGTGAGGCCGGAGGTACGGACCCTCGCCCAGCAGATTCAGGCGACGCAGGGCGGCGAAATCCGGCTGATGACGGACCTGCTGAAGGGCCGGGGGGCTCAACCACTCCCCCCTCCCGGTGGAACGAACGGTGACCAGATGAATATGGACGGCATGGACATGGGGGGCGACCACCAGCATTGACGGCAGGGGCATGATGGTTGGCGTGCCCTCCGACCGCGAGTTGATGGAACTCCAGACCTCCGCCCTGTTCGTATCGGACTCCGCCGGGCGGCTGCGCTTCATCCGTGAACCGGGCTACGAGGAAAACGAACTCGACCCCGCCCCCCGCTTCTTTATGGGGCGAACGCCGGAGGGCAACGTCTGGCGCTTCCGGCACGACCTGACCGCTGATCTGGTGCGGGAACTGGAGGACCTGTGCGGCGCCGAACCCGTCCTGCCCGGCTACACGGCGGCTGCGGACGAGCCGCGAAAGGCAGAAGCCATCCGGGAAGTTCTCACCTCCCACGCGCCGATCACCGCCGAGGAGCGGGGACCGGCCTACCAAATTCCCGACGGCGTTCCGGTCCCTGAACACGTCGTCCTGATCTCCGGGAAGAACGCCCACCTTCTTGAAGCGCACTTTCCCTGGAAGATCACGTCACGCGCTGGCTTCCGCTTTGCACCCATCGCGGCGGCGGTCGAGCAGGGGAGCGCGGTGTCTATCTGCTTCTGCGCCCGGCTCACTCAGGACGCGGCAGAGGCGGGGGTGGAGACAACGGAGGCGTTCCGGGGACGGGGGCACGCGGGAGCAGCGGTGGCGGGATGGGCGGCGGCCATGCGGAGTGTCGGACGCCTGCCGCTCTACAGCACGCAATGGGGGAACTTGGCGTCGCAGGCAGTAGCCCGCAAACTCGGCCTGGCGCGATACGGGGAAGACTGGTGGGTAGCCTGACCTGCTCCCTCTCCCATTGCGGGAGAGGGTCGGGGTGAGAGGGCGTGTGACCCGCCTGAGTGCCTGCAAGATGGCTTGCCTCATCCGCTGATGGCGCCGCGGGGCGTGACCGCTCACCCCCTCTGCTCCGCAGCTTTACAAGTCCCAACCTCCCCCCTCAAGGGGGAGGAGCTTTTCTAACGTCCCGCACGACATTCTCTTCCGCTTGAAAACCCTGCGCGCATCACGTCGCCCCTCTACCGGGTCAGTTCCGGCAAGCCTTCCACCCCGCCTACCACTTCTCGTCGTCTAGATCGTCGAGTTTACCCAGACGACGTTCCTTGCGGCGCTCAGGTTTCCCGGTCTTCTTTTTCGGGCGTGGGGGGAGGAGCAGTTCGTAGGTGCGCGTGGGGTCGCACGCGGCGGGCTGCTCGCCCAGTTTCTCGCTCGGGTCGGCGGTTCGCAGGTTTCCGGCGGGGTGGAAGTGCCGCTCGCCGCAGTAGGGGCACTCGTCCACCACCCAGAACATGACGCGCGTGCCGGGCAGGTCGCGCAGCGTCACGTAAGCGGTGCGAACAGCATTCCGGTCGCGTTTGCCCATGCCGCGAGGCTAACGCGGTCAGGAAGGGGGGATTGTGCCCCCTCCTTCCCTACGCCTCCCCTTCCGTGTCGTCGCGCAGGTAGGTGACGACCGAGCGGCAGTGGATCAGGCCCGCGTGGGCGTACAGCGCGCGGGCGGCGTGGGCGTGGTCGTGGGCGCGGGTGCGCAGCTTGCGGATCTCGGGGTAGGCGGCGACCTCGGCGGCGGCGAGGGCGAGCAGGACGCGGCCCAGCCCCTGCCCGCGCTCGGCGGGGTGGACGGCCAGGTAGGTCAGGTCGGCGCGGGCGGCCTCGGCGTCCAGCTCCAGCTCGGCAAAGCCCACGGGTCGCCCGCCTCGCAAGAGGGCCACCAGGCGCACGTCGTCCCGGGCGAAGTGCGCCTCGATCTCCAGGTCCGTCCACTCCAGGCGCTCGGCCCAGCCGTCCTCGGAGGCGCGGTACAGGGCGCGGTACTGCTCGGGCGGGAGGTGGTCCACCGTCGTGTATCCGGCCGGGACCCGGGCGTGACGGGCCAGGTTCGACACGGGCGCGGTGTAGAAATCGGTGGTGTGCATGGGCGTGAATCCGGCCGCCTCCAGCGCCTCCCGCACGGCGAGGTTGTCCCGCGCGCTGAAAGCGTAGACCGGCAGGCCTTCCGACCGCTCGATGGCGCGGGCGAGCAGGGCGTGCAGGTCGCCCGTGCCCAGCGGCCCCTCCAGCGCCAGCCCGTCGCGGAAGGGGGCCAGGCCGCAGTAGGCCTGCACGGTGCCCTCCACGTCCTCGGCGACGAGGCAGACGCGGTCCTCGCACTCGCCGCGCAGCTCGGCGGCCTCGCGGGCGTCGGGGGCGAACACCTCGCGCTCGGGGGCGTCGTCCATCCAGTTGAGCAGGGCGAGAACGTCGGGCGCATCGGTCGCTTGCATCGGGCGGATCATGGCGGGCACCTCCTGGGCGAAGAAGCTCTGGACGGGTGAAAACGCTGCCCCAGCCTAGAAAGGAGGAGAGGCGCGCGTCTGTTCCGCACGTCACGTCATGCTTGAGCTGCCCGTGGTACACTCCCCGTATGCCCTGAACAGGGTACGACGCCTTCCTCCCCACGAACACAACGCTGTGTTTGAGGGGCCTTTTCTTTTTTGGAGAAGGGAGGCGCGCGCACCGAAGCCCTCCCCGAGACGGAAGAGGGAGCGGGAAGGCCGCCGATGGGAGGCCCGCCGTGACGAAAGCAGCCACGTCCAGCACCACCACCCCGCCCCGCAGGCGCCGCGACCCGCAGACCGGCACCGACCTGCTGGCCCTGCGCGCCCAGCTCGCCCGCGCGGAGAAGGAGGCCCGCCGCGCCCCCACCCCGCCCCCGGCGCGGCCCGCAAATTTACAGCCCAAGCCCGTGGGGCCCCAGCGCGAGGCCGACCTGGCGGGCGTGGACACCACCGACCACACGCTCGCCCGCGCCCACGCCCGGCTGCGCGACGCCGTGTACGACGGCAAGTATCACCTCTGCCCCCACGCCATCGGCCACGCCCGCGCCGAGGGCTTTCTGGAACACGACATCATCCAGGTGCTCGTCGCCGGGCGCGTGCGGGCCGTCTACCCCGAGGACCGCCGCTGGCTGGTGTGCGGCTTCTTCGAGTCGTGCGGGGTCGCGCTGCCGCTCCACGTGGTCGTCGAGCACGGGCCGGACGGGTATCTCGACGTGGTGACCGCCTTCGTGCCCAAGCACCCGCATCACATCATCTCCCGCGCCCGGCTGGCCGTCATGCTCCGCTACGACGACGAGCAGATCAGGACGCGCACGGCGACACCGGGGAACAAGCCGGGGAACCGCAGCAAGGGGAAGTGGCGGAGGGGGGGATGAGGAAAGCAAGGGGTCGGGGGAACGTTTCCCCGACCCTTTCGCGTTGTCCCCGCCCCCGGGGTCAGCAGCCGATATTCTGCCCGAAGTACTTCTGGCTGAGTTTCAGGTAGCTCCCGTCCTGCACGAGCTGTTTCAGGGCGCCGTTCACCGCCTGCCGCAGTTCGGTGTTTCCCTTGGCAAAGGCCATGCCGATCTGCTCCTTCCAGAGCGTGTCCCCGACGACGAGCTTCGCCTTGGAGTAGGTCTTCAGCGCGTCCAGCGCGGCGAAGCGGTCGGTGGCGATGGCGTCCACCTGGCCGGTGGCGACCGCCTGAATGGCCGCCTGGGAGCTGCCGTACACCTGCACGCTCTTCTGGAAGGGGAGCTTGCGCAGGAAGCCGAAGTAGGTGCTGCCCGCCTCGGCCCCCAGGTTCCGGCCCGCCAGCGCCCGGGTCGTCAGCGGGCCGCCCTGGCGGGTCAGGATCACGCCGCCGGTGCAGTAGTGGGGCGTGCTGAAGTCCGCGCTCTGGAGCCGCGTGCTGGTGATCGCGTGCGAGGCGATCACGAGGTCGATCTCCTGCGGGCGCCCGGCCAGGTCGCGCAGCAACCCGTCGAAGGGCCGCACCACCCACTGCGCGCGCAGGCCGAGTTTGCGGGCGACCGCCCCGCCCAGGTCGACCTCGAACCCGGCGGGCGAGCCGCCTCTCATGTAGTTGAACGGCTCGAAGTCGGCGCTCGTGGCGATGTTCAGGGCGCCGCTGGCCCTCACCTCGGCCAGGGTGCGGGCCTGGGCGGGCAGGAGCGCGGGGGCCAAACAGAGAACGGCGGTGAGGAAGAGACGAGCGGGACGTGGACGCATGGCAACCTCCAGTTGTGCCCCGAGTGTGCGGTCCGGCCTGTCACAGGGGGATCACAGCCCCATCACACTTAGCAAAGGGAAAGTGGACCCCCTTCCGCTCCCCCCTCCCCTGCTACCCTGCCCCCCGTGACCCGCACCGGCCTCAGTGACACCATCGCCGCCATCGCCACCGCTCCGGGAAGTGCGGGCGTGGGCATCGTGCGGGTGAGCGGGCCGGGGGCGCTGGGGGTCGCCGACGGCGTGTTCCGGGGGCGGCGCAGGCCGAGTGCCACGCGCGGCGGGCGGTTCCTGTTCGGGCAGCTTGTGGCCGAGGACGGCGAGGTGCTGGACGAGGGATTGTGCCTGGTCTTTCGCGCGCCCCACAGCTACACGGGTGAGGACGTGGCCGAGGTGCAGACGCACGGCAGCCCGGCGGTGCTCGCGCGGGTGCTGTCCCGGGTGCTGGAACTCGGCGCCCGTCCGGCCCGGCCCGGGGAGTTCACCCTGCGGGCCTACCTCGCCGGGCGGCTGGACCTGGCGCAGGCGGAGGCGGTGCTGGAACTCGTGAACGCGGGGACGGACACGGCGCGGCGGCAGGCGAGTCTGGGGCTGTCGGGGGCGCTGGGGGAGCGGGTGGAGCGGATTTCGGCGCGGGTGACCCGGACGCTCGCCGCCCTCCAGGCCATGCTCGACTACCCGGAGGAGGGCGTGCCGGACGAGGACCGCGAGGTGCCCCTCGGGGCGGCGGAGGCGGACCTGGAGGCGCTCGTGGGCACCGCGCGGGCCGGACAAGTGGCGACCCGGGGGGCGCGGCTGGCGCTGATCGGGCGCCCCAACGCGGGCAAGAGCAGCCTGCTGAACGCGCTGCTGGGGTACGAGCGGTCCATCGTCACGCCCATTCCCGGCACCACGCGAGACTACCTGGAGGCGAATCTGTCGCTGGCCGGGGTGCCCGTCACCCTGGTGGACACGGCGGGCCTGCGCGAGACGGGCGACGAGGTGGAGGCGGCGGGAGTGCGCCAGGCGATCAGTCTCGCCGCCCGGGCCGACCTCGTGCTGGTGCTGGAGGACGGCAGCCTGCCCCGCGAGGACCTGCCGACCGAGTTGCCGGGGGAGGCGCGGGTCATCCGGGTGCGGACGAAGGCGGACCTTCCCCCGGCCTGGACCGACCCCGCCGCGCTGGACGTGAGCGCCGTCACCGGGGGGGGCCTCCCCGAGTTGCGGGACGCCATCCACGCCGCCCTGATCGGGGACGCGGCGCGGGGCGAGGCGTGGCTCACCACCGAGCGGCAGGCGGACGCGGCGCGGCGGGCGCTGCTGCACGTCCGGGCCGCCCGCACCCTCCCCGACGACCTCGCCGGGTACGAGCTGGAGGAGGCGCTGCGCTCGCTGGCCGAGCTGACCGGGCGCGACGTGAGCGAGGACGTGGTGGACGCCGTCTTCCGCAACTTCTGCGTGGGAAAGTGAGGGGCTCAGGCCCCAGGGGACAGAGGTTTTCTTGGCCCACATCTTCAGGCTGCTGAGCCCCTGCGATTTTGCCCCTCACTTTCCGCCTCCTCCCCGGAAGGGACGGACACGACCTGGGCGACCGGGTTCCGGTCTTCTCTCCCCCCTTCCGGGCCGCCGGGGAGGCCAAGACCACACAATGGGCGACATGCTCGACTTAACTGGAAAAGTCATCCTCGTGACGGGCGGCTCGCGCGGGATCGGCGCGGCAACAGCCCGGACGCTGGCGGGCGCGGGGGCGCAGGTCATCGTGCATTACGGGCGAGGTGCCGGGGAGGCGCGGGCCACCCCCCTCGGGGCCGACCTATCCCGGCCCGGGGCCGCCACCGAGTTGTTCCGGGAGGCGGTCGCCTGGCGGGGGCGCCTGGACGTGGTGGTGAACAACGCGGGCATCGCCCCCACGGTCACGGTGGCTGTGGGTGTTGCAGAACCGGAGGATTCGCCGGTCAGGTGAGGCGATGATGACCCTGAACGCCTCGTCCGCCTGCCCGGAGGGGCGGGACTACCCTCCCCAGGGAAGTGAACTCACCACCTGTTCGCTGGAACGGCGCGTTACCGACGCGGCGATGACCCTCCTTGTCCTGGGAGGGTGAACCCGAAGGTGGCGCCCTCCCCGGGTGTCCCCTCAGCCCAGACCCGCCCGCCATGGCGCTTCACGACGCACTTCACCACCGCCAGCCCCATCCCCAAGCCCTCCACGTCCTCCTGCCCCCGCTCGAACACCCCGAACAGCAGCTCCGCAAAGCGGGGATCAAAGCCCACGCCGTTGTCCCGCACGAACACCGCCAGCCCTTCTGGCCGCGCCTCCGACCCCACCTCGATCCACGCCTCTTCCCGCCCCCGCGTGAACTTCAGGGCATTTTGCAGCAGCTCGAACAGCACCAGCCTCAGCAGGTCCCGGTCGGCCCGCACCGTCGGCAGCTCTCCCAGCTTCCAGCGCACCCGGCGCCCGGTCTCCCCGCGTTCCAGCTCCGCCTTGACCGACAGCACCAGTGTCATCAGGCTGAGCAGCACTGGGTGCAGGGGGCGGCGGGAGACCTCGGTATAGGCCAGCAGGGCGTCCACCCGCGCCCCCAGGTGCCCCAGCCGTTCCCGCACCTCCGCGCCCTCGCGGGTGCGGCTCAGCCGGGTGAGTTCGCGGCGCAGGCCCTGCCAGACCGCCTCACTGAAGGCCAGCGTCTCCTCCTGGGAGGTGAGGGCGGCGTGTTCCCGTTCCTGGGCCGCGCGCAGCCGCCCCTCCAGCCCCTCGTCGGGGTGGAGCCGCCGCCGCGACTGCTGCGCGCGTTCCAGGGCCAGCCCCAGGTACTCCGCCACCGTCTCCAGCACGGCGAGGTCAGGCCGCGTCCACGTCCCGCGGTCCCGCAGGGTCACCCCCAGCACGCCCTGCACCTGTCCGTTCACCCGGACCTCCCGGCGCTCGGTGTGGCCCAGCTCCCCCAGGACGAGCTGTCCCGCCAGGTCAGCCTCCACCTGCGGCAGGCGCTCCCAGGCGGGTTCGCTCGGGGGCAGCCCCAGCCGCGACGCGACCTTCCCCGTCCTGCTGGATCCAGTACTGCACGGAGGCGCCGGGCAGCAATCGGAACAGCAGATGCTCGGCTTCGCGGGTCAGGGCCGCCGGGTCGTTGAAGGTGAGGTCCTGGGTCAGTTCGGCAAAGACGCGCCCGGTGTGTACCTGCCGTTCCAACTCCTGAATCCGGGTCTCCCGCTCCTCGGCGTGCCAGGCCCGTTCCAGCGCGAGTTGCAGCGCGCGCCCGAGGGCCAGGAACACCGTCCGCTCACGGGCGCTCCACGCTGGGCCAGCCAGGCTGCCCATCCCGAAAAAGCCGAAGGGTACCCCCTCACGCCAGTAGGGGTAATACGCCACCACCTGATACGACGCGGCTTCGGGGATCATCGCGACCCCTGGGTCCCACTCGAAGAAGAGGGGGCAGCCCTGCTGAAAGGGGCGCAGGAGTTGCGGCTCATCCAGGGGCAGGCCGCGATCCTGGACGGCCCGAACCTCCGGGGGGGATCGCCCCTCGCCGGGCCAGGACGCTCCAGTGGTCACGCTCTGCCGGGTGGAAGGCGATGGTCGCCGAGGGAATCGTCTCGTGCAGCAGGTCGGCAGCGGTTTCGATCAGCACCTGGGGGTGATGCACGGTGTTGGTCCGCTCCGTGAAGCGCACGAAGACTTCCAGCGCCGCCCCCTGCGCGGCTTCGGTGACCTGCGGTTCCTCCAGCGCCCGGTCTGCCATGTCCTGACTCCTCCGCGCTCACTTTAGGGCAGGGTGAAGGCGAAGGTGGCGCCCTCCCCGGGCGTTCCCTCGGCCCACACTCGCCCGCCCTGCCGCTCGACGATCCGCTTCACGACTGCCTGTCAGGCCCATCCCCCGCTCCAGCGGCCCCCCCGCGTGCCCCTGGGGTTCGAACAGGTCCGCCGCGAACCGGGGATCAAAGCTCACGCCGTTGTCGCGCACGTACACCGCCCTTCCGGGTGAGGCTCACTCCACACGTCGATCTGTGGGGGAGCCCCGGTCCCGGGAGAACTTGACCGCGTTGTGCAGCAGTTCATGCAGCACCGGGCGCAGCAGCTCCCGGTCCCCCCGCACCGCCGGCAACTCCCCCAGGTGCCACTGGGCGTGGCCCTCACCTTCCAGCTCCTCCCGCACCTCCAACGTGAGGGTCATCAGGCTCACCAGCCGCTGTCGCAGCGGGCGCCGGGCGAGTTCGGTGTACGCCGGCAGGTCGTCCAGGCGGTGCAGCAGGGTCTGGGCTCGTCCGCTCGTCTCCGCCGCTTCCATGCGCGCGACCTCCCGCCGCAGATCGCGCAGCGTGGCCTCGCCAAACGCGGCCTGAGCTTGCTGCGAGGCGTGCGTCACCTGCGCCCGGTCCTCCAGCGCGAGGCGCCGCGCCTTGAGGTCCCGCATCTGCCCGGCCCGCTCCAGGGCCAGGGCCAGGTGGTAGGCGGCTGTCTCCAGCACGGATTTCCCAGGAGACCGCCAGCGGTGGCCGCTGGGACCGCCCCGAACTACACAAGTTGCTCGACGGCCAGCAGCCCGGCGGAGACGTTGAGCAGGAGGATGCTGCGTCACCCCAGCCCGCTGGTGAGCAGCCCGCCCAGCAGGGGTCCCCCGGCGAACGCGACCCCTGCGGCGGCGCCCCAGCAGCCCAGCGCCCGGCGCCGGGTGGCCAGGTCAGGAGAGCTGGCGGTGATCAGCGCGAGCGAGGCGGGCGGCAGCAGCGCCGCGCCGATCCCCTGGCCGGCGCGGGCGGTCATCAGGACGAGGGTGCCGGGCGCGAGCGTGAACACGCTCAGCCCGGCCCCCGGCGAGGCCGCGCGCGGAGCTCAGCCGTCCCCAGCTCCCCGGTGTGCAGCAGGGCCGTTCGAGCTTCCAGACGCCCCGTCTCGGCCTCGTCCAGTCCGCGAAAAGCGCGGGTCACCGCCAGGGCCTCGTCGAGGCGCCGCCGTGGGGCGGGCTTGCGTGGGGGAAGGACACCACGGGAAGGCCCGCCCGCCACCCCGGCGCGGCGGGCCAACCCCTCCCGGGCCTGCTCGTCGGTGTAGCCGAACGCGAGCAGCAGGTCATAGAAGACCGGGGCGAGCCGCCGGGTGCTGCACCTCTCACCGGACAGCGTCCAGGTGCTGCGGGCGCACCGTGAGCGGCAACGCCTGGAGCGGGAGAACGCCCCGCGCTGGACGGATCAGAACCTGGTGTTCCCCAGCCAGGTCGGCACCTACCTGCCGGAGCGGCGCATCAGCGACGCCCTGGAGAAGCTGGCGGGGGCCGCGGGGGTCCGCCGCATCCGGGTGCACGACCTGCGGCACACCTACGCCGCCCTCGCCGCGCGGGCGGGGGTGTCCACGGCACTGCTCAAGCGGCGCATGGGGCACTCCAGCATTCAGATGACCTCCGACCTGTACACCTACCTGTACGCCGACGTGCACGCCGCAGCCGCCATCAGCGTGACCGAACTCGTCACCGGGCCTGCCCGCCTGTCGCGGGAGGGGGAAGCCCGCGAGAAGCCCTCGGTCATGGCGGGCCTGATCCGCAGCCTGCACGGCCACTCGCACGCGGCCCGAATCGCGGAAGTCATGGGGTTGCCGGTGGAACAGGTCGCCACGCTGGCCGGGCTGGACCGGGTCGGGGTGACGGCCCGGCCGGACGACGAGGCCTGGCAGGAGGCGCTCAAGCCGCTGGCCTGCCTGCTGCTGTTAGAACGGGTGGGCGTGGCTGCGGCAGCCGCTGGCGGGGAGCACCCGCTCCCCCCTGGCGCTGCTGGAGGCGGGGAAGCTTCAGCAGGCCACGCAGGCGGTCGTGCCGCTGATGGAACCCTGAGCCGTCCGTCACCAGGAGACCCCATTCGAAGGAGAATTACCGATGAGCCTTCTGGAATGGGGATATGACGGCGGGGGACGCCGCTACCACCTGAATGGCCGCCCGGTGTACTGCGGCACGATCCTCGAACTGCGCATCGGCTGCGGCTGGGTGCCCGTCACGTTCGGCCTGGACGGCTACCAGCGGCCGGTCGACCACGTCCTCTCCGGGAGCGAGGCCCTGACCCTGCCAGACGAGATGGAGCTGTGGTGGCCCGACAAGGACGCCCCCAGCACCCGGAAGTGCAACGCCGCTTCGAGGAGCTGGTGACCCTGGCGGCGCGACCCAGCCATCAGGCCGTGGAGGAACGCGAGGCGCTGACCCGCACGGCCTGGACGTGGATCGTGCGGCAGGAAGAGGCCTGCTTCCGAAGGGGGTAACACCAGGGCCACAACGAGAACGCCCGACCTCTTTTTCCGGGGGCGGGCGTTCTCGTCCTTCTTCGGTACCCCTGGGCCGTTCAGTCGCCAGCGTTGACTGGGGCGCGGCCACGCACCCGAACGGCCCGTACGCCCTCACGCAGCCGCGCCTCCCCCGGCTCCCCCACCCGGCGCAGCAGCAGCCAGCTGTTCGCGCGCGCCACACCCGACAGGGCGAACAACGTGTGGTACCCGGTCCAGGTGAACAGGGACGTGGTCAGCGGGTGCGCCAGGAACCCGCCCAGGAGCGGACCCGCGATCAACCCGCCCACGCAGCCCGCCAGGCCGCTCACCAGGCTGAACATGGCGAAGAAGGCGGTGCGGCCCTCCCTGGGAGCGCTGCCCAGCGCCAGGTTGAACAGGGCCGGGCCAATGGCCCCCCAGGCGACGGCATCCAGCACGGCGCTGAGCCAGATGAACTCGACCCTTCCGCTCAGCCCGGCCAGAATCCAGCTCCCGGGCAGGCCGACCCCCGCCAGGATGGTCCCGAAGCGCAGCACCGGTTTGTTCCCAACGTGGTCGGCGACCCGGCCCCACCACCAGCTCGTGACCAGCGCGCAGGAGGAGGCAATAGCCGACCAGACCGCGATCTGCGTGAAGGACAGGTGCAGTTGCCCGAGGAAGTACGCGAACACGAAGGGACCCGCCAGCATGACCGAGAAGTGCCAGTGGGTCGAGAAGGCGAGGAACCTGCGAAAGTTGCGGTCCCGCCAGGGGGCGGTGAAGGTCGCCCGCAGTTCCACACGCTGCCGCTGCATGGGGGGCTCGTCGTGCAGGAGGACCAGGACCGCGCCGATCAGCGCGCACAGCACGCCCACGCCGAGCACGACCTGAAAGTTCAGGGGGGCGGCGAGGCGGTCGAGGACCACGGCCGCCGCGAGGTTACCCAGCATGCCGACCACCCCGGCCACTCCGGTGCGCAGCCCGAAGTAGCGCCCCCGCTCCCGGTCGGGGACCACGTCGCCCATGAAGGCGCTCCACAGGCTCCCGCAAGCGGCCTGGAAGACGGCAGACACCGCGACCAGCGCGACGAGAACGGGCGTGGCCCAGGCGTAGGGAAGGCCCAGCAGCGGCAAGAGGGCGGCGAGAATCCACAGCCCGCGGCCGAGGGCGGCGAACAGGGCGCTGAGCCCCTTGCGCGAGCCGAACCGGGCGGCGAGGAGCGCGGCGAAGGGGCTGACGACCTGGGCGAGCATGGGCACGGAGGCCACCAGGGCGAGTTCTTTCGGGCCGGCGCCGAGGTGCAGCAGGTACCCGGTCAGGACGGAGCCGGTCGTCCAGTTGATGAAGAGCTGCGTGATGGAGCCTTCCAGCGTGGAGAGGCGCATCGTCCGCCGGATGCGGGCAGGGGGCAGGGAGGGGAGGTCAGTCATGGCGTGGGCGTGCAGCGGGGACAGCCCGACGCAAGGCCGCGCATTGTGCCATGCCCAGGAGGAGGTGAAAAGGACATAAACACTTGTTCATCTCCCCAGCAAGGCACGTTCCGGGGTGACTCCCTCTACCTGGGAGAAACCCACCCGGAGGGGCCACAGTTTCTCCCGTGAGGCGGCCGTAACAGGACGGGCGTTGCCGATCCACCCGGTGTCAAATCCGGCGTCAGTTCCAACAACGCGTTGTTTTGAACGGGGCCAAAAACAGGAAAACCCCCTCTCAGAGGGGGTCTTTTTGGCGCGCCCGAAGAGATTCGAACTCCTGGCCTTCTGATCCGTAGTCAGACGCTCTATCCAGCTGAGCTACGGGCGCATTCCTATTCCATTTTTCCCCGTCCAGGACAGCTTATTTCAGAACGGGTTCAGGGTCAAGTCTCGTGGAACACCAGCTTGTCCTGCCCTGGGTGCCTGCGAGCACCGGAGGGAAACTTTACGCTCTACCCCGGAACTTGTCAAGCCTTGGCCCAGGCCAGTGGTGCCTCATAGGGAGGACAGGAGTTCAAGGAGCATGAGCAGCCCAACCCGTCCGTAGCGCGGCACCGTCTACCTCTTGAAGGCTTCACCCTCAAGCTCAGGCGCCCGCATCATTCACCTGCCCTCTTAACCCCCGGACTGCCCGCAGCAGCCGGGGGCTTTTCCTTTTGGAGGAACCCATGTACTTCACCTTTGTTGAACAAGTCCGAGCTCGCCTCGCCGAAAGCGACGTCCCCACTCCTGTGGCCGAGGCGTACCTGCAAGTCCTGACCAACCTGAATGCCCTGAGTGTGCTGATGGTCCCGGACAGTGACGACGACCTGAACAGCCCAGAGATGACCCACCTGACCCGGCTCTTCGCCCAGCATCAGCGGAGGCGAATGCGGATGGAGGAGGAGCACCCCCTCCTGGCCGTTCTGTCGCGGCCCGCTGGATGGCGGGGCAACTGACCGGGACGGCTGGGCTGGCCGTGTTACCGCTTGGCAAGTCCCGCAAACACTGCCCAACGTTTCTCCAGCACCTTCAGCGCCACAGCACGCACGTCCGGCGCGGGTTTCTCCTGGGCCTTCTGGGAGGAACCGGTCGGTGTGTGGCGCTTGGTGCTCATCCCCGTCATGGTACTTCCTTCGGCCTTTCCTCTTGCATGAGGACTGGGCGGGGCCTGAGCAGGCCCACCCGGAGAAGCTGTACTGCGACCACCGAACCCGCCGCGCCCTGCTCGAAGCCGAGTACCCGGAGCTGGCCGTGCTGTCCAGGCCGAAGGAGTGGTCGGGGAACTGAGCGTTGGGGGTATTGGGGGGGACGTGCAGGATTTGCGCCTCCTCCCCGGCACCGAGCCTGCTACGGTTCATCCAGATTCAGACGGGAGAGCGGTGACCATAAATCACTCGTCCTGGTCAGCGTTGACCCGCCTTCCCGCCGGACAAAGGGAGTACCTATGAGCCTGCCAGCGAGTTACGACGACACCTTCCGCCGGTTCGATGATGCCGGAGGCCGATGGATAGCCACCTGGAACTGGGCGGCCTTCGCTCTGGGCTTTTTCTGGTATCTGTACCGGGGTCTGTGGGTCAAGGCCATTATTTACGCCGTCGCCACGCTCATTCTAGCTGTCGCCACTGGGGGCGTCGCCGTCCCACTCACCTGGATAGCTACCGGTATGGTCGCCAACTATGACCTCTACCTGCTCAAGCGCAAGGGCACCCAGCTCTGGGACGGAGGCGGTGTGGCCCCCGACGCCGTGCCGGGCGTTACCAGCCCGACCTCCGCCGCTCCTGCCCCCAGCAACGCGGCGACGCGGCTCGTGGCGCTGGAGAACGCCCGGACCCAGGGAGTCATCTCGGAGGCCGAATACGCCCAGAAGCGGCTGCAACTGGAACTCGACGCCGAGCGGGAGAAGAAGCTGGCCGCGCTGGAAGACATGCGCCGTGCTGGCATCCTTTCCCAGATGGAGTACGAGGCCAAGAAGCGCGACATCATGTTCGAGGGCCAAGTTGGGACCACGACGACGGGAGCTTCCGCCGCGAACATCTGAACGCAACACGAAGGCCGAAAGGGCAGCCGCGTCTGGTTGCCCATTTTTCTGGCCCCCCTTCGCGCCATGCCCAAACCCAGGCTGAACTGTTCAGCCCAACGAAAGAGGTATTCCATGAACAAGATTGCCCCCATTCTCACCGCCCTGATGCTGCTCCTCGCCTCCTGCAACCAGAATGGCGCCCCGGCGAAGTACGACCTTGCCCTGACTGGCACGGGTGGTGTCGGCGTGTGCTACGTCGAGCAGGGCTACGAGTCCGAATCCATGTGCGAGGCCGAAGGGGTCTACATGCCCGGAAAGCCATCCACCGCTCCACGTACCGGCATTCAGCTTCCCGCGACCTTCAGCCAGGTCAGCTCCAGGAACTTCTACTTCACGGTCGAGCTGGTCACCGCGACGGAGGTAAAGGCGACCATGTCCAGGAACGGCGTGCCGTGTCGAACGGTGACCCTGACTGGGCAGGGCACGAGAAACACGGTGCGCTGCTGAAGCTCCGCCCCACAGAGAAGGCCAGGGCGCAACCCGTCGTCCTGGCCTTCTCCGCGTCCCCTATCCTGGGAAGGATTCCATGCCCAAGCTCACCCTGAAACAACTGGAACGGCACCTCTTCGCCGCCGCCGACATCCTGCGGGGCAAGATGGACGCCTCGGAGTTCAAGGAGTACATCTTCGGGATGCTGTTCCTGAAGCGGGCCTCCGACGTGTTCGACGCCCAGCGGGCTCGTATCTTGAAGGACCAGCTTGCGGCAGGCCGCACGCCAGAGCAGGCCGCCCAACGCGCCGACAACCCCTCCTACTATGAGGAGCAGCAGGTCTTCTTCGTGCCGGAAAAAGCTCGCTGGGCGTACCTCCGGGACCACCTGCACAAGGATGTCGGCGATGGCCTGAACAAGGCGCTCGGTGCGCTGGAGGAGGCGAACTTCGCCGCCCTGGAGGGCGTGGTCAGCCACATCGATTTCAACCGCAAGGTCGGGCAGACCCGCGTTCCCGACTCCAAGCTGCGCGAACTTATCGAGCACTTCGGCAGGGTGCCCTTGCGGGACGAGGACTTCGAGTTCCCCGACCTGCTGGGGGCGGCCTACGAGTACCTGGTCAAGGAGTTCGCCGACAGCGCGGGCAAGAAAGGCGGCGAGTTTTATACCCCGCGTGACGTGGTGCGCCTGATGGTCCGGCTCATCCACCCCCAGCCGGGCATGCGCGTGTACGACCCCACCGTCGGGTCGGGCGGGATGCTCATTCAGAGCCGCCAGTACGTCGAGGAGCATGGCGGCGACCCGGACACAGTGGCCCTCTTCGGCCAGGACGCCAACGGCGGCTCGTGGGCGATGGCGAAGATGAACCTCATCATGCACGGCATTCACGACGCCGACCTGCGCAACGATGACACCCTCGCCCGCCCCCTGCACAGGGACGAGACGGGTGGCCTGATGCGCTTCGACCGCGTGATTGCCAACCCGCCCTTCAGCCTCAACTTCAGCGCGAAGGACCTGGAGGTGCCGGGCCGCTTCCGGTACGGCATGACCCCGGAGACGGGCAAGAAGGCCGACCTGATGTTCCTCCAACACATGCTGGCCGTGACCCGCAAGGGCGGCGTGGTCGCCACCGTGATGCCCCACGGCGTCCTGTTCCGGGGCGGCGAGGAGAAGGCCATTCGCAAGGGCCTGCTGAAGGACGACGTGCTGGAGGCCGTCATCGGCCTGCCCGCCAACCTGTTCTACGGGACGGGCATCCCCGCCGCCATCCTCATTCTGCGGCACCAGGGGGACAAGCCGAAGGAGCGGCAGGGCAAGGTGCTGTTCATCAACGCCGACGCCGAGTACCATGCGGGCCGCGCCCAGAACTACCTGCGGGCCGAGCACATCGAGAAGATTGCCAGCACCTACGAGGCGTTCCGGGACGTGCCCGGCTACGCCCGCGTCGTGACCGTGGAGGAGCTGGCCGAGAACGACTACAACCTGAACATCCGGCGCTACGCCGACAACACGCCCGCCCCGGAGCCGCACGACGTTCGCGCCCACCTTCAGGGCGGCGTGCCCCGCGCCGAGGTGGAGGCGCAGCGGGAACTGTTCGCCTCGCACGGCTTTGACGTGGTGGGGACGGTCTTCCAGCAGGACGCGGAGGGTGCCCCCTATCTGCACTTCAGCGAGCAGGCCAGCGAGCGCCGGAGGCTGCGGGCCATCGTCGAGGGGAACAGCGGCGTTCAGGACACCGAGAGGCAGCTTCAAACCCAGTTCGTCCGCTGGTGGGACGAGCATCACCGCCACATCATCGCCCTGCCCGAAACGAGAGCGTTGCAGCGGCTGCGGGCCGAACTGCTGAGCAGCTTTCAGCAGGCGATGCGGCCAGCCGAAGGTATAGGCAACATGACCACACCTCTCCTCACCCCCTTTCAGGTCGCCGGGGTCATCGCGTCGTGGTGGGACGCCAACAAGTACAACCTCAAGACGCTGGCGGCGAGCGGGTGGCGGGAGTTGCTGAACGGCTGGATACAGAACGCCACGGGCGACGACAGCGACACCAGCACCACGGGCGGCATTGACCGGGACCGTCTGCTGCACGCCCTGGCCCCCAGGTCCATGCAGGCGCTTGGGGCGCTGGAGGAGAAGCGGGCCGAACTCGAAGCCGAGCTGGCCGAACTGGAGGGTGAGGGCGGCGAGGAAGGCGACGAGGCCGAAGAACGCGACCCCTTCGAGGCCGCCCAGAATGCTGCCGTTGCCCGGCTGGTCAAGAAGAAGCTGACCGACGCCAGGAAGGCCCACAAGCAGACGCTCGCGCAGGCCCTCAGCAGTTTGGCGGCCACCGCCGACCGCATGACCGACGCCGAGCGGCAGCACGTCGCCCTGACTTTCATGCGCGAGAACCTGGAGACGGCCCTGAACCGCGCCGTCACCGCGCACCGGAACCAAATTGTGGCCGCGCTGGAGAACTGGCACGACAAGTACCACGTCAGCCTGCGCGAGCTGGAGCGCGAAAGGGATGAGGCAGCGGCGCAGTTGGACGGGTTTTTGCGGGAGTTGGGTTATGTCGGGTGAGTGGCCGCACGAGAAACTGAAACAAGTTGTCTCTATTGCCAAAGGCCGAATTGTTGCCAACTCGTCTGACGTGAGCAGTGCCTCCATCCCTTACATCGGAGCTGCGGCTTTTGAAGGAGTGGCCTCATCATGGACTACCTCGAAGAACGGCGTAGCTGCTAAACCCAACGATGTACTGATGCTCTGGGATGGAGAACGGTCCGGTCTGGTGGCGACGAACCTTGAAGGGGTCATCAGCTCAACAGTGGCGCGGCTCAGGCCCAATCCAGGTTGGGAGTCCCGCTACCTCGCCCACTTTCTGAAGTCACGGTTTGAGTTCATCCAATCGAGGCGTACAGGTACAGGTGTTCCCCATGTTCCGAAAGACTTGGGGGACATTCTCGAAGTGCCGAGGCCCCCCCTTCCCGAACAGCGCCGCATCGCGGCCATTCTCGATACCCTCGACCGCACCATCGAGGGCACGCAGCGCGTCATCGAGAAGCTTCAGGCCACCCGCCAGGGCCTCCTGCACGACCTGCTGACGCGGGGGCTGGACGAGAACGGGAGGCTCCGCGACCCGGAACGGAACCCGGAACAGTTCAAGGAGACGGACCTGGGGCGGGTGCCGAGAGGGTGGGAAGCAGCCCGCTTAGCAGAAGTCGCGACTTTAATAACAGATGGCACACATCAAGCAGTCAAAACCGTGGATTTTGGAATCCCCTTCCTGTACGTTTCGAACGTTCGAAACGGTCGTATTCTGTGGGAAAAATCAGGGTTTATAGCTCCTTCAGAATACAGGGTTGTATCAAGAGGAAGGCAACCCACACGAGATGGAATCCTTTACACAGTCGTAGGCTCATACGGTCACGCCGCCCGAATTTCCAAAGAAATTGACTTCTCCTTTCAGCGACACATAGCTTATATACAGCCTGAAGTCAAAAGAGTTGACTCCCACTTCCTGTCTATATGGCTCGAAAGCCCACACATTAAGAGATACGCCGATGCCGTAGCTCTGGGAAATGCCCAGAGAACCGTGACACTTACCGAACTAAGAAAGTACCCCATCCAGCTTCCACCGTTGACAGAGCAAAAGCGCGTGGTTGAGTATGTCGAAAGTTTTGACCGCCAGGTAGATTTAGAGCAAGCTCAAATCGCCAAGCTCCAGGCCCTGAAGCAGGGGCTGATGGAGGACCTGCTTACCGGGCAGGTGCGGGTGGCGGTGGCAACAGCCGAAGTCTAAAACAACCACCCTACCGACTCCCTCCATACCAACGGTCCTCTGGCCGTCGGGACGAATTCACGCTGAATCTGAACACCTTGCAGGAGGAACAACATAGTGAAATATCGTATTTTCCCCGCCCTGGGACTCGTAGCAACCCTCGCCCTTCTGTCCGGCTGCGGAGGCAGTCAGGGTGGCCTTCGTCTTGAACGTGACAGGCTGGTCTTCAACATTGCCGACCTCGGCGAGCTTGAAACCATGAAGCTGGAAGCAGAGCCGATGGAGCATTACGAGAAGGAGGCCCAGGAGGCGAGTCAACGCATCAAGGAGGCCAACAACGTCACTTGCAAGACGATGAACATGCTTTCTGGAATCGATGAGTCCGGCAGCCACTCCAAAAGTGCGTTTGTCAGCAACATGACAGCGCAGGGTTACAAACTGCACTACGTACCTTGGCAAGAAACCGAATACAGTGTGCGGCAGTATTACACTGTCACCGACACCAGCAACAAAACTCTTGGTGCCCTCCTCTACGAACAGACGAAGTTCGAATACAACAGCCCTCCTTTTACCATGCTAAGGGCGTACTTGTGCAGGGTCTGAGCCGAGCAGCCGAGGACTTTTGCTCCGGTTGCCGCTGACCATGTGCTACATCTGAAGACAATGCCCACCCACAAGGCCCGCACTCCCTGGTTCCCCACCTACCCCTATGCGGCGGCCCTGTACTCCGTCCTGCCCGGCGTGTCCGTACAGGCCATGAAGACGCTTGACCAGGCCATCGGCGCCCAGATGGGCACGGCGGCCAATCCGGTGGACTGGTCCAGGCCCGACGAGTGGATTGGGGAACGCCTCAAGGGCGAGTCGCGGGAACTGGCCCTGCACATCTGGCAGGGCACGAAGGGAGTGGTGAACCCCCGTTACCCCGGCGGGCCGATGCACCTGGCCCGGAACCACGCACTGCTGAAGACCGTGGGCGGGATGTACGCGCTCACCGAGGCCGGGGAAGCGTTTGTGCGGGGCGACCCCGACCTGCTTCGCGTGGTGGACGAGGGCGAGGGCATCCCGCAGGTGCTGGCGGCCCTGTCGGGCTTCGAGGCGGCCAGCCGCAAGGAGCTGCTGCCGGGGTGGGTGGAGGCCCTGGGCGGGGACAGCCGCTCGGAGGGCACCCTGTCGGGCCTGCTGTACGACCGGCTGATGAATCTGGTGGACCGTGGCCTGGTGGAGCGGGTGGGAAGCCGGAAGTACGCCCTGATGGATGCTGGCCGGGCCTACCTGGGGCAGGTGGGGCCGCAGGAGGTCAGCGGGCGCTACAGGCTGGACGAGGCGGCGCGGGAGTACCGGGCGGGGCAGCGGGCGCGGCTGCGGGAACTCCTCGGCGGGATGCACCCGTACCGCTTCGAACACCTCATCCGGGAACTGCTCGCCGAGATGGGCTACGAGGACGCCGTGGTCACCAAGCAGAGCGGCGACAAGGGCATCGACGTGGTGGCGACCGCCAAGTTCGGCATCATGACGGTGAAGGAAGTGGTGCAGGTCAAGCGGGTGCCCGGAACCACGGGTCGCACGGTGATTGACCAGCTTCGCGGGGTCCTGCCGCTGCACGGTGCGATTCGGGGCACCGTCATCACCCTGGGCACGTTCGCGGCCGGGGCCAAGGAGGTGGCCGTGCATGTGGGGGCCGCGCCCATCACCCTGATTGACGGCGAGACGCTGATAGACCTCCTCATCGAGCATGAGGTGGGGGTGACGCCGCGCCGGGTGGAGGTCTACGAGGTGGAGGAAGCTTTCTTCTCGGAGGAGGCACCGCCCCTGGAGGAAGAGCAGGGGGCCGAGGCTTAACCCACCTACAAGGGGGACTGCCGAGAACTACAGTTGCGAAGTGTTCCATACTGGTACACTATGTTCACCCCTGGGGTGAATTCGGGGGTGCAGTGAAGTTCGAGTTCGGTTCAGCCGTCGTCAAGGACATCTACGAGCAGGGCGAGTCGTCACGGCACGCGAGTGCGTTCGGTCCAGAGGTCGTTCGGGGCTTATCCAAGGCCATGACTGCCATCGAGGCCGCAACGGATGAGCGGGACCTGCGGGCCCTCCGGTCCCTGAACTACGAGGCCCTGAAGGGCAAACGTGCCCACCAGAACTCGCTGCGCCTGAACAAGCAGTGGCGGCTTATCGTCGAACGCCGGAAGGCCGAGGACGGGACGTGGCTGCTCATCGTGGACATTGAGGACTACCACTAGCCCGCACGCTGAACACCCCATGAGGGCCCCACCCCGCACTGGAGGCACCCACCATGACCCGCCCCCTCCCCGCATACGTGCCCACGCCCGGCGAGATGCTGAAGGACGAACTGGAAGCGCGTGGCCTGACCCAGAAGGAGTTCGCTGAGATTCTTGGCCGTCCGCCGCAGGCTGTCAGCGAAATCATCAACGCCAAGAAGAGCGTGACCCCGGAGATGGCCCTCCTTCTGGCGGAGGCACTGGGCACCACCCCGGAGTTCTGGACGAACCTCCAGACCCAGTACGACTTGTTCAAGGCCCGCCAGCGCCGTACCCCGGACCCGGAGTTGCCGGTCAAGATGCGCCTGCACGAACTTGTGCCCGTGGCCGAATTGCAGAAGCGCGGTGTCCTGCCCCGGACCAGGAACACAGAGGAACTCAAGGGGGCCGTCCTGTCGTTCCTCGGCATCGGCCACCTCGACGAGCCGATTCAGATGGCGGCGAACTTCCGCCAGAACGGGCACTGGACGCCCGACAACAACGCCCAGCTCGCCTGGCTCAAGTGCGTCGAGCATGAGGCGCGGCGACGCGCGGCGAAGCTACCGCCCTACAGCCCGGAAGCTCTGGACGCTGTGGTGCGGACCCTGGTGACCCTGACCGTGGACCGGAAGGGCGTGCGCCGGATTCCCGACCTGCTGGCCCAGGCGGGCATCCTGTTCGTGCTCTCCCAGAAGATGCCCAGGAGCGGGGTGAACGGCGCAGCCTTCTGGATGAACGGCCATCCTGTGGTGGCCCTGAGTGACGGCTACCCCCATCTGGACCGCTTCTGGTTCAACCTCCTGCACGAGCTGGCCCATATCCGGCTGGGTCATGAGGGCGTGTTGCTCGATGAGTTCGGCAGCGGGCAGGACCGGGACTCACCCCAGGAACGTGAAGCTGATGCCTACGCCCGTGACCACCTCATTCCTCCGGACGCCTGGGCAGCATTCATGGCTGCTGGGCAGTTCCAGCCGGAGCACATGCAGGCATTCGCTGCCCGGACAGGTCGTCACCCCAGCATCGTCTCCGGACGGTTCTGCTTCGAGCGGGGGGACCAAGCCAACTGGAGGAAGTATTCGGTCCTCAACGACAACCTGAAGGACGAACTCGACCGGCTTCGCGCCTGCTGACCCTGACGCAGCCCCACTTCCACGGAATGGGGCCACATTTTCGTGCCCATTCCCGTGTCGCAGCCCGTATGCTGCCGCCAGCACCCCCTGCACCCAGAGGAGTCCCCGTGAGTCACGGCCCGGAGTACCACGAAGTCGAGTTCCCGCTCATCGAGCAGCTCACCCGGATGGGCTGGGAGCATCTGATGGGGGACATCCACGTCCCGGACCTCACCGAGCGCGAGAGCTTCAAGCAGACCCTGCTGGAGGGCCGACTGCGCGAGGCCGTGCGGCGCATCAACGCCCCGCTGTACCCGTGGCTGGACGATTCGCACGTCTCCGAGGCGATGTCCCAGCTCACCCGCCTGCCGACCGGCATCCTGGGCCTGCTGCCCGTCAACGCGCACCTGACGGGCCTGCTGCTCGACGGCGTGCAGGTCACCGGGCCGGACGGGAAGGGCCACACCCTGCGCTTCGTGGATTTCCGCCAGCCCGAGAACAACGACCTCCTCGCCATCAACCAGTTCCGGGTGGACCCGCCTGGGTACGTGGCCGGGAAGGGGTACATCATCCCCGACGTGGTGCTGTTCGTGAACGGCATCCCGCTCGTGGTCGTGGAGTGCAAGGCGCCGAACGTGACCAGCCCGATGGAGCACGCGGTCAGCGACCTGCTGGGCTACCAGAACCTTCGGGGCAGCGCCCAGGCCGAAGGGGTGGAGCGGTTCTTCCATACGGTGCAACTCCTGGTCGGGACGAGCTTCTACCGGGCCGTCCTAGGCACCGTGGGAGCAAGGGCTGAGGACTTCCTGACCTGGAAGGACACCTACCCCTTCACCCGCGAGGAGGTGCAGGCCGGGCTCGGCAAGCCGCAGCTTCATCCCCAGCAGGTGCTGGCGGCGGGCGTGCTCCACCCCAGGACCCTGCTCGACCTGCTGGAGAACTTCACGCTGACGGACCCCAGGAGCAAGCGGGTGGCGAGGTATCAGCAGTACCGGGCGGTGCGGAAGGCCCTGTCAAGGCTCCAGGCGGGCGAGACCCGTCTGCTCGGTGCCGAGCTGGACGGGCGCGGCGGCGTCATCTGGCACACCCAGGGGTCGGGCAAGAGCCTGACCATGATGTTCCTGGTGCGGGCCATCCGCACGGTGCCGGAGCTGCGCTCCTTCAAGATTGTCGTCGTGACTGACCGCCGCGACCTGGAGCGGCAACTGGCGGGCACGGCGAGGGCGGCGGGCGAACCCTTCACGGTGGCGAAGGGCGTGCGGCAGCTCAACGCGGCCCTCGCACAACCCGGCGCAGGCTTCGTGTTCGGCATGGTGCAGAAGATGCGCGGCCAGACCGGGGAGGCCCCATTAGACGAACACCGCGACCCGCAGCAGGCGGTCCTCAACGACAGCCCGAACATCCTCGTGCTGGTGGACGAGGCGCACCGCTCGCACACCAACGCGCAGCACGCCTACCTGCGGGCCGCCCTGCCGAACGCGGCGCTCATCGGCTTCACCGGCACGCCCATCATCAAGGGTCAGGCGAAGAAGACGCACGAAATCTTCGGCCCGATGATTGACACCTACACCATCCTGCAAAGTCAGGAGGACCGGGCGACGGTGCCCATCCTCTATGAAGGCCGGACGGTGAACGCCTTCCTGAAGGACGGGCAGAGCCTGGACGGCCTGTTCGACACCTTCTTCGACGAGCTGAGCGACGAGGCCCGCCAGAAGCTCCAGCAGAAGTACGGCACGATGGGCGAACTCCTCGAAGCGCCGAGGCTCATCGCCCTCAAGGCCAGGGACATGCTGCTGCACTACGCCTCTCAGGTGCTGCCGAACGGCTTCAAGGCGCAGGTCGTGGCACACAGCCGCCGCGCCGCCGTGGAGTACCACCGGGCATTCGGCAAGGCACAGGCGGAACTGGTCGAGGAGCTGGAGACCCTAAACCCCATGTTCCTGGGCCTGTCCCCGGAAAAGCTCGCCCGGCTGGACGAACGCACCCGCGCCCTGGTGCTGGCCCACCCCCACCGGGAGCGGCTGCGTGCCCTGGAGTTCGCTCCGGTCATCTCCGCAGGCCCGACCGACCCCCCAGAGTGGGAGGAGTGGACGGACCCGGCCAGGCAGGAACTCCGCATCGGCGACGAGGGGCAGTTCAAGAACGCCGGGCACCCCCTGGGCATCCTCATCGTGAAGAGCATGTTGCTCACCGGCTTCGACGCCCCGGTCGAGCAGGCTCTGTACCTCGACCGGAACATCAAGAATCACGAACTACTCCAGGCCATAGCCCGCGTGAACCGGACGTACCCCGGCAAACGGCACGGCCTCGTCGTGGACTACTACGGGGTGGGGCACCACCTCGCCCAGGCTCTCTCCGACTACACCCAGACGGACGTGGCGGGCGCGATGACCTCCATCAAGGACACGCTGCCCCTGCTGGAAGCGGCCCACCACGAGGTCACGCGCATCTTCACCGAGGCCGGTCTGAGCCTGGAGGCCCGCGAGGACTGCGTGAACCATCTGGCCGACGCCAAGCTGCGGGCCGAGTTCAAGGTGAAGCTGAGGGCCTTCCTGAGTGCCCTGGACACAGTGCTGCCGAGGCCGGAAGCCCTGCGGTTCGTGAAGGACGCCGCCCTGCTGGGCAGCATCCGCGACACCGCCCGGCAGGTCTACCAGGACGACACCGAGGACGAGGTGCTGGGCGCGGGTGAGAAGGTCAGGGCGCTCATCGCGCAGTACGTGGACGCGAGCGGCGTTCAGGTGAAGGTGCCCCGCATCGAGGTGCTCGACCCCAACTTCGGGCAGCAGGTGAGCGGGTACACGTCCAAGCGCACCCAGGCCGCCGCGATGGAGCACGCCGCCCGGCACTTCATCAACCTGCACCTCGAAGAGGACCCGGTTTATTACCGCAAGCTCAGCGAGAAGCTGGAAGAACTGCTCCGGCAGCATAAAGAACACTGGGAGGCGCTGGTGGAGGCCCTGTTCGCGTTCTATCAGGAGTTGCAGGCGGGTCGCCCCGCCGACAGTACCGGGCTCGACCCCCAGACCGAGGCACCTCTGTTCAGCCTGCTGCTCGACGCACAGCCGGGAAAGGGGGAGGACCTGGCGGGCGACCAGCGCCAGCGGCTCATTGAGGGCACCACGACCATCGTTCAGGAGCTTCGAAAACGAACGGCTATCCCGGACTTCTGGCGCAACGCTGTCCAGCAGAAGCAGGCACGCGGCTGGCTGGTCCGTCACCTGGATATGCAGGACTTGGTAGGGTTCGAGGCGTGCGAGAAGACCGCCGACGAGCTGATGAACCTGGCGCGGCGACTGCACGCGAGCTGGACCGAAGCCGGGAAGACCGCGCCGACCGCCTCCCCCCTCCAGAGTGGTGCCTGACCCTTACTGACCTGACGTTCACCGTCCGGGAAAGCGCCCGCCGCAAGACGCTCTCCATTGGGGTCGAACGGGACGGCGGGCTGGTTATCCTGGCCCCCCTCGGCGTGGACCAGGGCCAGGTCGCGGAACTGGCGGCCTCTCGTCGGGACTGGCTGTACGGCAAGCTGGCGGAGAAGAACCGACTGCACCGCCCCACCCGGACGCGGGAGTTCGTGACCGGCGAGGGCTTCTGGTATGCCGGACGGTCCTACCGACTGCTGGTGAGTCAAGGCGAGGCCGAAGGGGAAGCTCTCCGACTTGGGGCCGGACGGTTCCGGCTCAGCCGTGCTCACGTCGCCCAAGGCCGGGAGCTGTTCATTGGCTGGTACACCACGCACCTGCTAGCCTGGGCCGAAGAGCAGCTCATTCGGCTGAGGCCGAGACTACGTGTGGACCCCACCAGCCTCCGCGTCACTGACCTCGGCCACCGCTGGGGGTCCTGCGGCGCCCGCCATGACGTGGCCCTGCACTGGCGCGTAGCCCTGTTGCCCCGACGGATGGCCGAGTACGTGCTGGTCCACGAACTGATTCATCTAGAGCACCACCATCACAAGGCCGCATTCTGGGAGCGGCTGGAGGTGCTGTTGCCGGACTACGCCGAACGGAAGTCCTGGCTGGCTTTGCATGGCGCGGATTACGACCTGTAGGAGGACCGGCGTGCTCCATTCGGCCTGTCTTATGGCTGCAACGCTGGAACCCTCGCCGCACGGCTGCATCCAACCTCGGAGTTCGACCCCTTCTTCCCGCCGCGAAGCGGCAGCAGTACGGTTGTAAGCGTGTCTTGGAGAAGGCTCCCCTCCCCCTGTTCAGGTTGCCCGCCAACACTGCCGTCCGACGGGTTGTAGGGCCCGGCCCCAACCCCCGCCCCGGAGTTGCAAGACGGTTTGGCCGGACTGGGCCGAAGTCGCGTCCAGGTAGCGCCGCCTTACGGCGTCGGGCGCTCACGCGCCGATTGCTCATGGGCCAATTGTTGAGAAACAAATAGCGCGAAGCCGGGCACAGAGGGTATCTCCCCATAGGCATGACCCTCACCACGTCGCTTTCTCAAGAGCTACCAGTCCGATGCCTTTCCCGCCATACGCAGAGAGATTTCTTTTGGGCTCCGACCTTCCTCTTTGAGTCTCGGAAGCTTAGGCAGAAGACCAATGTTATTTGTATCTCCATCTACCCCCATTTGGGGGGGATGACCAGCAGGTGCTACGAAAACCGTCGCAGCATGAAGGAAGCGCGTTGATAGCTGCTCCACCAGTGGAGGTCAAGCCGGAGGAGCTTCGCCGTCACCTTGAAGGCGCTCAGCGGGGAGACGTGCTCGTCATCGTGGCCCCGCCGGGCTCCAAGAAGAGTGGGGCCATGTACCAGACGGTGCAGGACATTATCCTCGACCGCAACAGCCGCCTTCTGCCCCGCACCCGGCTTCTGTGGGCTACGCACGGCACCAAGGATGAAAAGTCGCTGGGGCAGGAGGCCAAGGGGCGCTTACACCGCCTGCTTGACCCAAAGCTCAACCTCTTCGCCAGAGACCTCTTCGAGAAGCCCTGGGAGGTCGTGACGGTCCTCCACGGGTGGGACTACTGCGAAGAGAAGAACATCAACTACCACGAGCAGTTCGACGGGGCGCGGAGCAGCGTCGTGACGGTCATCAGCCAGGCGCACCTGCCGCTCGTTCTCAGCAACCCGTCCGACCCCCGGTTCAAGAAGCTGCTCGAAGATGTGGGGCTCATCGTCGTGGACGAAGACCCCGTCGGGTCGCTTATCTACACCCTCAAAGGCCCAAACACCACCGCCAGTCCAGTCACCCCTGAATTCCTTGAAGTTCGTGAGGCAGCGGGCACGGCGAGCAACATCGAGCTGGCCTTGCTCAGACTCATGCGCCGTGCCCAGGGCGGTGAGTTCGACGATGTTGCCGAGCAGGTCGTGAATGGCCGCTGGAAGACGGTTCTGTTCAGTCTGACCGCTCGTTCCTTCTGGACGGCGTTGTCTGATGAACTGATTGGCGTGAGCCCAGGATTCTCCCTCTTCGGAGAGGCCATCGAGAATGCCATCACTGATGCCAGGTCCGCTGTGCCCGGCGACTTTTACCGACTCTTTGAAGAGGACCTTCTGAGCCCGGAGAAGACCAGTGCCCGCTTCGGCCTAACCTGGATAAGGAACAGGCAGGGCAACGTGGTTCAGATGCGGTTCCGAGGTGACGTGCTGCGTGTCATCCCAGGGGACACGCCGCCCATCGTCATCCTCGACGCCTACGCCAGTCAGGAACTCCAGCAATACGAGCGTATGTTTCCCAACCATCGCGTGAGATACATCGCGGAGTGGCCCTTCACGCCGCTCGACATCGAATACGCCGATGACGAGGACGACGAAGAGGCCATTGAGGTAGACCGCAAGAACATGGCAAACGGCAAGCAGGTCAAATTGCGGAACTACCTGATGGCCGAAACTGGTGAGTTGACACGGGGCCATGCTGCGGGCACGCTCGTCCTTTCCTACTCGGAGGTCACGGACTTTCTCGCCGAGAAGGC
>NZ_BFAG01000015.1:0-40000 GCF_002897375.1 Deinococcus aerius | reverse complement strand
GTGACCATCGAGCGGCTGGGCGACGCGGCGCTCGTCGTGCGCTCGCCCCTCGCGCGCGAACTGCTCGCCGACCTGACCGCGCGGCCCCTGCCCGGCGTCCGGGAGGCGGTGCCCGCCCTGGACGTGCTGACCGTGCTGTACGACCCGCTGAGGGTGGACGCGGGAGGCCTGAGCGCGGCCCTCCGGGAACGGCTGGCGCGGCTCAGGCCCGGCGGGGAGGCGAATGCCCGAACCCACGTCCTGCCGGTGACCTTTGGCGGGCCGGACCTCGGATGGTGCGCCTGTCAGGCGGGGCTGAGCGTGAGCGACTTCGTGCGCGCCCTGTGCGGCACGCCCCTCACGGTCGCTTTTCTGGGCTTCACCCCCGGCTTCGCGTTTCTGGCGGGGCTGCCCGGGCGGCTGCGGATGCCCCGGCTGAGCGCGCCCCGGGAACGGGTGCCCGCCGGGAGCGTCGCGCTGGGGGGTCCCTGGGCCGGTGTCTACCCCCGGGAAACGCCGGGCGGCTGGCGCCTCGTCGGGCACACGGACGCCGTACTGTTCGACCCCTGGCGCCCCGAGCCGGTGCTGTGGCAGGCGGGCGACCGGGTTCGCTTCGAGGTCCGGGCATGATGGAGGTGAGGCGCCCCGGCCTCCAGACCACCGTGCAGGACACGGGCAGGCGGGTCCGGGCGCTGGGCGTGCCGGGCGGGGGCGCGGCGGACCCCCTGGCCCTGCGGCTGGCGAACGCGCTCGTCGGCAATCCCCCGGGCGCGGCGGCGCTGGAGGTCACGCTCGCCGGCCCGGCCCTGCGTTTCGGGGCCGACGCGCTCGTGGCCCTGTGCGGCGCCCCCTTCGAGGCCACGCTGGCCGGATCGCCCTTTCCCCCGTGGCGGGCGGTCCCGGTCCGGGCGGGGCAGACCCTGGACCTTGGGGGGGCGGCGCGGGGGGCGCGGGCTGTCCTCGCCGTGCGGGGCGGGCTGGAGGGGCAGGAGGCCTTCGGCAGCCGCTCGACCGACCTCAGGACGGGTTTCGGCGGGCTGGAGGGCCGGGCACTCCGCGCGGGGGACCGAATCGGGTGGTTCCCGCTGCCGCCCGCCAAGCCGCCGCGCGCCTTTGTCTCGCCGGAGCTGCGGACGCCGACCGGGCCGCACCACATCCTGCGCGTCCTCCCGACGGCGGAGGCCACACCGGACCTCCTCGCCGCGCTGACCGGGCGGCCCTTTACCGTGAGCGGGCAGGCCGACCGGATGGGGGCGCGGCTGGGCGAGGCGGTCCCCGCGCCCCACGACCCGAACCGGATCAGCCTGCCCAACGTGCCGGGAGGGGTGCAGCTTCCGCCGGACGGTCGGCCCATCCTGCTGCTCCCCGACGCGGGCACGCACGGCGGCTACCCCACCCCGCTCGCCCTGGCGAGCGTGGACCTGCCCCGGCTGGGCCAACTGCGCCCCGGCGACCGGGTGTGGCTGCGGGTGGTGAGCCCGGAGGAGGCGCGCGCGGCACTCTGGCATCGGGAGCGGGCGGTCCGGGGGGCGGAGCTGGCCCTGCGCTGGTGGTACAAGGAGACATGACTCACCCCACCACCATCGACCTCAACGCCGACCTCGGGGAGGGCAGCCCCCACGAGGCCCTCGTCATGCCCCACGTCACGAGCGCGAATATCGCCTGCGGGGGCCACGCGGGAGACGTGGGGACGATGCGGGACAGCCTGCGCCTGGCCGCAAAATACGGCGTGGCGGCGGGCGCCCACCCCGGTTTTCCCGACCGCGAGGGCTTCGGGCGCCGGGAGATGCACTTTCCGCCGGAGGAGGTCACCGCCTTCGTGCGCGAGCAGATCGAGGCGCTCAAGGCGGTGGCGGCCCGCGAGGGCGTGCGGCTGCATCACGTCAAACCCCACGGAATGCTCTACAACCAGGCGGTGAGGGACCGGACGCTGGCCCGCGCCGTTGCCCAGGCTGCCCGCGATTCGGGCCTCCCCCTGTACTTCGGCCTGGCGGGGGGGGCGTCCGTGATGCTGGGTGAGGCGGCGGCGCTGGGACTGGACGCCGTGGGCGAGGGCTTTGCCGACCGGGGCTATGCGCCCGACGGGTCGCTGTGGCCCCGCGGGCAGGCGGGCGCCCTGCTCCCCCACGATCAGGCCGTCGCCCAGGGGGTCCGCATCGCGCGGGAGGGGATCACGGTCGCCGTCACGGGGGAGCGGGTGAACATTCCTGCCCGGACCCTCTGCCTGCACGGGGACGGGGCGGAGGCGGCGGAACTCGCGCGGGACCTGCGGGCGGCGCTGGAGCGGGCAGGGGTGCGGGTGGCGGCGCCGGGGGTGTAGTCCCTCACAGCCGCCGGGCGAGGTAGTCGGCCAGCAGGCGGTAGCTGCGGGTCCTTCCGGCGATGTCGCCCGCCCCGTGGCCCTCGTCGCCGAACTCCACGTACTCGAAGTCGCGGCCCTCCTCGCGGCCATTCTGCAGCAGGGCGTCCCGGAAGCCCCGGGCCTGGTTCACTGGGCAGCGCGGGTCGTTGGCGCCGTGCATCATGAACATATGCGCCTTTAACTTCGCCGCGTGCGTGATCGGGCTGCGGTCGCGCCACAACTCGGCCTGCTCGACGGGGTCGCCCATCAGTGTGCGGAAGTAGTAGCCGAGTTGCGGCATCACGCGGCTGTTGTCCTCGTGAAGCCGGTGCAGGTCGGTGATCCCCACGATGGGCACGCTGACCTTGAACAGGCCCGGCTTTTTCACCGCCGCGAGGTACGAGAGATACCCGCCGTAACTGACGCCAAAGATGCCCACGCGCCCCGGGTCCACGAAGTCCAGCGTCTTCAGGTACTCGGCCCCGGCGGCCACGTCCTCCAGGTCGCGCCCGCCCCAGTCCATCAGGTTGGCGTCGCGCCACTCCACCCCGTACCCGGTCGAGCCGCGCACGTTGGGGCACAGCACCACGTACCCCCGGTCGGCGAGGAACTGGAGCTGCGCGTTGAAGGCGCGGAAGAACTGAGCGGTGGGGCCGCCGTGGACACAGACCAGCGCCGGGAAGCGTTGGCCCGGTGCGGTGGACCTGGGCCGGTACAGGATCGCGGGAACCCGCACACCGTCCGTGCTGGGGTAACGCACGTACTCGCCGGGCACGAAATCCGCCGGGTCCACCTCGCCGTACTCGGCGGGCAGCAGCACCTCGCAGGTGTCGGTGCCCAGGTCGTACAGCAGCACCTCCGGGCGGGTCGTGGTCGTCGTGTATTGGAAGAGCAACTTCGTGCCGCCCAGCGCGAACTCGGTGCCGTAGGCGAGGCCGGGTGGCAGGCTCAGCTCGCGGGCCTGTCCGGTTCCCGTGTCGTACAGAACGGGCGAGAGGGTGCTCTCCACGTTGCGGATCACGCTCAGCCAGCGGCCATCGGGGGAGAAGCGGCCCGGCTCCTCCTCGGTGACCCCGTCGGCGGGCGTGAGCCAGGTGACTTCGCCGCTCTCCAGGGTGAGGAGGCCGACCCGGCTGTGGCCGTCGGCGTCGCTGGTCACGGCCACACGCCGCCCATCGGGGTGCCAGTGGCCCACCTCGTCCCGGCTGCCCTCGCGCACGCGCCACACCCGGCGCAGCCCGCTCCCGTCCGCGTTCACCACGTAGCCGTCCACGTTCCGCAGGTCGGCGCTCTCGTTGGTGTTCAGCGTCAGTTGCATCCCGTCCGGGCTCCAGGCGACCGCCTGGGTCGCGTTGGGCTGCTGCGTGAGGGCCGTCCAGGCGGCCTCGCCCTCCCGCGTCAGGTCGTAGACGTGCACGTTCATCTGCCCGCCCCGCGTGCTGTTCACGAGCAGGCGCCGACCGTCCGGGTGGGCGCCCACCGCGTAGTCCATGCTCTCGGGGGAGTGGTGGAGGGGCCGCACCTCGCCCGACGCCAGCGTCACCTCAAAGAGGGCCTGCCGCTCGTCGCCGTCATGGTCGCGGCTGAAGAGGATGCGCGTGTCGTCGCGCGACCACACGAAGCCCGCGCGAATCCCCTTGGGTGCCTCCCCGTTCGTCACCTGGCGCCGCTCGCGGGCGTGGAGATTCAGGACGTACAGCTCGAAACGTCCGGTCCAGTCGGCGTAAAAGGCCACCTCCTCGCCGCTGTGCGAGACGGTCAGGGCCGCGACGGTCGGGAGGCCGGTCAGGGCCTCCAGCGGAATGCGTTCGGGCATAGGGCAGTGTAAGAGGTTGGAGGGCCGGGGCGCGGCTCAGATGCCCTTCTATCTCGGCCACCCCGGCGGCCCCGGTGGGGGGACGAGCGCCGCGTGCGTCTCGCTCGCGTAGCGGTCGGTCATCCCGGCGATGAAGTCGCAGGCGGCGCGGGGCAGGCCGTCCACCTCGGCGCGGGCGCGGACTCCCGGGGGCAGCAGGGTGGGCCGCGAGAGGAAGGCCGTGAAGAGGGTCGTCAGCAGCCGGGTCCCCTGCTCGACCTGCATCTCTACCCGCCAGTGGCGGTAGAGGTTGTCGCGCAGGAAGGCCCCCGTCTCCCGCAGCCGCTCGCGCATGGCGTCGCTGTAGGTGATCAGCCGCCCCGATTGCGCCCGCACCTCGGCGGCGGTCCCGATCCCGCTCGCCCGGATCGCCTCGTGGCTGGCCCGCGTCAGGTCGCCAATCAGCCACCCCAGCAGTTCGCGGTGCAGGGTGCGGCGGTCACGCTCGGTGAGGTGGGGGGAGGAGGTGGGCACGCGAGCGAGGAGTTCGCGCCACAAGGGCAACTCCTCAAGCTGGCCCGGCGTCAGCAGCCCGCTCCGCAACCCGTCGTCGAGGTCGTGGGCGGTGTAGGCCAATGCGTCAGCCGCGTCCACGAGTTGCGCCTCCAGGCTGGGCGGCCCCAGCCCCGCGCGGGCGTGCTTGTTCAGGCCGTCCAGCGTGTCGAGGGTCAGGTTCAGGCCGGGGAAGTCGGGGTAGCGGTCCTCCAGCCGGGTCACGATGCGCCGCGCCTGGGTGTTGTGGTCAAAACCCCCATGTTCCTCCATCAGCGCGTTCAGCACCCGCTCGCCCGCGTGGCCGAAGGGGGGGTGTCCGAGGTCGTGTGCCAGGGCGATGGTCTCGGCCAGCGTCTCGTTCAGGCCGAGGGTCAGGGCGACGGAGCGGGCGACCTGCTGGACCTCCAGCGTGTGGGTCAGCCGGGTGCGGTAGTGGTCGCCCTGGGTATTCAGGAACACCTGCGTCTTGTACTCCAGGCGCCGGAAGGCGGTCGTGTGCAGCACCCGGTCGCGGTCCTTCTGGAAGGCGGTGCGCGTCTCGCTCTCGGCCTCGGGATACTCCCGCCCGCGCGACTCCCGGCTCAGGGTGGCGTACGGCGCGAGCGTGGCGGCCTCGCGCGCCTCCAGGTCAGCGCGGGTGAACATGGCCGGATTGTGGCAGAGCTGGGGAGGCGGCGGGCAGAGAGCAAAGGCTTAACCTGCCCGCCGCCCCTCCCCCGCTGCTCTAGATTGCCCCCATGAGCGACGCCGCCACGGGCAACGGAACACAGGTGATCTACGACGGCCACATCGTGCGGCTGGAGCTGCTGGAGGGCAAGTGGGAGATCGTGCGGCACGCCGACGCCGTGGCGATCCTGGCGCTGAACGACTCGGGCGAGATGCTTCTCGTGCGCCAGCGGCGCCGGGCCATCGGGACGAGTACGGTGGAGGCCCCGGCGGGCCTGATTGACGCGGGGGAGACGCCCGAGCAGGCCGCCCGGCGCGAGCTTCAGGAGGAGGTGGGGCTGGACGGCGACATGACGCTGCTGACCCGCTTCTACTCCAGCCCCGGTTTCTGCGACGAGGAGCTGTACATCTTCGAGGCGAGAGGCCTGCGCGAGAGCAAATTGCCCCACGACGAGGACGAGGAGATCGAGGTCGTGTGGATACCTCCCCAGGCGGTGCTCGACGGGCTGCGCGACGGCACGCTGGTGGGCAGCGCGACCACCGTGGCGGCGGCCCTGTACGCCCTCCAGCGGGTCGCCGCGCGGTGAAAACCTACGTCTCCCCCACCCAGCGGCCCGACACCGAGACGGTGGTGGCGGTCGGGTCCTTCGACGGGGTGCATCTGGGGCACCAGGCCCTGCTCGCGCAGCTCAAGGCGAGGGGGCGGGAACACCGGGTGCCGACGGTGGTGTACACCTTCGACCCGCCCACCCGGGTGCTGACGCAGGGGGTGGAGTTCCTGTCCACCCTGCCCGAGAAACTCGACCTGCTCGCCCGCTACGGGATCGACGAGACGATCGCCGTCCCCTTCACCGCCGAGTTCGCCGCCCGGCCCAAGGAGGCGTTCCTGGACGACCTGCGCGCCCTGCATCCCCGGTCCATCGTGGTGGGCGAGGACTTCCACTTCGGGCGGGGGCGGGCGGGGGGCCTCCCCGACCTGCGCGGGGTGACGCGCGAGGTCGTGGCGCTCCCCATGCACCAGCTCGGCGGCGAGGACATCAAGAGCACCCGCATCCGCGAGTACCTCAAGGTCGGGGACGTGGAGGGCGCCGCCCGGCTGCTGGGCCGCCACTACGACGCGCAGGGCGTGGTCGTGCCGGGGGACCGTCTGGGCCGCACCCTGGGCTGGCCCACCGCCAACATCCGGGTGCCCGAGGGCAAGGCGCTCCCGCTGGGCGTGTTCGCGGTCGTCGCCATCACCGAGCGGGGGCCGGGCAACCCGCAGCGCCATCACGGCATGGCGAACGTGGGCTTTCGCCCCACCGTGAACGGCAGGGAGCGCCGCTTCGAGGTCCACCTCTTCGACTTTGAGGGTGATCTCTACGGCGAGGAGGTGCAGGTCAAGTTCTTCACGCACCTGCGCGGGGAGCAGAAGTTCAGCGGTCTGGACGAGCTGAAGGCGCAGATCGGGCGGGACGCCCAGGCGGCGCGGGAGGCGTTGAGGGACGTGCGGTAGGAGGGGTGGGGGAACACTCCCGCGGCGATGGCGGGGTTCTCGCCGCGCCCGGCCCTCACACTGGCCCGCGCAGCCGCAGGTAACGCCGCCAATGATGACGAGGGCACTCAGCACGCAGTAGAGGAAGGCGCGTCCGCTCACCCCCCCAACGTACCCGCCGCGCGGTGGGCTGGGGAACACCCGGGGCGTCCCCGTGACGCTTGCCCCCGGCGGTCAGGCGTACCCTGCCCCCATGACCACCTTGACCTCCCCCCTCGACCTGGGCTACTCCTTCTGCCCGAACGACACCTTCATCTTCTACGCGCTCCACGCCGGGCGGGTCGCCTCGCCGCTCCCCGTGCGCGAGGTGCTGGAGGATGTACAGACGCTCAACGAGTGGGCGCGGGTGGGCAGGCTGCCGATCACCAAGATCAGCTACCGGGCCTACTTCGACGTGATGGAGCAGTACGTGGCGCTGCGCTCGGGCGGGGCGCTTGGGCGCGGGGTGGGGCCACTCGTCGTCGCGCGGGAGGAACTGGGTGACCTGAACGGGCGGCTGGTGGCCTCGCCCGGAGCGCAGACCACCGCCGAACTGCTGCTGCGCCTCGCCTACCCGGGCGTGCGCCTGACCCACCTGCGTTACGACGAGGTGATGCCCGCCGCCCTGCGGGGCGAGGTGGACGCCGGGCTGATCATCCACGAGTCGCGCTTCACGTACCCGCAACACGGGCTGGTCAAGTTGCTCGACCTGGGCGCGTGGTGGGAAGGCGAGACGGGGCTGCCCCTGCCGCTCGGCGCGATCCTGGTGCGGCGGGACCTTCCACTCGACATCCAGCGCGGCCTGAACGCGGCGGTCCGGGCCAGCCTGGAATACGCCTACAAGCACCCTGCCGAGCCGATGGACTACATCCGCCAGCACGCCCTGGAGATGAGCGACGACGTGATGCGCGCTCACATCGACCTGTACGTGAACGATTTCAGCCTGGACGTGGGCGGGGAGGGGATGCTGGCCGTGCGCGAGTTGCACCGCCGGGCGGTGGGGGTGGGGGCGGTGCCGCCGTCGGACCTCCCGCTGTTCGTGGACCTGGCTTGAGAAAAGCCTGAGCTACGCTTCAGAACGTGAGCGAGGCCGAGTTCGGGATTTCGTGGGGCGTGTGATTCTCCGGGGTGGAGGACAATCCCCATGCGTAAACTGCTGCTCGCCGCCCTGACGGCAGCCCTGGCCGGTGCCGGGCTCACCCTGGCACAGACCTCGGTGCCGCTGACCGGGCCGTTCCCGGGGCCGAACACCCCGCCCACCCCCCGACCGCTCCCCGCCCCCGAACCGCCCGCCACCGTCACCGCGACGCGCAACGAGCCGGTGGCCCTGGGGTTCACGCCCGACAAGCTCGCCCGGCTGAAGGTCCCGGCGGGGTTCTCGATCACGGTGATGGCCTCCGAGCTGGGCAACGCCCGGATGCTGTACGTGATGCCCGACGGCGGCGTGTACCTCTCGCGGCGCGGGCAGAACGACATCTGGTACATGAAGGATGTCAACCAGGACGGGCGCTTCGACGCCGGGGAGCGGCGGCAGGTCGCCTCCAACCTCCCCCTCGTCCACGGGATGGACGTGAAGGGCGGCAAGCTGTACGCGGTCGGCGAGAAGATGATCTGGGTGATGGACATGGCGGGGGACGGCACGCTGGGCACGCCGCGCGTGTTCGCCGAGGGCTTTCCCGACGCCGGGCAGCACCCCGCCCGCAACCTGAAGTGGGGGCCGGACGGCTACCTGTACGCGAGTTTCGGCGCCACCAACAACGACACGCCCACCCAGAACCCCGAGGAGGCGACCATCCTGCGGATTCGCCCCGACGGCAAGTGGCGCGAGGTGTACGCCCGCGGCCTGCGCCACACTGTCGGCTTCGGCTGGCACCCGGTCACCGGAGTCATGTACGGGGCCGACCAGGGCGCCGACTGGCACGGCGACAACATCCCGCCCGAGGAGCTGAACGTGATCGTGCGCGGGCGGGCCTACGGCTGGCCCTTCTGCTACGGGGACAAGCAGCCCGACCCCTACACGAACTCCAGCCAGATTCCCAACCTGACCACCAAGCAGGAGTACTGCGCCCGCACCGAGGGCAGCGTGCTGAACTACACCGCCCACGCGGCGGCCATCGGCCTGGCCTTTTATACCGCCAACCAGTTCCCCGCCGAGTACCGCAACGACGCCTTCATCGCGTACCGCGGCTCGTGGAACCGCAGTGAACCCAGCGGCTACGAGATCGCCCGCGTGAACTTCGACGCGAACCACAAGCCGACCGAGATCACGCCCTTCGTGACGGGCTTCGTGTTCCAGGAAAACGGGCAGTGGAAGCAGTTCGGGCGTGTGGCGGGCGTGGCCGTGTACACCGACGGCAGCCTGCTGTTCACCGACGACCAGAGCGGCGTGATCTACCGCGTGCGCTACACGGGGGGCCAGTGATGAAGAAGGTGTTGCTCCTTGGGACGCTCGCCCTGGCCGGGACGGTGGGAGGACACGTGCTGGCCGGAGGCATGGAGGCCATGACTGCCCCCGCCAGCACGCCCCTGACGGCCACCGCCGCCCTGCGCGACGAGGCGGGGCAGGTCCTCGGCACCGCGACCTTCCGCCAGATGGACATGGGCGTGCAGGTGACGGTGGAGGCCCGGGGCCTGACCCCGGGACAGCACGGGATGCACGTCCACGAGTACGGGCGCTGCGCTCCCGGCGTGGACCCGGCGACGAATACGGTCGTGCCCTTCGGTGCGGCGGGCGGGCACTTCGACCCCGGCATGAGCAAGAACCACGACGACCCGCAGGCGCCGAACAAGTACGGCCACGGCGGCGACGCACCCATGCTGACCGTCGGGGCGGACGGGGTGGGCCGCGCAACCTTCATGTCCCAGAAGTTCAGCCTGACGGGCATGAACGGCGTGCTGAATCGCTCGCTCGTCATCCATGCCAACCCGGACGACTACAAGACCGACCCGGCGGGCAAGTCGGGCACCCGCGTGCAGTGCGGCGTGATCCGGCGCGACAACTTCAGCGTGCGGGACTACTCCCTCCCCGACCACCTGGCCTATCCCGAGGGCGTGGCGTATGACGCTCAGCGGGGCATCCTCTACACCGGCAGCGCCACGAACGGGACGGTCTACGCGATCAACGCCACGACCGGAGCTGTCAGCAAGTTCAGCGAAGGTGGGGCGCTGGGCCGCCGCGTCGCGCTGGGGATGAAGGTGGACGGGCAGGGCCGGGTGTGGATCGCGGGCGGGCAGCAGGGCACCGTCTCCATCCTGAACCCGAACGGCATGATCCTGAGGGTGCTCGAAACGCCCATGAGCCCCATGCCGTACCTCAACGACCTGACGCCCGCCCCGGACGGCAATGTGTACGTGACCGACAGCCGCCGCCCGGTGATCTTCCGGGTGGACCGGAACCTGAACCTGACGGCGTGGCTGGACCTGGGCAAAACACCCATCAGGTACGGCCCCGGCGTGAACCTCAACGGCATCGTGGCGACGCCGGATGGCCGCTTCCTGCTGGCGATGCAGACGAACACCGGCGAGCTGTGGCGCATCGACCTGCGGACGAGGGCCGTGAAGCGGGTCATGGGCGGCCTGATGAACGGCGACGGCCTGCTGCTCGACGGGTATACGCTGTATGTCGCCCGCAACAAGGATCAGATGATCAGCAAGGTGGTTCTTGCCCTCGATTACGGCGGCGGCACCTTGATGATGGAAGAACCCCTGACCGGCCTGCGCTTCCCCGCGACCCTCACCAAGATCGGCGGTGACCTCGTGGTGACGCAGCCCCAGCTCGACCGTTTGCAGGGCGGGATGGCGCCCGAGGTGCCCTTCCGGCTGACGCGCTTCAAGAAGTTCTGAACCCGGCAGGAGGCTTCCAGGGAGGAGGAGGGCAGCGCGCCCTTCTCCCCCCTCGTCTGTAAGAACGCGGTGAAGGGTACTCCTTCAGGCTGGGCGGGTGACCACGCCCGCTCCCCCCTCGGCCCCCGCCCTGACGGTGCGCGGCCTGCACAAGAAGTACGGGTCACAGCCCGTGCTGCACGACGTGAATCTCAGCGTGGAGCCCGGGGAAATCTACGCCCTGACCGGCCCCAACGGCGCGGGCAAGACCACCCTGATCCGCACCGTCACGGGCCTCGCCTTTCCCACCGAGGGGGAGGTGCGGCTGCTGGACCACGATGTCCACGAGGACGGCTCGCGGGCGCGGGCGTACCTGGGCGCGGTGGTGGAGGCCCCCGCCAAGTTCTACCCGCAGTTCACCGCCACGCAGAACCTCCAGCTTCACGCCAACCTCGCCGCGATGGTGCCGGGCGGGCGGAGGGTGAGCCGCGACCGCATCCGCGAGGTGCTCGCGCTGCTGGAACTCACCCGCATGGCGGATCGCCGGGTAGGCACCTTCTCGCTCGGGCAGCGGCAGCGGCTGGGGGTGGCGAGCGCGATCCTGGCCAATCCCCGCGTCCTGATCCTCGACGAGCCGACGAGCGGCATGGACGCGCTGGGCATCGGCCTGATCCACCGCATCGTGACCGACCTGGCCGCCCAGGGGTGCGCGGCGCTGCTCAGCACCCACCACCTGCGCGAGATCGCCACCTACGCGCACCGGGTCGGCATCCTGGCGGGCGGGCGGTTGGTGGACACGGTGGACCTGCGCGCCCGCCAGACGGCCTTCCGCTTCCGGGTGGACGACCCGCACACGGCGGCCCGGACCCTGGAGGGGCGGCCCTTCGTACGGCAGGTCAGCCCCCGCGCCCCCTTCGTCGTCGCCCACCTTACGGGCGAGGACGCCGTGCCCGCCGCCCTGACGGCCCTGACCACGCACGGAGTGCGCGTGTTCGAGGCCGGACCCGACCACTTCGACCTGTACGAGTACTACCGCGAGCGCGTGGAGCAAGCCTGATGGATACGTTTCCTCTTCGTCTTTCCTCTGGAGGAGCGCCGTGCTGACCCTCGCCGGACTGGAATTTCGCAAGCTGCTGGGGATGCGGAGCGCCCGCCTCGCCCTGCTGGTGTGCCTGCTGCTGCCCTTCGTGTGGCCGTTCGCCCCGCGCCTGACCGCCCTCCTCCAGGTCACGCTGACGAGTGGCTGGCAGCTTCCCGCCGTCAGCCTGGGCGTGCTCGTGCAGTTCCTGCTGCCCCTCTTCATCGCCGTGACCTGCGCGGAGATGATCGGCGCGGAGGTCAGCCAGGGCACCCTCGCGCCCCTGCTGCTGCGCCCGGTGGGCCGCACCCGCGTCATCACGGGCAAGCTGATCGTGGCCCTGCTCTACCCCGCCCTGCTCGTCACCGCGCTCGTGATCGGGTCGCTGCTCGCCGGGCTGGTGCTGGGCCTGGGCAGCTTCACGGGCGGCACCGGGCTGGGGCCGGGCTACTTCGCCGGTGTGGGGCCGCTGAGCGGCGGGGAGGCGTTCGTCCAGGTGCTGCGGGGCAGCGTCCTCGCCGCCGTCATGCTGATGCCGGTCGCGGCCCTCGCGCTGCTGTTCGGGGTGCTGTACCTCAACACCGCCGCCGCCGCGCTCGCCACACTCGCGGTCCTGAACATCCTGCGGCTGCTCGTGGTGTTCCCCGAGGGCGTTCAGCGGCTGCTGCTCACCAGCCACCTCGACCTGTACGCCCGGCAGGGGGACGTGCTTCAGGGCCTCATCCTGCTGCTGATCTACACGGCGGGGTTCGGGCTGATGGCGGTGTACGCGTTCGACCGACGGGATGTCTGAGGCGTAAAAAGTCAGCGGAGGCATTGGCCTCCGCTTTTTGCTTCCGCCGCACTTTTCCTGCTCGTCCTCAGCCGACGCTTTTCACGGTGTAGCGGGCCTGTCGGGAACCCAGGTCCACCTCGAAGGTCTCCCCCACCCCGCGCCCCAGCAATGCCTGGCCGACCGGGCTGTCCTCGCTGACCTGGGTGGCGCCCTCCGCGAGCGCATCCACCTCGACGGCGCTCACGAGGCGAACCTGGAGGTCGCGGTCATGCTCCTCGTCGTGCAGGGTCACCAGGGAGCCCAGGGCCACCCTTCCGGCCTGCTCGGGCGCCGCCTCCACGATCACCGCGCGGGCCAGCACGTCCTCCAGCTCCAGGATGCGGGCCTCCATGCTGGGGAGGTCGATCTGGGCCGTCTCCAGGTTGCGGTCCTCCAGGTCCATCGCCTCGTCGCGGGTGGCGGCGATCTGGGCGATGGCGTCCTCGCGCCGCTGCCGTTCCTTGTCCAGCGTCTCCTGAAGGCGCTGGTAGCCCTCCGCCGTCATCTGCACTTCCTCTGCCATGGGCTCCTCCTGAGTGCGGGGGACGCTTCCCCCGTCAGGCCCCCCACTGTAGGGAGCGAAACCCGCGGGGCGGTGACAGGCACCTTAAGGACAGATGCGCCAACGTCCGTTTCCCAATTCCTCACCGTGGGGGTGAGGACCCTACGCTGTAATTCGGGGCAAACGGCCACGCTCGGCAGACAGGGAGCGGGTCCCAGGAGGAGCACCATGACCGACCCCACAGGCAAAGACCCCACCACGGACATCGACCCCGAGCTGAACACCCCCCTGGAGGAAGACCGGACGGCCACCGGGGAAGACCTGGAACGGGACGACCGGGAGCCCAGCGACGCCGAACTTCACCCTGTCGGCGGCGAGAGCGTGACGGGCGCGGGGACGATGGACTACACGCTGCCCGGCGACGGCAACCCGGCCAACCAGGACGCCCAGTCCAATGCCGACCTCATCCGCGACGTGGCCGAGACGGAGGCCGACTTCCCGGTGTCCGGGGACGTGACGGGCGGGCGGCAGGCCAGCGGCGGGAACGACGCGCTGGCGGGCGCGGGCATGACCTTTGATGACGGCATCGACCCCTCCATCCGCTCCGAGATGCTCGACAACGCGGTGGCCTACGGCGACGACTTCGTGCCCAACAACGTGAACGACGAGCCCAGCTTCGACGACGGCACGCCGGGCAGTTTCTCGGACTTCAGCGTGATCACCCCCGACAACCCGGAGGGCACCACCCGCCTGGCTGACCCCGGTATCGATGTGGGCGGCGAAATCAAGGGTCCCCGTGTGGGCGGCCTGGGCAGCGTTGACGGCGGCCCGCCCCGCACCCACCCGCTGCCGGGCACGGAGGAGGAGTCCGGCTCGTAAACGCGGGCAAAAACAGGAAGGCCCCGGAACTCTACCCCGGGGCCTCCTCTTATCCTGTTACTTGTTCTGCGACAGCCGGTCGAGCACCAGGCGGCTCACGCTCTTCAGCGTCTCGAACACGCCGCCGCCGTTGTGGGCGGTCGCCTCGAAGAGGGTGAGTTCGCGCTTGGGGTCGATCACGGCGCGGATCATCTCGGTGGGGAGCGCCCCCTCGATGTCGCGCTTGTTGACCTGGAGCACGATGGGCACGTCGCGCACGTCGATGCCGTGTTCGGCGAGGTTCTCGCGCAGGTTGCGCATGCTCTCGGCGTTGGCGCGCAGCCGGTTGGGGGCCGAGTCGGCGACGAAGACGATGCCGTCCACCCCGCGCAGGATCAGCTTGCGCGAGGCGTTGTAGAAGACCTGGCCGGGCACGGTGTACAGGTGAAAGCGGGTCTTGAAGCCCTGCACGGAGCCCAGGTCGAGCGGCAGGAAGTCGAAGAAGAGGGTGCGCTCGTCCTCGGTGGCGAGCGAGACCATCTCGCCGCGCAGGTGGCCAGGCACCTTGGAGAAGACGTGCTTGAGGTTGGTGGTCTTGCCGGACATGCCGGGGCCGTAGTACACGATCTTGCAGTTGATCTCGCGTGCGGCGAAGTTGATGGTGCTCATGTGCGTTCCTCCGTCGCCCGGCCCTCAGCCGAGCAGGTCGTCGAGCAGGGCGGTGGCGCCCTTGGAGAAGTCCTCGCTGAACTGCACGGGCGGCACGTCCTTGAGCCCTTCCAGGATCGCCGCGACCTGCGCAATCGTCTTCTTGGTGTGGACCTTCACGCGGCCCAGCGGCACGGTGATGTCGAAGATCAGCGTCAGCAGGGCCGAGTCGCCCACCGATTCCACGTACAGGGTGCCCTGCTCGCCCTGGTGGATCTGCTCGCTGAAGGTGCGCTCGCCCAGCATGTTCGCCAGGGCGGCGGTCGCGGCGGCGTTGGAGGCGACGAGGGTGGCGACGCTGTCGAGGGCCGGGGGGCGCGGCGCCCAGAGGGCTTCCTTGTGCGAGAGCACGAAGCCCTTGCGGTCCACCAGCAGGCAGTACCGGACGCCGGTGGCCGTCAGCAGCTCCTCCAGATGGTGGTCCACCCGGTCAAAGGCGTCACCGTAGAGGGCGAGGGAGGGTTCAATCATGTCCCCGGAAGTATAGGAGTGAGTTTCATACGCCAATCTGACAGGCGGGAAAGCCGGGCAGGCGCTCACCCGCCCCGCCCCGGCCACAGGGTAAACTCCCGCCCGTGACGTTCAGAAGGCTGATGTGGACGGCGGCGCTGGCGCTGGTGGCGGCGGCGGGCGCGCGTCCGGTGGCGATTGGGGGCGTGGTGCAGGCCTCGGCGGTGGAGTCGCGGATGCTGGGCGGCAGCGAGATGCTGGCGGTATGGACGCTGCCCCGAATCGGGGTCACCGTCCGCAACGATCCGGGGGACGTGCGGTTGCTGTACGGCGCCCGCGAGCTGCGCTTCTCGCCTGAGCGCGGCTGGCGCGCGGTGGGCTTCACTCTTCCGGCCACGCCGAAGCTGGCGGTGCCGCAACTCGTGGGTGGGAGCCTGTACGTCCCCCTCGCGGCGGTGCGGACCCTGGGCGTGACGGTGATCGCCGACGCCCCCGATCTCCTCGACTTCGCCGCCCCCAAGGTGGTGCCCACCGCGACGCTGCCCCCCTCACCCGACGAGGGGGCCACCGCGGCCGTTCCGGCTCCCCCGCCCCCCACGCCCGCCCCGGCCCGACCGACAACACCTCCCCCTCCTCCCGCACCGGTCATGCCCCCTGCCACGCCCCCCGCGACCTCGGCCCACCTGGACACTGTGCGCGTCAGCCGCACCCTGCACCGCACGGTGGAGGTGCAGCGTGTGGTGCTGGAACTCAGCGCGGCGGCCCCGCACCAGGTCGTGCGCGAGGCGGCGGGCCTGAGCATCCTGCTCCCCGGCGTGAGCGCGAGCGCCTCCGCTCAGACGCTGCCGAGCGGGGACACCCTGAGCATCGAGCCGGGCACCCAGCCCTCTCCCCAGACCACCGTGCGCCTGAAAACCGGGGGCGGCACGAGCGAAATCTTCACCCTGGACGACCCCTACCGGGTGGTGATCGACACGACCACGCACCTGGACACCCACGTTCCGCCCCCCATCGACCCCGAGGGGCTGCCCGAGGGGGTGACCTACCGGGTGCGGGGCACCCTGCACCTGCTGAGCTTCGACCCGGACCGGTTCCAGCCCCGGGTAGTCACCGCACCGCTGGGCGCCGCGCGGGACGTTGCCAGCCTGGTGAGGAGCGCGGGGGGCGTTGCCGGTGTGAACGGCGGGTACTTCGACACGGCGAGCAGCCTGCCGGTGGACCTCGTGGCGGTCGGCGGCCTGATGGTGGCACCCAGCCTGGAAAAGCGCGCCACGGTCGGCTTCACCGCGCAGGGAGGCGCCCTGTTCGGCTACCCCCGGCCCCGCTACGTCCTCAGCGGCCCCTTCGGCAGCGTCACCGTGAACACGGTCGGGTCGAAGGTGAGGCCGGACCTGCTGACCGCCTTCGTGGGGGATGGGCGCACTGCCGTCGGCGCGGACGGGCTGACCACGCTGCTCCTCACGCCCGGGGCGGGAACGGTGAGCCGGGTGGTCACGGGCCGCGCCGTGCCGCCCGCCGGGACGCTGGCCCTCACCTTCGATCCGGCCCGCTTTCCGGCGCTGCCGCGCGCGGCGGGGCAGCCGCTGCGCGCCGCGCTGAACTGGCAGGCGCAGGACGCCCCCTGGGAATCGGCGCAGGACGCCCTGAGCGCCGGGCCGCTGCTCGTGCAGGGTGGGCGGGTCGTCATCAACCCCACCCGCGAGGTCTTCGACACGGGCACCAACATCTGGCGCCCCACCCGGCAGGTCGCCTTCGGGGTGCTGGAGGGCCAGCCCACCATCGCCTACCTGGAGCAGGGCACGCCCGAGGCCTTCGCCGCCGCCCTGGCCGCCGCCGGGGTGCGCGACGCCGTGCGGCTGGACAGCGGCAGCAGCGCCACCGCCTACGTCGCGGGCGGGTACGCCGGGCTGGGCGGCTACCTGAATACCGTCTGGAGCCGCCCGGTGCCCAATGCCATTGTGTTTGTGCCCAAGGGCGTGGGCGCGCGGAAGTAAGACGATTCTCCCCTCCCCTTGCGGGAGAGGGCCCGGGTGAGGGGGCGTGTGACCGGCTCCACGACTGGCAAGATGCCTTCGCTTCTGGCCGCCCCGCAGGGCATTCGCGTTCACCCCCCTGCAAGCAGCTCTACGAGTCCCAGCCTCCCCCTTGAGGGGGAGGAGTTTTATCACTGAGGAACGCGCTTGTTTGCAAGCACTTGATGTTGTCCCCCAATGAGGAGGGGGCTTTACTCCCCTACACCCCCACCTTCAGCCGTTCCATCAGGCGGACGAAGGCTTCGGCGGTCACCTGGGCGTCGCCGAAGGAGCGGTGGCGCCCGCCCCGCGCGAAGGCGAGGTCGAGGCGCCCGGCGAGCACGTCGAGGTTGTGTGAGCGCTCGCGCGGAAAGGCGCGGCGCGAGAGCTGCATGGTGCAGTATTCGGCGGGTGGAGCCCAGACCAGGCCATGCCGCCGGGCCGCCTCGCGCATGAAGCGACTGTCGAAACTGATGTTGTGCGCCACGACGGGCGAGTCCCCCACGAAGTCGAGGAATTCCGGCAACACGTCGGCGAGGTGGGGAGCGCCCCGCACCATGTCGTCGCTGATGCCGTGGACGCGCTGGGCGTGCCAGGGAATCCGCAGCAGTTCGCCCCCGGCGCTCAGCGGCCTCACCAGGGTCTCGAAGCGTTCGGACTCGGCGACCCGCCCGTCCCGCACACGCAGCGCGCCGATCTCCACGATGGCGTCCCGCTCGGGCGACAGGCCGGTGGTCTCCAGGTCGAACACGACGACGTTCACACGGGCAGGGTAGCGCGGCGCGGAGAGGAGCGTGGGCGGAAGAGCGTGACCACAGCCTTCCCGCTTCACGGCGCGAGGTCGGGGTTGAGCGGACAGCGATGCTTGAAACCACGCCATTAGAGGCTCAGGTCCGGTTCGCATCCCCGAGGTTCGAAGACACACCTTATCCAGCGGAGACAGAGGGCTTTACTCCGGCTGCATCCCCACTTCCTCCACCAGCGTCCGGGCGTCCACACTCAAGGCCTGGGGCCGCGCGCCCGACGCCTCCAGGCGCATCAGCGCCGCGACGGCCTCCTCCTTGCCCTTGGCCTCGACCTCGATCCAGGGCACGTCGAAGTAGGCGCTGGGGAAGTCGGTGATCAGGTGGCTGTGGCGGCGGTCCTGCGGGCTGTCGATGCCGTTGGAGAGGTGGACGACCTGCCACTCCGGGGGGCGCCACGTCGCGCGGGCCCTGAGGACCCACTCGCGCACGCTGGGGTCCTCCTGGTCGGGCAACTTCTCGCGCACGACGTGGTGGTGGGCGTCGAACACGAGCGGCGCCCCCGTCGCCTCACACACGGGCAGCAGGTCCTGGGGACCGTAGGCGCGCTCGTCGTTCTCGAAGCCCAGCCGGAGGCGGACCGACTCGGGCAGGTCGGGGACGATGGCGGCGAGTTCGGCGGCGCGGCCTCCCTTGCCGCCGTGCAGCAGCAGCAGGTTCCAGGTGGAGCGCGGAAAGCCGAAGCGGTCAAGCGTGTCCGCGTGGGCGGCGAGGGTGCGGGCGCTGGAGGCGCGGACCTCGGGGCGCTCGGAATTCAGGACGATGAACTGCTCGGGGTGCATCAGCACGCGGATTCCGGCGTCCTCGAAGGCGTACCCCGCCTCCGTCATCTGCGGCGCGAGGTGGTCGAGCACCGCCCGCCCGGTATCGTCCCCCTCCAGGTCGAACATGGGGAAGAGGCTGGAACTCAGGCGGTAGAGCCGGATACCCCGCGCGGCGCAGAAGGCGGCGGCCCGCCGCACCCGCACGATGTTGTCCGAGTACAGGTCGAGCAGTTTGGCCTCCCGCTCCCCCGGCGGGAGCTTCTGGTAGTTCGTCAGGGTGATCGTGCGGAAGCGCACCTCCGGCCCGACCGTCATGCACACCAGGCCGTAGGCGGGGGATGGGGAGGAGGTCACGCCCTCCCCCGTTTCGCCACCGCCCGGCAGCGGTCGGAGCAGTAGCGCACGTTTTCCCAGTCGCGCTCCCACTTCTTGCGCCAGGTGAAGGGCAGGCCGCAGGTGGCGCACACTTTGGAGGGCCGCTCGCTGGGTTTGCGGCCTCCACCGAACGTCTTGCGCGCCTCAGGCATGGGCCACTCCCAGGGCGGAGAGGGCGCGGCGGGCGAGGCCAGCGGGCGTGTCGGCGGCGGTCACGTCGAGCGTCACCACGTCCGGCTCATCGGGGGCAGGAGGTTCGAGCGTGGCGAGTTGCGACGGCAGGAGGGCGGCTCCGGCATAGTGCCCGGTGCGGGCCGCGACACGCTCGCGCAGCAGCCCCTCGGGGACGTTCAGGAAGAGGAAATGCGTGCCTTCCGCCCGCAACGTGTTCCGGTAGACGCGCCGCAGGGCCGAGCAGGCGAGGACGGCGTCGGGCCTGGCCTCCAGCTCCGCGCGCAGCCGGGCGAGCCAGGGGGCACGGTCGGCGTCGGTGAGCGCCTGCCCATGAGTCATCTTCTCCCGCGCCTCACCGGAGTGAAAGTCGTCGCCGTCGAGAAACGGCCAGCCGGTCAGGGCCGCCACCTCCCGGCCCACCGTGCTCTTCCCGCTCGCCTCCACGCCCATCACGACCAGCCGCATGGAGAACAGTCTGCCGCAGGTATCTGCGCCGGAACGTGGGGAAACGTGAAGGTTGGGTGGGGATTGGGCGGCGAGCAGCACAAGGGGCCTCTCCCGGCGATGGAGGGCGGCAACACGGCGCCCAGCTATACAGCCTCCCAAGGAAGCCAACCCGGCTTTTCGCCCGTCTCGAAAAACTCTCTGACAGCCTTGATTGCATCCCCAGAGGGAACTGTTCGGTTGAAATCCACCTCGCTGTAGCTACCACCATAGAGAAACGGATGAGCAGGGTCTTCTTCCTGACCGTCAAGAACGTAGTCGAAAAGGGCGTTTCCTTGTTCCACAGGACCCCGCATGAACGCCACGAAGCTACGATCCCCCTCACCGACGGTAAGCAGCAATGAACAGTCGCCAGCGGTCAACACGAAGTCCATCTGAATCTGGGCCGCCCTGGCTTCTTCCATACTGCGCTCCAGCTCGCGCGTCAGTTCATGGAGGGTCAGGACGACCGCCCTATTCCTGTTCCCGTCCCAGCACACTTCTCTGGACGGCACGACTTACCCGCTCACGGTTTCCCGCCCCAACGCCGCGTGCGCCTCCAGCAGCAGCGCCTCCGTCTCGTCCCAGCCCACGCAGGCGTCGGTGACGCTGACACCGGGCACGAGTTGGGTCAGGTCGGCACCCAGGCTCTGCTTGCCGGGGCGGAGGTTGCTCTCCACCATCAGGCCCTTGATCGCCTTCTGCCCACGGGTGCGCTGGTGCAGCACGTCGCGCCACACCAGGCCCTGGCGTTGGTGGTCCGAGCCGCTGTTGGCATGCGAGCAGTCCACCATCACCGCGGGGTCCAGCCCCGCCGCGCGCATCAGCGACTCGGCCTCGGCGACGAACTGGGGGGCGTAGTTGGGGCCGTTCCGCCCGCCGCGCAGGATGACGTGCCCGTCGGGATTACCGCGTGTGTGGACGATGCACGCCTGGCCGTCGTCGTCCACCGTGAAAAAGGCGTGGGGGTGGCTGGCCGCCACGATGGCGTCCACCGCGAGCTTCAGGCCGCCGCCCGTGCCGTTCTTGAAGCCCATCGGGGCGCTGACGGCGCTCGCCATGACGCGGTGCGTCTGCGACTCGGTGGTGCGAGCGCCCAGGCAGGCCCAGGCCACCGCGTCGAAGAGGAACTGCGGCGCAAAGGGGTCGAGGAGTTCGGTGGCGACGGGCAGGCCGAGTTCGGAGACGCGGATCATCAGCTCGCGGGTGAGCGAGAGGCCCTTGTTGATGTCGTTTTCCCCCGTCATGTCGGGGTCCATCAGGTAGCCGCGCCAGCCCACCGTCGTGCGGGGTTTGTCCACGTAGACGCGCATGTGGACTTCGAGGCGGTCTTTGACTCTCTCCCGCAACTCGGCCAGGCGGCCCGCGTACTCGACGGCCTGGTCGAAATTGTGGATCGAACACGGCCCCACCACGACGAGCAGGCGGTCGTCGCGCCCATGCACGATGTCCTGGGCGGCTTTTCGCCCTGCCAGCACCGTGCGCTCGGCCTGCGGGGTCAGCGGGAGGCCCGCCTTGAGGGCACGGGGCGTGATCAGGGGCGTGAAGCCCGAGACGTTCAGGTTCTCGGTTCGTCCAGCCTGGATGATGGGATCGGGGTGGGTCATGGCGGGCTTCCTTTCGGATGAAGAAACCGCCTGGAGGTGGGCTTCCTCCGGGCGGCTCTCGGCTGGGATGGCAGCGCTGGCGTCAGGCCCGGGATGGACCGAACCAATAAAAAAACGCGGCGCTGAGGGACATGGGGGAAGTTTACGGCGGACGAAAGCGGAGGCGCCCAGCCCGTCTAGCCGGGCCTTCGGTCCGCCTTCACATCCCGGAAAATCGTGTTCCTGGCGGGAACTCGCAGGGTCCCAGGACCGTACTCTGAGGGGATGAAACGTTCCGTGACCCTCCTCCTGACCACCCTCGCGCTTGCCGCGGGAGCCGCCGACGCCGGACGGCGCAGCGGCGGGGGCTTCGGCGGCAGCCGCAGTTCCGGTGGGTTCAGCCTCCCGCGGGGCAGCGGCAGCACCTACCGTGCCCCGTCCGTCCCGCGATACACCCCGCCCCGCAACACTCCGTCCGGGAATACCTACACGGCCCCACGCTCGACCCCTCCCGCCACGCGCACGCCGAGTACCACGCAGCGCAGCACGACCAGCGGCGCGACGAGTGCGGCGAACCGGGCGGCGGCGGCCCGCATCACGCCGACCCAGCTCAACGGGTGGAAGAACGTGCGGCTGCCCGCGGGCGTGCCCCGCAGCGCGATCACCTACAGCGCCACGCCCAGCGGCCAGTACCGCTACCAGCTCTCGCCGGGCCGCTACTTCCCCTACCCGCAGAGCTACTACAAAAGCCGGGGCATCGGCTACGACATCCTGAAGTACGCCCTGATCTTCACCGCCGTGAGCAGCGTCGCGGACGCCCTGGACGGGCCGGACGTGGTCGTCAACAATGTCGGCACCGCGCCGGGCTACACCGGCAACGAGCTGAACGGCGTGACCTACGGCAACAATGGCGCCGTGGTCCAGCGCAATTCGGGACCCAACCTCTGGACCTATGTGGGCGTGGGCTTTCTGGCCGCCGCCGCCGGGTGGTTCCTGCTGGGGCGGCGCCGCCGCTAATTCTTTCTGGGCGCCGCCCGGGTCCACCTGCCGCGCTCTGCCCACCGTCGCTTAGACTGGCTTTCGGTCGGGGCGTCCTGCGCTGCCGGGGGACGCTGGGGCCGGAGGGGGACGGCCGCCGCCCACACTCTTTCGCATCCGCGGCGCCCCGCTGCTTGCCCGGCGCCGCGACCTGAGGTGACGATGGCGGGACAGACGCACTTCTCCCACCCGGGCGGGCCATGACGCTCGCCGTCTTTCTTCCCTTTCTGCTCGCCGCGCTCTGTGCTGGGCTGGGGCCGCGCCTGGGCCGCCGCACGGGGTACGTGGCCGCGCTCGCCTTCGTGCCCGCGCTGCTCCTGGCCGGGCCGCTCTCGGCCATGCCCGGCGCCGTGCCCGCGCTGGAGGTCACCCGCTGGGTCCCCACCCTGGACCTCGCCCTGGCCTTCCGGGGGGACGGCTTTTCGCTGCTGTTCGCGGTGCTGGTCGGCGTGATCGGCACGCTGGCGAGCCTGTACGCGGTCGCGTACCTCTCGGAGCGCGAACGCTTCGGGCGCTTCTATTCCTACCTCCTCCTCTTCGGCGGCTCGATGCTGGGGCTGGTCCTGAGTGACAACCTGATCGCCCTGTTCGGCTTCTGGGAGCTGACGAGCGTGACGAGCTTCCTCCTGATTGGGCTGTGGCACACCCGTTCGGCGGCGCGCGACGGGGCGGTCAAGGCCTTTCTGGTGAGTGCATTAGGTGGGTTGGGCCTGCTCGCCGCCGTGGCGATGATCGGCATTGCGGGGGGCAGCACCTCGCTCTCCGGGCTGAATCTGGAGGCCCTGCGCGCCTCTCCCCTCTTCACGCCCGCGCTGCTCCTCGTCCTGCTCGCGGCATTCACCAAGAGCGCCCAGCTCCCCTTCCACCTCTGGCTGCCGACGGCGATGGAGGCGCCCACCCCCGTCTCTGCCTTCCTGCACTCGGCGACGATGGTGAAGGCGGGGGTGGTCCTCGTCGCCAAGTTCGGGCTGCTGTTCGGGTCGAGCCCCCTGTGGGGCGGGATCATCGTGCCCGTGGGGCTCGCCACGCTGGTCTGGGGGGCGTGGATCGCGCTGCGGCAGACGGACCTCAAGGCGCTGCTCGCCTACTCCACGGTGTCGCAGCTCGGCCTGCTGATGAGCCTGTACGGGCTGGCGGACGCGGAGGGAAATTTCGCAGCCACGGCGCACCTGCTCAACCACGCGGCCTTCAAGGCGGCCCTCTTCTTCGTGGTGGGCATCATCGACCACGAGACGGGGACGCGGGAGATTCCTCTGCTGGGTGGGCTGAGAAAGGCCCTCCCCCTCACCTTCGCCGCCGCGCTCCTCGCTTCTCTCAGCATGGCGGGGGTGCCGCCGCTGGGAGGCTTCATCTCCAAGGAGCTGTTCTACGAGGCGATGCTGCACCAGGGGCCGGTGTTCATCGCGGTCGCCGTGCTGGGAAGTGCCCTGACCTTCGCGTACTCCTTCCGGCTGCTGCGGGTGTTCTGGGGGCCGCGGCGCCACCCGGCGGGAGTCCAGCCACATGAGGCCCCGCCCGGATTACTCTTGCCCGCTGGACTGCTGACGCTGGGTGCCCTCGCCTTCGGCCTGCTGCCCGGAAGTGTCGAGGCCCTGACGCGAACAGCGCAGAACGCGCTGGACTTCGCCACTTACACAAGCCATCTGAGCCTCTGGCACGGGGTCACGCCCGCGCTGCTCGCCACGCTCCTGACCTGGGGGCTGGGCGCGGTCTTGATCTGGCAGGCCGGGCGGGTGGCGATCCTGGGGCGGCGCCTCACCCCGCGGGTGAACGCGAACACGGTGTACTACGCGCTGACCGAGGGGGTGAACGTCCTGTCCAGCCGCCTGATCGCCCGCACCCAGGGGCTCGCGCTGCCCGACCAGCTCCGCCTCATGCTGGGGGCCGCCGCGCTGATCGCCGGGTACGCGGTGTGGCGGGCGCCGCAGGTCTTCCACCCCATCGGGACGCCGCCGCTCGCGCTGCTGCCGGTCGCGGCGCTGCTCGTCGCCGGGGCGGTCGGGGTGCTGCTCGCGCGCAGCCGCCTGACCGCGGTGGTCGTCACCGGGCTGACCGGCTTCGGGAGCGCCGCCGCCTTCCTGGGCCTGCGCGCGCCCGACCTCGCGCTGACGCAACTGCTCGTGGAGGCGGTGACGGTGATCCTCTACCTGCTCGCCTTCCGCTACCTGCCGCGCGGCGGCGACCTGCCCCGCGCCCGCTGGCGGCTGCGGCTGGACCTGCTGCTGGCGGCCTCGATGGGGCTGGGGGCCACCCTGCTCGTGCTGGCGGGCGTGCGCTTCCTGGCCCCGCCGATCTCGCCGTACTACCTGGAAAACAGCTATGAACTTGCCGGGGGCCGGAACGTGGTGAACGTCCTGCTGGTGGACTTCCGGGGCTTCGACACCCTGGGCGAGATCGTGGTGGTCGGCACCGTCGCGCTCGCGGTGCTGGCCCTGGTGCGGCTGGGCAAGGGGGGCCGCCCGCGACCGGAGGCCAGCGCCCCCCCACCCTCCCCGGAGACTCCGCCGGCTCCCCCCAGGATCAAGGAGGAAACATGAGCCGCGAGAACCCGACCCCCGCTCCCGGTGCCCGCCGCGGGCCGACCCCCCCACCGCTGACGGGCGACCCCATCCTGCGGACGGTGAGCCGCGCGGTCTTCGCCCTGGTGATCCTCTTCGCGCTGCTGCTGCTGTGGCGCGGGCACAACGCGCCGGGCGGGGGCTTCATCGCGGGGCTGATGACCGCCTGCGCGCTGATCCTGCACCGCATCGCCTACGGGCACTCGGCCCTGCGGCTCGACCCCGCCCGGCTGGTGCCCTGGGGGCTGGCGCTGTCCTTCCTGACCGGGCTGGTGCCGTACCTCCTGGGCAGGCCCTTTCTCAAGAGCGACTACGGCTACCTCACCACTGCGCTGACCGGCAAGTTCGAGTGGGCGAGCGCGCTGCTCTTCGACCTGGGCGTGTACCTCGTGGTGGTGGGCGCAAGCCTCGCCATCGCTTACGGGCTCGCCGAGGTGAACCCGCAGGAGCGGGTGGAGGACGACCAGTGAGGGGCGTTCTGGGTCAGCCCGGGGCGGAGGTGCCGTCCACCCCCCTCTGCTCCTCAGCTCTACAGGTCCTCCCCCTTGTGGAGGAGCCCGCGGGCAACCAGAGCCGTTTTGAGAGCGGCCTGTCTTGGATGCCAGGCCCGTTCACCCCCTCTCCTGCGGAGCTGTGCCAGTCCCAACCTCCCCCCTCAAGGGGGAGGGGCAAAAGACACAGGCCCATGTTTTCTTGTCATCATTCGCTAGCCCACGCGGAGGCCCGCTGATGGAGACCCTCTTCGCCCTGTTGATCGGCCTGCTGATCGGAACAGGCGTCTTTCTGCTGCTGTCGCGCTCGATTGTGCGGGTGGTGTTGGGGCTGAGCTTCATCACCTACGGGGGTAATCTGGCGATCCTGACGGTGGCGGGGCTGCGCGAGGACGCGCCGCCGCTGCTCACCCTGCGCGGGCCGTACGCGGACCCGCTGCCCCAGGCGCTGATCCTGACCGCCATCGTGATCGGGTTCGCCACCACGGCGCTGGTGCTCACGGTCGCCCTGCGCGCGTACCAGGTTGCAGGGCACGACGACGTGGAGGCGTTCGGCGACAGCCTGGCCCGTGACCCCGACGCCCAGCTCGACATGGCCGCCGACCCCGAGCACCAGGGGCCGGACCGGCCCGACCCGGCGGAGGCCCAGGTGTTCGTCCTGGCCGCCGTGCCCCGGGTCCGCCTCCCGGAGGACGGACCGTGAATTCCCTCGCCTGGCTGACCCTCGCCCCCATCCTCACGCCGCTGGGCTTTGGGTTGGGGCTCCTCTGGCCGTGGCGGCGCCCGGTGCGGGTGGGGCTCGCGCTGACCGGGGCGCTCCTCACCCTCGCCTTCGCGCTGGGACTGCTCTTCGCCACGGCGGACGGCACGGTGCTCGTGGGGGAACTCGGCGGCTGGCCCGCTCCCTTCGGCATCGTGATGACCGCCGACCAGCTCACGGCTTGGGTCAGCGTGCTGGGCGCGGTGAGTGCCCTCCTCGCCGTGTGGCAGGCCGCCGCCGACCCCGACCCGGTGCGGGAGAAACACCACCTCCTCGCGCTGATGCAGTTCCTGTTCGCGGGGGTGCAGCTCTCGTTCCTGACCGGGGACCTCTTCAACCTGTTCGTGGCCTTCGAGGTGATGCTGGTGGCCTCCTATGCCCTGGCGGTGCTGGGCTCCACCCGCGAGCAACTGCGTGAGGGCTTCCGCTACATCGTGATGAACCTCGCGGCCTCGGCGCTGCTCGTCGTCGCGTGCGGTTTGAGCTACGGGGTGCTGGGGACGCTCAACCTCGCGCACCTCGCCCAGCGGTCGGCGGAACTCGGGCCGAACACGACTGTCACCGCCGTGGGGGTCCTGCTGCTGATCGTGTTCGCGGCGAAGGGGGCGCTCTTCCCGCTGGGCTTCTGGCTGCCGGGCACGTACCCGGCGCTGCCGCCCGCCGTGGGCACCTTCTTCGCGGCGGTCCTCACCAAGGTCGGCGTGTACGCCCTGCTGCGGGTGTTCACGACCGTGTTCGTGCAGGAGGCGGGGGTGACGAACACGTTGCTGCTGGGGCTGGGCACGGTGACGATGCTGTACGGGGCGCTGGGAGCGGCCTCGCAGCGGGAGTGGCGGCGCATCCTGTCCTTCCTGGTGGTGAGTTCGGTGGGCTACCTCGCCTTCGGGCTGGGGGTGGGCACGGTGGAGGCGGTGCGGGCGAGCGTGGGGTACTTCGCGGTCAGCGTCCTCGTGACTACGGCCCTCTTCTCCATCGCCACCGTCGCGGAGCGGGCGAGCGGCTCGCCCCTGGTGCGGGTGCGGGGGATGCTCGACGCCCTGCCGCTGCTGGCCGGGTGCTTCCTGCTGTGCGCGCTGACGGTGGCGGGGTTGCCCCCCAGCGGCGGCTTCGTGGCGAAGTACGCGCTCGTGCGGGCGGGGCTGGCCGAGGGATCGCCCCTGGCCCTGCTGGCGGTGGCGAGCGCCCTGCTGAGCAGCCTGATCACCCTGTACGCGATGCTGAACGTCTGGCGCGGCTTCTTCTGGGGCCAGCACCCGAGTTGGCTCCCGGTGTACCGCGTGCCGCGTCCGCTGCGCGCCTCCGCCTACGCGGCCTCCGCGCTCGTCGCGGGCCTGACTCTCTTCGCCGGGCCGCTCTTCGCCCGGGCCGACGCCACCGCCGCCGAGTTGCGGGACAACGCGCGCTACATCCGGGGCGTGCTGGGGGACCGGCCCGTGATGATTCCCGAGCCGCCGACCGGGGGGGAGGTCAAGTGAGGGGCTTTACCCTCAACCTCCTGCTCGCCGTGGTGTGGGCGCTCTTCGCGGGGGAGGTCAGCACCCGGGAGCTGCTCATCGGCTTCGCGCTGGGCTTTGCCATCCTGGCGCTGTTTCCCTGGGCGCTGGGCACGGGCGAGTACGTCCGCCGGGTGTTCGCCGGGCTGAGCTTTCTGGGCTTCTTCCTACGCGAACTCACCGCGGCGAACGTTCACGTCGCCCTGCTCGCCCTGCGGCCCCGGCCCGAGCTTCACCCCATGATCGTGGCCGTGCCGCTGCGCCTGCGGGGCGACGGGGCGCTGACCTTCCTCGCCGCCGTCATCGGCCTGACGCCCGGCAGCTTGGTCCTGGGCTTCAGCCCGGACCGGCGCGTCCTCTACGCCCACGTCATCGGCGCGCCGAGCGCCGAGAGCGCCCACGCCTCCATCCTGGAGGTGGAGGAGCGCCTGCTGCGCGTCGCCTCGCCCCACCCCGCCCCCCCGGAGGTCCACCCGTGATCGTCAACCTCGCGCTCGGCACCGTCACCCTGTCCGTCCTGCTCGTCGCCTACCGGGTGCTGCGGGGTCCCTCCTGGGGCGACCGCATCATGGCCTTCGACTTCCTGAGCGTGAATCTGGTCGTGCTGTTCACCCTGATCGCCGTCAAGACCCGCCTCCTGGTGACGCTCGACGCCGCGCTCGTGCTGAGCCTGCTGGGCTTCCTGTCCACCGTGGCCCTGACGCGCTACCTGCTGGTGGGGCGGGTGATGAGGTGAGGGGGCGGCCATGACCGACTTCTACGCGCTGCGGGACATCCCCATCCTGATCGGGGCGTTTTTCGTGCTCACCGCCGCTGTCGGATTGGTGAGGTTTCCCGACCTGTACTCGCGGCTGCACGCGAGCAGCAAGCTGGTCACGCTGGGCTCGGCGGGCATCTTCCTGGGGGTGGCGCTGGAGCTCTCGGACGCGGCGGCCTTCACGCGGCTGGCGGCGGTGCTGCTCTTCCAGTTCCTCACCACGCCGCTGAGTGCGTACCTGATCGCCCAGGCCGCCTACCTGCGGGGCCTCGCGCCGAGGCTGGACGGCACCGACGAGTGGGGCGCGTTGGGCCAGGCCGATCAAGTGGCCCAGGCAGACCGCGAAACCCAGCGGGCGATGACGGCGGAGGGGCCGTGAGTGGCTGGGGCTCCGTCCTCGATGCCGAGACCAGATCGAAACTCGTCAGGATGGCCTTCCTGATTTGGATAAATTTTCCGAGGTCTTGAAATCCTGCCGCGCCCGGATGCAGGCCCGCTCACCCCCTCCCAGCCTCCCCCCTCAAGGGGGAGGGGCAAAAGATGACCTCCCAGAGCGGCTTTCCACCACCCGAGTTGGACTGACCGGACTATAGAGAGAGGCCAAGTGGCGAGCGGGAGCACCTAGGGGCATCTCCGGGGACGCATTCACCCTCTCCCCTTGCGGGAGAGGGTCGGCGCCCCGCGCCGGGGAGAGGGGCTTCGCAGGTGGGATGACCGATGCCTCACGCCGCGGGCCGCGCCCCCTTCCCCCGCGTCCTCCACAGGCTGAGGGCCACGCCGCCGCCCAGGATGATGAGGGTCACGCCCAGGCTGATCGCCGGGTCGAGCTTGCCGTAGAACTGGTTGTAGAAAATCTTGCCGCCGATGAACACCAGCACGAGCGCCAGCGCGGGCTTGAGGGCCGAGAAGCGGTGGATCAGGGCGTCGAGCGCGAAGTACAGGGCGCGCAGCCCCAGGATGGCGAAGATGTTGCTCGTGTACACGATGAAGGGGTCCTGGGTGATCGCGAAGATCGCCGGGATGGAGTCCACCGCGAACACGAGGTCGGCGGCCTCGACGAGCAGGAGGGCGAGCAGCAGCGGCGTGGCGTGCAGGCGCATCCGGCCCGCGGCGTCGGGCAGGCGGGTGACAAAACGCTCGCCGTCGAGCCTCGGGCTGATGGGCATGACGCGGCGCAAGGCGCGGACGACGGGATGGCGCTCCAGGTCGGGCGCCCCGTGGCCCCCCTTCACGAACAGCAGCCGCAGCCCGGTCAGCAGCAGGAACGCGCCGAACACCCACATCACCCAGGCGAAGTTGCTCACCAGGGCGGCCCCCAGCCCGATCATGAGGCCGCGCAGCACGATCACGCCGAGAATGCCCCAGAAGAGGACCCGGTGTTGCAGGTGCCGGGGCACCGCGAGCGCCGCGAAGATCACGCTGATGACGAACACGTTGTCGAGCGCGAGGGCCTTTTCCACCGCGAAGCCGGTCAGGTAGGCCATGCCGCTCTCCGGCCCCAGCGCCAGCCACACCCACCCGCCGAACAGCAGCGCGATGGCGATGTAAAAGGCGCTGAGCCCCAGGCTGGCCTTGACGCCGATCTCCTGCCCGGCCCCGTCCGTCCGCGCAGCCCGGCGCCGTCCCAGCACCCCCAGGTCGAAGGCGAGCAGGCCCCCCACCAGCGTCAGGAACAGCGCCCACATCCACACCGGTTTGCCGAGCCAGAGGTCAAACAGCCACGAGAAGGTTTGCTCCATACAGGGTCAAGTCTTTCCGGTCCCCGCCGCGCGTCGCCCTCCTGATCGGCCCACGGGGAAGGGCCAGACAGCTAGAGCCCGCGCGTACGGCGGTCCTATCCAAGTCTGGCCCTTTGGTGGCGTGGGGCCGGAGCAGGTCTCCTGCCCGAACTGACGGCCCCGCGCTCCCCACCGAAACGCCTCGGCGGGGCGGCTTACTCCCCCGGAGTGAATGCAGTCTGACAAACCGCTCGGCCCGGCCTCTGTGATCCAGGCAACACCGCTACCTTGAACGAACCTTTGCCAAACCCGCCGGGAGCCTCAGCCCTCGCCGATCTGCCGCAGCCGCTCGACCCGCTCGGCGAGGTCGTTCAGCCCCAGCCCCCGCAGGGCGCGGGCGCTGCGCTGCACTCCCGCCTCGTCCACTCGGTTCTCGTTCCACCCGGCGATCAGCATCGCGCAGCCTTGCAGGGCCTCGCCCACCTGCTCCTTGTGGAACATGGCGGCCAGGTTACCGGGCCGCTCGGGCTGGGTCTGCTGGGCCTGCGCCTGCACGTCAAGCACCACCTGCATAAAGACCTGGTCGAGTCGGGCGCGGTCGTCGGGGGCAAGGGCCTTGTCCTGGGTCATGCGGGCCAGTCTAGAGGGCTGGGGAGTTGCGCGCGCCCCTTCCTCCGCCCCTCTAAACTCCTCCGTTATCTTGGGACATCTCAGCAGGAGCAGTCCCAGACACGAGGAGGCGCGGGCATGAGGTACGAGCCGGGCAACAGGTTCTTCGACGAGATGTTCACGCCGGACGGGGCGGTGCGGCCCCACTACCAGGGCGTGCAGGGCTACATCGACCGCCAGGGGGTGGCCGAGTTCCAGCGGCGCCACCGCCTGCTGGACCTCGCGTTTCGCAACCAGGGCATCACCTTCACGGTGTACGGCGACGCGCAGGGCACCGAGCGGACCTTTCCCTTCGACCCGGTGCCGCGCATCATCCCGGCCTCCGAGTGGGCGCACCTGGAGGCGGGGCTGACCCAGCGGGTGCGGGCGCTGAACGCCTTCCTGCGCGACATCTACTGCGACGCGCAGATTCTGGGGGACGGGGTCATTCCCGCCGAACTCGTCTACACCTCCGCGCACTTCCGCCGCGAGGTGCATGGGCTGAAGGTGCCCCAGGGCCTCTACACCCACATCGTCGGCACGGACCTGATCCGCGACGAGAAGGGCGAGTACCTGGTGCTGGAGGACAACCTGCGGTCGCCCAGCGGCGTGTCGTACCTGCTCGCCAACCGCCAGGCGATGACCCGCATCTACCCCGGCATGTTCGAGGGCCAGGGGGTACGCCCGGTGGGGCACTACGCGACCGCCCTGCTCGCGCTCCTCCAGTCCGTCAGCCCGCGCGAGAACGGGACGGTCGTGGTGCTGACCCCCGGCATGTACAACTCCGCGTACTTCGAACACGCCTACCTCGCCCAGCAGATGGGGGTGGAACTCGTCGAGGGCCGCGACCTCTTCGTGGACGGGGGCCGGGTGTGGATGCGGACGACGGGCGGGCGGCAGCAGGTGGACGTGGTCTACCGCCGCATCGACGACGACTTCCTCGACCCCCTCACCTTCCGGCCCGACTCGGCGCTGGGGGTGGCCGGGCTGGTCGAGGTGTACCGCCAGGGCCGGGTGGCGATTGCGAACGCCATCGGCACGGGCGTGGCCGACGACAAGGCCGTGTACGCCTACGTGCCCGACATGATCCGCTACTACCTGAACGAGGCGCCGATCCTGAACAACGTGCCGACCTACCTGGGCTGGAATGCCGACCACCTGGAGCACATGCTCGCCCACGCGGGCGAACTCGTCTTCAAGGCGGTGGGCGAGGCGGGCGGGTACGGGATGCTGCTCGGCCCCTACGCGACGCGTGAGGAGGTGGAGACGTACCTCGTCAAGGTGCGGGCCAACCCGCGGGAGTTCATCGCGCAGCCGGTGGTCGGCCTGTCCCGGCACCCCACCTTTTACCCGGACACCGGGCTGTTCGAGCCCGCGCACGTGGACCTGCGGCCCTACATCCTGTGCGGGCAGGAGGTCACCATCGTGCCGGGCGGCCTGACGCGGGTGGCGCTGCGGCGGGGCTCGCTCGTGGTGAACTCGAGCCAGGGCGGCGGCTCCAAGGACACCTGGGTCCTCGACCACGACGGCCCGGCCACCCCGCGGGGCATGAGCCAGCTCTGGCACGGCGACTCGCAGGGGCAGTCGCAGAGCCAGTCGCAGAGCCAGTATCAGGGCGGGCTGGGGTCGGCGCCGGGGGGCCAGAGCCAATCGCAGACCCAGACGGGGGGCGGCGCCCAGAACCAGTCGCAGTCCCAGCGCTACAGCCAGGTGGGGGAGGACGCGCGGGGCTGGGGCACGCCGCCCGAGGACACGCCCACCCCGGAGGACGCGCCCGGCCAGCATTCCTTCCAGCAGGAGCTGGAGAAGGACGAACTGGGCCACGCCGAACTGGATCAGCGCCCGCACGAGGGGGAGGACCGCTGATGCTGCTGCTCTCACGCCTGGCCGAGAACCTCTTCTGGATCGGGCGGTACGTGGAACGCGCGGAAAACACCGCCCGGCTGCTGAACGTCAACTACTACACGTCGCTGGAGATTGGGGGCCGTGCCCGCGAGTCCTGGCGCCCCCTGCTGGAGATGACGGGCGGCGAGGCGCAGCTCCGGGCGAAGTACGGGCGGGTGGACGCGCGCTCGATCAGCGCGTGGCTGGCCCTCGACCGCGACAACCCGTCGAGCATCGCGTCGAGCGTTCAGCGCGCCCGCGAGAACGCCCGCGGCCTGCGCGACCGCATTCCCTCCGAGATGTGGGAGGCGATCAACCGCACGTACCTCAACCTGTGCTTCCAGAATGAGGAGCTGCTCGACCGCGACGGCCTGTTCGAATATTGCGCCGAAGCGCGCGACGCCTCGCAGTTCTTCTTCGGGATCGCCTTCGCCACCCTCCCGCGCGACGAGGGCTGGTCCTTCATGCGGGCGGGGCAGATGCTGGAGCGCGGCGACAACATGCTGCGCGTGCTGCAAAGCCGCTACCGCAACCTGGAGGCCGCCGACCTGAGCGACCCCAAGCAGCGCGCGATTCAGGACCAGCGCTGGGTCAGCATACTCAAGGGCGCGAGCGCTTACGAGGCGTACCGCAAGCGGGTCCACACCGGCATCGACCCCGTCCGCATCGGCGAGTTCCTGCTGCTGGACGAGTTCTTCCCCCGCAGCGTGCGCTACAGCGCCGAGAACCTGCACGACGCCCTGACCCAGATCGAGCGCCACCACCCCGGCGCCCACCCCGAGGTGCTGCGGCTCTCGCGCTGGCTGGTCGCCCGGCTGCAATACGCCGGGGTCACCGACATCCTCCACGAGGACAACCCGGCGCTGGGGGAGCTGCTGGGCGACTTCAACCGGGTCGGCGCGGCGATCAACGCCGCGTACTTTCAGCAGGAATGAGAGGGAGAAGCCGGAGGCCGGGGCACCCACACTCCCCGGCCCTATCTGCACCGGGTCACCTTCTCGCCCGCCGGGCATGGCAGACTGCCCGGCGGGGCCAGCCTGGCCGCGTCACCTGAGGGCCACATGCGCTGCGAGATTCGACACACCACCGAGTACCGTTACAAGGAGCCCGCCTGGGACTCCTTCAACGAGGTGCGGCTGCACCCGTCGAACGAGGCGCGCCAGACCGTGCGGTCCTTTCACCTGCACGTCGAGCCCGAGGCCGAGATCACGTCCCACAAGGATTACTTCGGGGCGCTGGTACATCACGTCCACGTGCATGAGGCCCACACGTTCCTGAAGATCACGGCGGAGGCCATCGTGGACACCCACCCGGTGCCCGATCCGGTGCCGGTGCCTTTTTCGGAACTGCGCGGGGTGAGGGGCCGGTACACCGAATTCCTGGTGCCCAGCCCCCGGGTTCCGGCGGGCGAGTGGCCGGAGACGTTCGGGGTGCGGCGGCCCCTGCCCCACGAGGACCTGCCGGGGTACCTGATGGAGCTGACCTCCCACCTCCACCGCCGCTTCACCTACGCCGCGGGGGCCACGTCGGTGAGCACCCCGCTCGCCGAGTTCGCGCGCCATGGGCGGGGCGTCTGCCAGGACTTCACGCACGCGATGCTCGCCGTGGCGCGGGGGCTCGGCGTTCCCGCCCGCTACGTCAGCGGCTACCTGTACAGCAGCGGCGGGATGCTGGGGGCGGAGGCCACCCACGCCTGGGTCGAGTGCTTCCTGCCCGGTACGGGCTGGCTGGGCTACGACCCCACCAACAACTGCCTCGCCCGCGAGCGGCACGTCAAGATCGGCCACGGGCGCGAGTACAGCGACGTGTCCCCGGTGCGCGGCACCTATTACGGCGGCGGGCGGGGCGAACTCGACGTGGACGTGCGCGTTTACGCCGAGCAGTGAGGGGGGCGCGGTGGGGCGGGTCCTGATCACCGGGATGTCCGGCACGGGCAAGTCCTCCGTCATCGAGGAGTTGGCGCGGCGCGGCTTTCCCGCCATCGACACCGACTCCGACGAGTGGTGCGAGTGGGTGGCCGAGCCGGGGACAGGCGAGCCGGACTGGGTGTGGCGGGAGGACCGGATGGGGGACCTCCTGACCAGGAGCCATGAGCCCGCCCTGTTCGTCAGCGGGTGCAAGAGCAATCAGGGAAAGTTCTACGACCGGTTCGAACATGTGGTCCTGCTCAGCGCCCCGCTGGAAGTGATGCTGGCTCGGATTGCCAGACGCACGAACAATCCGTACGGCAAGAGCGAGGACGAATGGCGGCAGATCGTCCACAACGTCCGTTTCGTCGAACCGCTCCTGCGGCGCGGGGCCACTCTGGAGCTGGACACCTCTGCCCTGACCGTGCCCGAGGTCGCGGATCGTCTCGTTACCCTGGCCCAGTCGAGGTAGCCAGGCCGCGTCAGCAAGAGGGCCGGGGAGGCATATCACCCCCCCGGCCCCTCTAAAGTTCGTTCAGCGCACGAACGGCGCGAGGATCAGCGCGAGCAGGAAGGCCTGGACCGCCCAGTTGGCAATGCCCGCGAGAATCAGCGTCACCGCACCGCTCACGGTGTCACGCAGGTTCATGCTCGACTGCACCGCGAGGAAGCCGAAGAAAATCATCACGGCTGAGATCAGGACGCCCACGATCCAGCCCAGGATGGGGATGATGCCCAGCACGGTGCCGATGATGCTCAGGGGCACAAAGAACAGCGCGAAGGAGTACGCGACCTCGGGGTAGGTGCCGGTGCCCCGGAACAGATACTTGCCGATCAGGTACACCAGTCCGGTAAAGACCGCGAACTGGACCGGAATCAGGATCAGGCGGGTGATGAACTGCCCGATCACGGTCACGTTGGCGTGGAAGGGGGCGAAGATCGCGGCGATCACGGCGGATACTAGGGCGGCGAGCAGCACGTACGTCAGGGCCTGCTGCGTTCCTCCCCGGCGCTCGAACAGCTCGAAGGTTGCGGGGCTGGGGCGGGAAAGAACCGCGACGCTCTGGCCGAACATATCCGACAGCCGGGCCTGCAAGGGAGAGGGGGTGGTCATGCCCCAGAGTACGGTGGGGGTTGGCCGAGTGTTCCCGGGGGCCGCCGGAAGTAAAGCGTCACTAAAGGCGGGTTCTTCATGGCGAGCAGTCCAGCCGCGACGATACGAGCTGCGAGGCGCCCCATGTTGGCAGGTTGCCCCCTCCCGAGCATGGAGCCGGGAAAGAAAGCGGGCCTGACTCTGCTGCCCCCAGCCAGGCCCCCGCCGTTCCTCCCCGCCCGCACGGTTGCTTTGTCCTCCCCGTGAGACAATCGGCCCATGACGGACCAGTCCTCCCCCACCCCCGAGACGAACGAGGTGCAGACGCACAGCGGCTTCGTCGCCATCGTGGGCAAGCCGAACGTCGGCAAGAGCACGCTGCTCAACGCCTTCCTGAACACCAAGGTTGCCCCCACCAGCCCCCGCCCGCAGACCACCCGCCGGGGCGTGCGCGGCATCCACACGACCGACACGCACCAGATCGTCTTCGTGGACACGCCGGGCCTGCACAAGCCCAAGGACGCGCTGGGCAAGTACATGAACCAGGAGGTCCACAGCGCCCTCTCGGACGTGGACGTGATCCTCTGGGTCGTGGACCTGCGCCACCCGCCCACCGACGAGGACGGGCTCGTCGCCCATCAGGTGCGCGACCTGCCCAAGCCTCTCTTCCTGATCGGGAACAAGGTGGACGCCGCCAAGTATCCCGACGAGGCGATGAAGCTCTACCGCGCCCTGCTGGAGGGCCGCAGCGCTGAGACGCACGAGACCACGCTCAGCGCCCAGAACCACCCCGAGGCGGTCGCCACCCTGCGCGAGCAGATTCTCGACGCGCTGCCCGAAAACCCCTTCTTCTTCCCGCGCGGCGCGGCCTCCGACCAGACCCGCGAGCAGTGGGCCGCCGAGATCATCCGCGAGGAGGCGATGAAGAAGCTGCGCGAGGAGCTGCCCTACGCCGTCGCCACCCGCGTCACGAACTGGACCGAGCGCGAGGACGGCCTGCAACGCATCGAGGCCGAGATCGTCGTGGAGAAGAACGCCCACAAGGGCATGGTGATCGGCGCGGGCGGCAAGATGCTGCGCGAGATCGGCCAGGCCGCCCGCAAGCAGCTCGAGGTCTTCCTGAACCGCAAGGTCTTTCTGGGCCTGGAAGTCATCGTGATCCCCGGCTGGCGCGAGGACGAGGAGGCGCTGCGGGAACTCGGGTACGAGTGACCCTGGGACGGAGGCTGCCTCACTGCGCGGTACTCCGTCTGGGACTCACCAAGTCGCTTCTTACGCTGGCACCGTCAACTGGGTTGAGTGCATTCTCGTGACTTGACCGTCTTGAAGACCGTACAGAGCAAGCATACTCAACGTAAACGCAGCGGGAAGCGTTAACTGGAGACGTCGTGCGGCTTCTTCAGCCGTCACGGGATTGCCGCTGACCGTGCAATGGGGCTTGAACGGGAAGGCGCTCGGTTTGAATTGGAGACCACTCCTGGTCAATTGATCGTGGAGCGCGTGGAACGGCGTCTCATCCCGTAGGGTCAGGACGAACAAGTCCGTTTCTGGAAAACGCAACATGGGGCCGAACTGAGCCTGAAACCGTGGTGTGTCAGCTGCCACCTTGTCTAAAGCTGTGGCTATGTCTTCGATAGATTGCTCTAGCGTGAGTGGGCCAACGCCACTCGACCCGGTCAGAGTGATCTCCGCTGGCAGTGAAGCCCGGAACGCGTCCTTACAGGACTTACGGAGTTGGATGACTTGTGTTCGCACTGGCTCGTCAATCTCCAGCACGATAAACATGGGTTCGAGTTTCATATTTGAGGATACCCTGCTTCAGTCCTGAATGCGGAGGATCAGGAAGACTGGGCTCGCCACAGCCGGGTGGTGCCAATAAACGAGCAGACAACGGAAGAGGGACGGGCGCTCAGCCGCTCGCCTCCCCCGCCTTTTCCCTCTGCCCATACGCCGCCTACACGAACAGCCAAGTGTGGTGCATCCGCAACTCGCCGCGCTCGTACATGGCCTTCACCTCGGCATGGGGAAAGTAGCGGGCTTCCCGCACCTCCTGGGCGAAGTCGGGGAGCGGGGCAGGAACATCGCCCTCACCCACCACCTCCGCCAGCCACGCGAAACGCTGGATCAGGGCGCCGTCGGGGAAGCGGCCCAGCAGCACGTCGAGAAGGCGCAGGGGGCGCACCGTCAGCCCAGTTTCCTCGTACGCCTCGCGGACGGCGGTGTCCCGGGGATGCTCACCTTCCTCCACCGCTCCGGCGGGGATGTGCCACAGGCCCGCGCTGCCCGGCTTCCCCTCGCGGACGAGCAGCACCTCGCCCCGGTCGTTGAGGATGACGACGCCCGCCGAGCGCAGCGGCACGGGGATGTGAAAGGTTTTGTCGTACTGCACGGTCAGCCCGTCACCCGGCGGATGTGCGCCAGATGGTGCCGCCCGTGCCAGGCGTACATCGCGGCGAGCGTATCCACCGTATAGGTCCGCCCCTGCGCGGGATGCGTCCACTCGCGGGTCCAGCCCTCCGGCGTCAGGGTTTCCAGCAGCGCCGTCCAACGCGCGTGCAGACCTGCCAGCAGGCTCAGGCTGGGCTCTACCGGCAGCCCCATGTCCGGCAGCCTCGCCCAGTCCCCCTCCTCGTAGGGCTTCACGGTCGGGTTGGCTTCGGTCAAGGCGAGTTTGAGCCGCACCACGGCGTTCATGTGGCTGTCGGCGATGTGGTGGACGACCTGCCGGACCGTCCAGCCGCCGTCTCTGTATGCCGTGTCGAGAACCGTGTCTGGTTGACCTTCAACCAACTGGCGCAGTTCATCAGGCAGGGCGCGGATGGCCCTGGTGGCCTCCTGCCTCTCCCCCGGCGTGAGCGCGAGGGGCTGCGGCATCGGCCCGAGAGGATAACGGGGGTCGGTCATCGGCCTGCCTCCTTCCGGGTCCAGCGGTCCGCGTCCCGGGTCTCGATCTTCTCCATCATGCGCGTAAAGCCGCGCTCCAGGCTCAGGCCGCGCTCGTTCGCCATGCAGATCATCACGAAGAGCAGGTCGGCGAGTTCCATCTCCAGGTCGCCCGCGTCCTCACCGGGCTTGGGCGTCTTGCCGTTCCCGTGCGCGATGACCCGCGCGACCTCGCCCGTCTCCTCGGCCAGGCGGGCCATGAGCAGCAGCGGCGGAAAGTACCCCTCCTCGAACTGGCCGATGTAGGCGTCCACGCGCCGCCGGGCTTCCTCGAAGGTCAGACTCATTCGCCCAGGGTAAGAGAAAACCAGCCGCGTGCGGGGCGGCTGGCGGGCGCTGGGCGGTTTAGCGGATGTAGAGGTAGGTTTCCTGCACGTCCCGGTCGGCCACGGGGTAGGGCTCGATGTACGTGGTGGTGACGGTGTTCCAGCGACCGTTATCGTAGGTGCCGCTCAGCACGAGGTCGGTCGCGGGGCGCACGCGGGTGAAGATGGCCCGCACGCGTTGGAGGCCGGTGGGCGCGGCGACGTTGTAGGTCACCCCGTCCTGCGGGCGGGGGAAGACGGTCGTGCCCGCCGGAACGTAGGCATTGCGGACCAGGGTGCTGGCGTACCCGTTGGATTGGAGCGCCACCAGGGTGACATACCCGGCCGTCCGGGTGGTCAGCCGGAAGCGGACGGGCTCGCCCACATAGTAGGTGGCGCCCTGTCCCCTGTCCGGGCGCAGGTCGGCGATCAGGTTGCTCTCACTGCCCACCAGGCCGAGGTTCGAGCGGACGGAGATGGTGCAGGAACTCAGGCCGAGGGCCAGAGCGCCGAGCAGAAAGGCGGTACGCATGAGGTCAGCATAGTCACGCTGGCTGACGGGCGGCTGAGCGAAAGGGCAACACTCTCACGCCAAAGTTCCGGCCCGTGCGGAACGTCCCGGAAGGTCACGCAGCGCAGGGTTGGGCCCGCGGGCGGAGGCGTAGCATGGAGCATGTCCCGCCCGCCTCTTGGCCCCACGGCCCTCCTGCTGCTTGTGCTGGCTGCGCCCGCCGCACTGGGGCAGACGGCGAACTCCCCCGCCCCGGACCTGCCCCCCCTGACGACTGGGGGCACCTACACCACCAACCGCTTCTTCGCCGACCTGAAGGCAGGCAGGGTAGAAAGGGTCACCCTGGACGGCGCCGGGAATGCCTCCGTCTACCTGGTGAACACCGTGTCCACCAAGCCCCAGTCGGTGGTCGTCCCACCCGACGAGGCGACCCTGACGCGGCTGCGGGAGGCGCGGGTGCCGGTTACCATCCTCTCGGGGCGCTCGCCCTTCAGTTGGGTCGGGCAGATCCTGCCGCTGATCGTCACCGCCCTCATCCTGCTCGTGCTGTGGCGCACGTTACGAGGGGCAACGAGTGGGGGCGCCGCGAGCAACTTCGGGAAGTCGAAGGCGGCAG
>NZ_BFAG01000014.1 GCF_002897375.1 Deinococcus aerius | reverse complement strand
CGGACAAGGCACACAAGCTGACCATCGTTCCGCGGGGGCGCTCGCTGGGGTCGGCGCTGTACACGCCCGAGGACCGCATGCACCTGACGAAGGCGGCGCTGCTCGACCGCATCTGCGTGGCGCTCGCCGGGCACGCGGCGGAGGAGGTCGCCACCGGGCAGGTCACGACGGGCGCGGCAAATGACTTCCAGCAGGCGACGAGCCTGGCGCGGCGGATGGTGACCGAGTGGGGCATGAGCGAGGTCGGGCAGCTCGCGCTCGCGCAGGAGAGCGCGGGGTACCTGGGCTACGGCCCGCAGCAGGGGGTCTACAGCGACCACACCGCCGAACGCATCGACTCGGAACTCGCGCGCATCCTCAACGCCCAGTACGAGCGGGCGGTCGCCCTGCTCACCGAACACGCCCACGTGCTGCACCGCCTGACCGACGCCCTGATGGCCCGCGAGTCGCTGACGGGCGAGGACGTGCAGACGGTGCTGGCGGGCGGCACGCTCGACGGCCCCGCCTCCGCCCCCAGCGACGATGAGGGCCCCGCCCCACAGCCCGGCCTGACCCCCAACCCCGCCTGAAGCCCTTCCCATAGACTCGGCCTGCCCGGCTCCCTACGCTGAGCGCATGACGCGCACGCTCAGCCTGCTCACCGCCGCTTTGCTCACGGTCGCCGGGGCGCAGGACACCACCGCGCCCGCCCCGGCCGTGCCGCCCACCACCCAGTCGGCCCCGCCCGCCGCGCCCGGTTTTCCCGTCCGCACCCAGGTCACCTCGGGCACCCTGGTGGGCCGACAGGACGCCGGGGTGCGGGTGTGGCAGGGCGTCCCCTACGCGGCGCCCCCGGTGGGAGAGCGGCGGTGGCGGCCCCCCGAGCCCGCCCCGATCTGGGTAGGCGAGCGGGACGCGTCCCGGCCGGGTGACGTGTGCCTCCAGCGGGCGCTGATCGGGGGCAGCGGCACGCGCGGGTCGGAGGACTGCCTCTCCCTCAACGTGTACGCCCCCGCGACCGCCACCCGCGCCCCGGTGATGGTCTGGATTCACGGCGGCTCCTTCCGCAGCGGGGCGGGCAGCGACTACGACGGCCGGGTCCTCGCCCGCGAGCAGGGGGTGGTCGTGGTGACCGTCAACTACCGCCTGGGGGCGCTGGGCTTCCTCGCCGCGCCGGGACTCCTGGAGGGGCGGACGGTCGGAAACTACGGCCTCCTCGACCAGCAAGCCGCGCTGCGCTGGGTGCGGGCGAACGCGGCGGCCTTCGGGGGCGACCCCGCCAATGTGACCGTCTTTGGGGAGTCGGCGGGCGGCATGAGCGTGTGCGACCAGCTCACCTCGCCCGTGGCGGCGGGCCTCTTCGACAAGGCGATCCTCCAGAGCGGGCCCTGCACGCCGGAGATCAACACGGCGCCCCTCGTTGAGGCCTTGAAGACGGGGGCCGACTACGCCCGCGCCCTGGGCTGCCCGGAGGGGGACGCCGCCTGCCTGCGGGCCGTTCCCGCCGAGCGGCTGCTGAACACCCCCGTTCCGGGCCGCCGCGCCCCGGGCTCGGTCGCCCTCCCGCCCGTGTACGGGGACGCGGTGCTGCCCCGCTCGCCGGGGGAGGCCTTTGCCAGTGGCCAGGTTAACCGGGTCCCCGTCCTCATCGGCAGCAACCTCGACGAGGGCACCCTCTTCGTCGCGCCCCTCGCGCAGAACGGCAGGGACATTCCCCTGTGGCAGTTCTGGGGCCTGGTGGCCGTGCTGGAGGGGTGGAACACGCCCCGCGTCCTCGCCAACTATCCCACCCGGAATTACGACACGGTGGGCCTCGCTGCCTCCGCCCTGGTGACGGACGGCCTCTTCGCCTGCCCGGTGAACGACATCACCCGCCACCTCGCCCGGGTGACGCCGGTGTACGCCTATGAGTTCCGCGACCGGACGGCCCCCATCGAGCTGAGGCCCACCGCGAGCGTGCCGAGTTACGGCGCCTACCACGCCGCCGAGATCATCAGCGTGTTCGGCACCCGGCTGGAGGGGCTGGCGGACCCCGCGAAGTTCACGCCCGCCCAGGCTGACCTCGCCCGCACGATGCGCGCCTACTGGGCCAACTTCGCCCGCTTCGGCAACCCGAATGCCGGGGGGTTGCCCGAGTGGCCCCGTTTCGACCCGGCCCGGAACAACCTCCTGACCTTCCAGCCCGCCTTCATCGGCGAGCGCACCGATTTCCGGCAGGAGCACCGCTGCGACGTCTGGAGCCGCTGAGTTGCGGCCCGCCCTGATCTTCCTCCTGTCCGCCGCCGCCCTGCTCGTCCTGACCTGGCTGGAAAGGCGGGACCCGCTCGACCTGATCGTAGTCTGCGCGGGTCTGGTGGGGTTGGGGTGGTTGTTGCGGCTTCAGGCGGGGAACCCGGGGCAGATGCGCCTCGCCGCGAGTGCCCTGATCGCGCTGCTGGCGGGCGTGGCCCTGTTCGGGGTGCGGGCGCCACTCCCGGCGCTGGGCTTTGCCACCGTGCTGGTCCTGACCCAAATGCTCCTGCGGTGGTTCCTGGGGAGCCGGAGTTAGCCGCGCGTCTCCGCCGCTGCCCGCCCCGGCACCGCGCACTGGCCGTCCTCGCAGGCTTCCGCCGGGGTATCCGACGTGAGCAGGGTCAGGGGCGCCGGGTGCGTCTCGGCCCACACCTGCTCCAGCGCACTCCGCAGCACCTCCGGGGACTGGGCGCCGCTCACCCCGTACTTGCCGCCCAGCACGAAGAAAGGCACGCCGCTGATGCCGAGCGCGTGGGCCTGCGCCTCGTCCCGCCGCACGGCCTGGGCGTACTGGCCGCTCTCCAGCGCCGCGCGCACCTCGCCCGCCTCCAGGCCGACCTCCGAGGCGAGCCGCACCAGGACCTCCCGGTCGCCCAGGAACTCGCCCTCGACAAAAAAGGCCCGCAGCAGGCGCTCCTTCATGGCGTCCTGCACGCCTTTTTCCGCCGCGAGGTGGATGAGCTGGTGGGCCTGGAAGGTGTTCGTGGGCTGGAGGCGCTCGAAGTGATACTCCAGCCCCTCGCCCGCCGCCGTCTGGGTCATGGAGTCCAGCATCCCCTGCGCCCGGGCCTCGCCGCCGCCGTACTTGCCCGCCAGGATGGCCCGCATGGACTGCCCCGGCCGCGCGGACGCCGAGGGGTCCAGCTCGAACGAATGCCACACGACCTCGACCTGATCGCGGTGAGGGAAGCCAGACAGGGCCGCCTCGAAGCGCCGCTTGCCGACATAGCACCACGGGCAGGCAATGTCCGACCAGATGTCCACCCGCAGCTTGTCGGGAGAGGAGGGGGTGAAGAGCGTCATGGGGTTATTCTAAACTACTTTAAAAAACAGAGCAAGAGATGGGTGGGCTATTGCGCCGAGCAGGTATTCGGGGAGGGGAACTCACCCATCCCGGCCCGCCCCCGGCCCTCCACTCGCCCCATGACCCCCCGAGGCCCCCCTTCGTCAAGCCCGGCGACGAGGAACTGCGCGAGCGGCTCACCCCCATGCAGTACCGCGTCACCCAGCAGAAGGGCACCGAGCGGGCCTTTACCAGCGAATACTGGGACCACGACGAGCCCGGCATCCACGTGGAAGGGGTGTCCGGCGAGCCCCTGTTCAGCTCCCTCGACAAGTACGACGCGGGCTGCGGCTGGCCCTCGTTCACCCGCCCGGTCCCCGACGCAAACCTGACCGAGAACACCGACGACAAGGTCGGCTCCCCCGGCACGGAGGTCCGCTCGGCCCTCGCCGACTCGCACCTGGGGCATGTCTTTCCCGATGGGCCACAGGAACACGGCAGCCTGCGGTACTGCATCAACTCGGCGGCGTTGCGCTTCGTGCGGCTGGAGCAGATGGAGGCGCAGGGGTGCGGGGAATAGTTGAAGCTGTTTCGCCAGTAAGAGGGGCTGCCCCTCAGTTCCCCGAACGTCAGTCGCCGTTGTCGCAGGCCACGCTGTTGTGGTTGCGGTCCAGGCCGGTGCGGTAACCGGGGCGCCCCAGCCGGATGGGGGCCGCGCCCGCCGCCCGCATCGCCGCGCAGGAGCGGTAGTACACGGTGCCCTGCCCCGCCAGTCTCGCGCTTCCGGTCACGGGACGCACGAGCGAACGGGCCACGTACCCCGCCCGCGCCCCGTAGGTGGTCCGGCACCACTCGCCCTGGCAGGCGACGAGCAGCAATGTGCCCCCCGGAACAACGCCCAGCACGCGCGCATTCGTGCCCGGCGCGCGCCGCAAGTTGGCCGAGGTGGTCGTGACCGCCGTGGCGGCCTCCGACAGGCCCAGCAGCGTGACGGAAAGGGCCAGCATTCTCACGAGGTGACGCATCCGGCGAGGATAGCAGGGTGTGACGCGCCTTCCCTTCGGGCGGTCTGAAAGAATGCGTTCATGCGACACGTCGCCCTGCTGCGCGGCATCAACGTGGGTGGCCACCACCGGGTGCCCATGAAGGACCTGAGGGCCACCTTCGAGCGCCTGGGCTTCTCGGAGGTCAGGACGTACGTTCAGAGCGGCAACGTCGTCTTCGGGGCCGAGTCCCCCGAGCGGGAGGCCATCGAGCGGGCCATCCGGCGGGATTTCGGCTTCCCGGTGGACGTGATGCTCCGCAGTGCGGTGGAATGGGCGACCCTCGCTCCCCGCAATCCCTACCCGGCCCAGGCGGAGGCGGACGGCACAAAGGTTCACGTCGCCTTCCTGCACCATGAACCTGAACCCGACCGGCTGCACGCCCTGCGCGCCCGCGTCTTCGGGGAGGACACCTGGGAATGCTCGGGCCGCGAACTCTACCTACACACCCCCAACGGGCTGGGGCAGAGCAGGCTGGACCTCGCCCCCCTGCGACAACCCGCCACCGTTCGCAATTGGCGCACCGTGCAGGCGATCGGAGACTTGCTGGGGTGAGGAGGGGAGGGGGCTGCACCCGGACAGGTGGGCGGCCCCCTCCCGTCCCTCGCCCGTCAGCTCTCGGTGGCCCCGGAGCGTTCGCCGCCGTCCACCGCGTCGGTGGTCTCCGCGCCCGCCTCGGTGTTGCCCGGCGTGCCCGTGCTGCCCGCACCCCCGGCGCTCGTGATACCCGTCTCCTGCTCGCGCTCCTGACGCTCGGCGTAGGCTTCCTGCATCCGCTCGGCCTCGTTCCCCTTGTCGGTCATACCGCAGGCTAGGCGGCGGCGCCGAGGCAGAGGTGTGCCCGACTTCAAGTCCACCTTCACCCAGGTCGTCCCTGCCACTCCACCAGGTGCCGGACAATGCCGGGGCGAACGGCAGAGGGGGGCTGTGGTGGCGGGAGGAAGACAACAGGAACCGGAGGGCCGACTCACCGCGCGACCAGCTCAGGGCGTTCAGGTTTCGGGAGCGCGCGGCCTGCAAGCCCTCGGTCTGGACGGGGGCCGTGACGCCCTGCTCTATGTGCCCGAGGGTCTTCCGCTCACCCAGCCCCTCCCCCTCGTCGTCATGCTGCACGGGGCGGGGGGCGAGGCCCGGCACGCGCTGGCCCCGCTGCTCGACCACGCTGACGCCCACGGCCTGCTGCTCCTCGCCCCCGAGTCGCGCCGCCGCACCTGGGACGTAATCCTGGGCGGGTACGGCCCCGACGTGGCGTTCATCGACCGGGCGCTGACTTGGGTATTCGGGCGGTACGCGGTGGACCCGGGCCGGATCGTGCTGGAGGGCTTTTCCGACGGCGCCTCCTACGCCCTCTCGCTGGGGCTGGGAAATGGGGACCTGTTCACCCACCTGCTGGCCTTCTCGCCCGGCTTCATGGCCCCCGCCGCGCAGGTCGGCGCCCCCCGCATCTTCGTCTCACACGGCGACGGGGACAGGGTGCTTCCCATCGACCGCTGTAGCCAGGTGATCGTGCCCGAACTCCGCGGGGCGGGCTATGACGTGGCCTACCTCGAATTCCACGGACCGCACACCGTGCCGCGGGAGGTGGTGGGGACGGCCCTGGCGTGGCTGGAGGGAACGGGATGACTAGGCCCAAGAAGACAGTCTGAAGGTTTGGAGGAGATTGTCCCAGGGCGTTTAAAAGGAGTGTGGGCGGATGTGAGTTCGGTGCAAAGGGACGCTGGGCGGAGTGACCGCACGTTCACATCCAGGGTGTCTACGCTGGCCCTGAGAGGGTGGAAGGCGCCGCACCGCTCACTTCCGAAAAATGCACCGATGATGGGGAGGGCGTAGCATGAGGACACCTGCAAGCCGCACACTGCTGACCGCCACGTTGCTGCTCACCCTGGGTCTGGCAACGGCCCAGACAACGGATCAAACCAATACGACCAGCACCGGCCAGACCACCGATCAGACCAGCACAAGTCAGACGACCGACCAGACGAACACGCCCCAGACCACGACCGACCAGACGGCGGCACCAGCAACCACGGGCGCCACCACCCAGGCCCTCCCCGCCCAGACGACCCTCACGCTGTCCTCGGGCGAGTTGACACTGCCCTACCTCCAGGGCGCCACGCCGATTCGGAGCGTCAGGACCTTCACGGGCGCTGCGGTCATTTACCGGGGCTCGGTCGCCAATGCCCTGGACACCTATGCCCAGGCCTTCACGGGTGCGGGCTTCACGGCTGTCGACCCCTCGTCACCTCTGACTCCCGCGGCGACAGCAACCGGGGCGTCGGGAACCGCTGGCACCACGGGCACGACCGACACGACGGGCGCGGCCACGACCGGAACGACGGATACGACGGGGACGGCTGGGACGACGGGCACCACCGGAACCCCCGATACGAGTACCACGGGAACTGGGACGGCGGACTCCACTGACACGTCGGGGACGGCGGGCACCGCCACCGGAACCGGGACGACCGATACGAGCGCCGCTGGTACTGGAACGACCGGCACCACGACGGGAACGGGCGGAACCACGGGCACGACCGACACGAGTACGACGGGAACGACCGGCACGACGGATACGACGACCACCGGAACTGGCACGGCGGGCACGACTGGAACGGCCGACACGTCCGGGACAACCGGCACCACGACGGGAACCACAGGCACAACAGACACCGGAACCGCCGCTACAGACACGACCGGCACCACCGACACGGGCACCGCTGCAACCGGGACCACGGGTACAGCCGGAACGACGGGCACCACTGGAACCACGGGGGAGACAGGAACGACCACCCTTGGCCCCGGCTACCCAGAGGGTCCGGTGCTGGCCTTCGAGCGGGGCGGTGAGCGTATTGTGGTGCGCGCCTACGAGACGAGGGGCCTAACGGTCGTTCTGTTCTCGCGGGTAGGCGGGCCAGCGGCGGCCAACACGAGCACCTCGGGCAGCTGAACCCAATCCGATGTGGGGGCGGATGGCTCAAGCTGTCCGCCCTCGCCCCATGCGCCGCCGCTATATGCAAGGCATGACGGGTGACTAGGCCAGGCGAATGACGGTGCCCCTCCCCGCCGCGCTCGTTGCCTCCCTGAACGACTCACGCCCTTGCCAGCCGGAACGAGGCTGTGGCCTCCGAGCCTTCGACGCCGTTCACTTTGCCGCCGCCCAGGCCGTCTCCCCGCTGGGCGTGCAACTCATGACCTTCGACCTGAAGCTGCGAGCCGTCGCCGAACAGGCCATGCCCGGCCAGGTGTGGCAGTCAGAGCGGCGTATCCTCTTCCTATGCCCACTCCGTCTCCCGTTCCGTGCTCCATGCGTCGCGGGCTGGCAGCCTGAAACGCCCCGCCTAGCAGGTCCGGGGTCTGCCCAGCCCAACTTCACCCGCGACGCATGGGGTGAATTCATCAAGCAAAAACGGCATTCGAGAGCGGTGCTCCGTCATCAGCGCGGGCGCTACATCCGCCGCAGGCTCCGCTACGCCTACGCGGGTGAATGGCGTCCCAAACCCGTCTGGGCCTGGTGGTACAGGGTGCCCGGTCAGGCCAGCAAGAACAACACGGTCTGTAGCTGTGGCCTCTGCCGTGCCGAGAAGTACCGCGACAAGCCGCGACAACGGTGGTGGGACGAGGAATAAACAGGAGGAGGACGTGCCTACTGTGGCCTGTCCTCCTTACCTCTGCTTCCCCCACCCCACCCCGCCCAGACCCACCACCTGTCGCTGCGGCCCGCGCTGGGGCTAGACTTCCGGCAATTCCTCCAGGTCTGCAAGGTCCTTATGCCGCCCCGCTGCTCGCTTGTTCGTCCGCAGGTCGGCCAGGGAAATCAGCGGCACGTCCAACCCCTCCAGCCGCCACGTGACCCGGTTTTGCCACGCCTGCTCGAAGGTCACGCCGCTAATCTCGTTCATCAGCTCCAGCATCATAGGTTTCACGCCCATGCGAATCAGGACGTTCGGTCTGTTCAACTCGGACGCCCCGACGGGGAGAGCGAACTCCGTCAGGGCCGCCGCCAGCCGCGTCGAGTTTTCCTCGCCCAGTCGGTAGAAGATGTCAAGATCGCCTGTGTACCGGGGGAAGCCGTGCGCTCCCACGGCGTACCCGCCCACCAGCAGGTACTCAACCCCGTGGGCGCTGAGCAATCTCAAGAACTCGCTGAAATCTGGGGGCAACTCCACCGGGATACCTCTGAGCGCGCAGGAACTCCACCTCGGCCAGCCGCTCCTGAGGGGTCTTGGCCCAGTTCGCTTCCCGGTCGGCGCGTTCGGCCTCCTCGCGGGTCGTGGCTTGGATGGTGCGGACGAATCTCACAGCTCTATTCTCCCACACCCCTTGCCCCCACCCCACCCCTACCCCACCCCCACCGTCTGGAGCTGCGGCCTGTGCCGGGGCAGAGGCGTGCAGGTTGAGCCGCAAATTCGCACACACGAGTACGGCTGATCTGCATATAGTGGTCCATGTCGAGTCGCCCCAAACGCATAGCTCAACTCAAGCAGTTCACGGCAACACCTGATCTGGGGCGAGTGCGGTTGGGGCGTGAAGTAATACGTCAGGCTTTGAAGCGAAGCGCGCATACCACACTAGGGCACTGCCTATGCTTGCAACAAGCTCAGGAGGAGTATCTTATACTTTTTGAGCAGGCGCGCAAGTGGCATCAAAGCCAAGGTACTATCAGTGGAAAAAAGATTTTAGAGACTCAAGTTGAGATCGTAAAATTTTGTGAAGAACTAATTAGACTCCGTGAAGTATGGAAAACTAGAGCTATCGAGTTAAGCAAAAGACATCTTGATCAAGAGTTTAGCTCTGAGGAGTTAGCTTCTTGTTTTGGGTCAATCCAGATTCTGCTCTCCAGCGAATCGCTATCCATAGACGATCAAGGTATTCAAAAAGTACTATCTGAATTTGCTTCGAACTACACACTCCTGGTACAGAGTGAGGAGTCAAAATTTATTCAAATTTTGAATCAGTCTAAGCTTCAGCCCTCAAAGAAGAAAGATGTAGGTAATAAAAGAGGCATCCCCCAAAAGAACTCTGATACAGATGTCAACGCTCAAAACAAATTGTGTAAACAGGAGCGAGTTGCTAATATAAAATGGTGTGCCCATATTTTCATCTATGGTCGGCAGCTCGGAGGTCGTCCTATTTGTTTCGATAGTAAGCAGCAGTGTAATCGGCTGGTCGAGATTTTGACAGACGGTTTCGGGCGACAACTAGTCTCCGTGCGAACTAAGAATGGATGCGTCAATGGAACAACAATTCCATTCAATCCCGCGCATCTTGAAGTTTGGTTAAGGGATCAAAGTTATTTTTCTGCTCCTCAAAGTGTTTTTTCGGGAATCTCTAATATGAAAGTCGCTGCTCCTGCTCCAGATTCTCAACAAACTATAGTCGCGTACCAAATATTTATAGATGGAAAACTTCTAGGCGGTTCTACTCTATTATTTAGTAGACATGGAGAATTCTTTGATGTTTTGTTTTTTATTCGTAAAATAACTACCCTTCCCGTAAATTATGAGCGCAAGCCAGAGCGGTCTGGAAAGATATTAACGCGAGAAGCGTTATACAACATGTTGAAATCTGTACCAGGAATTAGTTTGAGTATCTTAGAAAGTAGTTTAGGCGCACGTCCTTCAAGTAAAACGGACTACAAGGACAATCCGAGGAAGGAAAGTGTTGATAATGGTGTGAGGCAAAAAAATAGTGATCCCAGTCCCGGGGCTCACCCGCGTCCCTGGGAGTGGGCGCGCGAGGATGGCGTAACCCACTTTAATCCCTTTGATTACAAGTAAGCAGGGAAGGAGTTTTACTCCTCCCTATCTGTCGTTTCTGTTTACTCTTAGTACGCCACCGCTTCCCCCGCCTGCCACTCCTGCAAGCTCCTGACCCCCAACTCCCTCCCCTTCGCCGCGGCTATCGCCCTGGCCGTCCACTCGGCGCCCTCGCGGGTGCTGACGATGGGCTTGCCGCGCTCCAACGCGAGGCGCAGGAGCGGCGAGGCGGTCACGTCGATGAGGAGGTCGGGCAGCGTGTCGCCTTCCTGCTCGCGGATGACCCGCAGCCCCGCGCCCTCCAGCGTGGCGGCCACATCGTCCAGACCGTCCCCGAGGAGGAGCGCCGTGCCCGACAGCGGCAGGTTGCTCTTGGCCCCCAGCTCCGCGCGGTAGAAGGCGAGGTACGGGTCCGTGTCAATGCCCATGCTCTCGCCCGTGCTCTTCATCTCCGGGCCGAGGACGGGCAGCACCCCCTTGAACTTCAGGAAGGGCAGGTGGACTTCCTTGACCGAGTACATGGGGGGCGTGGGCGTCTCGGTAAAGCCGATGTGCTCCAGCGTCTGCCCCACGGCGATGCGAGCGGCACTCTTGGCGAGCGGGTGGTTCACGGCCTTGGAGACGAAGGGCACGGTGCGGCTGGCCCGCGGGTTGGCCTCCAGGATGTACGCGGTGCCGTCCTTCACCGCCCACTGCACGTTCATCAGGCCCCGCACGCCCAGCTCCAGCGCGAGGCGTTCCGTGTCGGCCTTCACGCGCGCCAGCAGCTCGGGCGAGAGGTTCACCGGGGGCAGCACGCACGCGGAGTCGCCCGAGTGGACCCCGGCGGCCTCGACGTGCTCCATGACCCCCGCCACGACCGCCCGCTCCCCGTCGCAGAGGGTGTCCACGTCGAGTTCCAGCGCGCCCTCCAGAAACTGGTCGAGCAGGATGGACGGCTGCCCCTCGACGGCGGCGTACACCTCGTCCAGGTAGGTCGTCAGTTCCTCCATGCTCCGCACCGTCCGCATCGCGCGGCCCCCCAGCACGTAGGAGGGCCGGGCCATCAGGGGGAAGCCGAGTTCGGCGGCGAGTTCGCGGGCCTGCGCGGGCGTCTCGGCCACCTTGCCCCTCGGCTGCGGCAGCCCCAGCCGCTCGCACAGGGCGTTGAAGGAGGCGCGGTCCTCCGCCTCGTGAATCGTCGCCGGGGGGGTGCCGATGATGGGGGCGCCCGCGTCCGCCAGCCGCCGCGCGAGCTTGAGGGGCGTCTGCCCGCCGAGCTGCACGATCACGCCGACGGGCTTCTCGTGCTCGACGATGTTCATCACGTCCTCGAAAGTCAGCGGCTCGAAGTACAGGCGGTCGGCGGTGTCGTAGTCGGTGCTGACCGTCTCCGGGTTGGAGTTGACCATGATCGTCTCATAGCCCGCCTCCTGAAGCGCCCAGACGGCGTGGACGGTCGCGTAGTCGAACTCCACCCCCTGCCCGATGCGGTTGGGGCCGCTGCCCAGGATCACGACCTTGGGCTTGTCGGTCGGCGTCACCTCGTCCTCCCACTCGTAGGTCGAGTAGTGGTAGGGCGTGTACGCCTCGAACTCGGCGGCGCAGGTGTCCACCGTCTTGTAGACCGGCGTGGCTTTGGCGGCCTTGCGAAGTTCACGGATCTCCAGTTCGCTCAGCCCCACGAGTTCGCCCAGCCGCGCGTCGGAGAAGCCCAGCCGCTTGACCTCGCGCCAGATTTCGTACTTCCAACTCTGAATGGGGCCGAGGTCCGCAATCTCCTTCTCCGCGTCCACAATCTCCTGCAACTGCCCCAGGAACCAGCGGTCGATCTTCGTCGCGTCGTGGAGGGCCGCCACCCCCTCGCCCCGCCGCAGCAGTTCGAGCACGGCCTCCAGGCGGCGCGGGTTGCCGTACAGCAGGCCGCGCAACTCGTCGTCGGACATGGCCGCAAACGTTCCGCGCACATCCGATTCGATGCTCCGCAGCGCCTTCTGCACGCTCTCCTTGAAGGTGCGGCCAATCGCCATGACCTCGCCCACGCTCCGCATCTGGGTACCCAGGGCGTCGGATGTGCCGGGGAACTTCTCGAAGGCGAAGCGCGGGATCTTCGTCACCACGTAGTCGATGCTGGGCTCGAACGAGGCGGGCGTGGAGCGGGTGATGTCGTTCGGCAGCTCGTCGAGGTGGTAGCCCACCGCGAGCAGGGCGGCGATCTTGGCGATGGGAAAGCCGGTCGCCTTGCTCGCCAGCGCCGAGGAGCGGCTGACGCGCGGGTTCATCTCGATCACGATGACGCGCCCGTTGTCGGGGTTCACCGCGAACTGGATGTTGGAGCCGCCCGTGTCCACCCCGATCTCGCGGATGATGGCGAGCGACATGTCCCGCAGCCGCTGATACTCCACGTCGCTGAGGGTCTGCGCCGGGGCCACCGTGATCGAGTCCCCGGTATGCACGCCCATCGGGTCGAAGTTCTCGATGGAGGTGATGATGACCACCGTGTCGGCGTGGTCGCGCATGACCTCCAGCTCGTACTCCTTCCAGCCCAGGATGGACTCTTCGAGCAGGACCGAATGCACCGGCGAGTCGCGCAGGCCGCCCTCGGTGATCTTCAGGAAGTCCTCGTAGGTGTGCGCGATGCCGCCGCCCGTGCCGCCCAGCGTGAAGGAGGGCCGGATGACGATGGGGAGGCCGATCTCCTTCTGGTACTCGACGGCCTCTTCCATCGAATGCACCATCTTCCCGCGCGCCGTCTCCACGCCGATCTTCTTCATGGCGGCCTGGAACGCCTCGCGGTCCTCGCCCTTGTGGATGGCCTCGGCGTTGGCGCCGATGAGTTCCACGCCGAACTCGGCGAGCGTGCCGTTGGCGTTGAGGTCCATCGCCAGGTTGAGGGCCGTCTGTCCGCCCAGGGTGGGGAGCAGGGCGTCGGGGCGCTCCTTCTCGATGACCTTGCGGACGAACTCGGGCGTCAGCGGCTCCAGGTAGGTGGCGTCGGCGAGGTCGGGGTCGGTCATGATCGTCGCCGGGTTGGAGTTCACCAGCACGAGCCTATAGCCCTCTTTTTTCAGCGCCTTGAGCGCCTGCGTGCCCGAATAGTCGAACTCGGCGGCCTGCCCGATCTGGATGGGGCCGCTGCCGAGAATCAGGATGGTCTGGAGGTCAGTGCGCTTGGGCATTCCAGGGAGGGAGTATGGCACGGGGAGGGGGGAGGGGGTGGGGTTGAGTGTATGAGTATGCAGGCGCCGAGTCAGGATACGAGTTGGAGTAGAAGTTTCAGCTTTATTGGCAGCGCAGCCTTAAGAACGCTTTCTTACACCGATAAACCATTTAAAATAGCTTTAACGAACAATTCAGTCCTATTCACTGCGTCTGTCTGTTAGAAGAAAGATAGGATGTAAGTTCGTTTTGAAATGAAGCAATCTGCTCGTCTAACTTCTCGTTCTTCCCTAAGTACGACTGAGAAAGACTATAAACCGTCTTAAATCCTGCGACCATATCGCCGCCCAACCTTATCCCTGTCACTCTAGCTAAGCCTAGCATGTCCTTGGCCCCACGCATTGCATACGGTAATCCTCGTAACGCGAGTTCTTTATCTAGGGAATCCGGGAATCTCATTACTGCAACATACGAAATGAAACACGCAACAAGGTCCACAGTCCTTTTCTCAGATATTGGCTTTGTGGTTTCAGTGAGCAGCAAAGAAAATATTTTTCTACCGTTCTGATAGTCTTTTAAATGACCATAGATAGTTACCAAGCCAGCATATGCTTTTGCCTCTCCTAACTGCGCTGCCTTCTTATAGTTAGCGATTGCCTTTTCAATATTTTGTTTAGGTCCCTTCCCAAAATCGTACATTTGGCCTAACCTAAAGAATGCCTCACCAGACCCCATGCTTCCAGCCTGCTCATATATCTGAAGCGCATCTCTCCAATCCTCCAGACCCTGGTGTGTTCCATCCATAATCCGATTTGCCTTTTCAACTAGAACATCGATAGGTTTAGCCATTCACGGAATTATACGTTAGGTGAGCGGCGGGCGCCCCTGCATTCGCGGGATGCGGATTTGGGTGAGGGATGTGCTGGAGGGGCTGGGAGCGGGCTAAACTCTCCCCATGACCCTCCTCGACCGCATCACCGTCAACCCCTTGCAGTGCGGTGGTCGTCCGTGCATCCGTGGAATGCGAATTCGGGTGAGCGATGTGCTGGACCTGCTCGGCGCGGGCGTGGAAGTGGACGAGATTTTAAGCGACTACCCGGACCTGGAGCGCGAGGACATTCACGCGGCGTTGCTCTGGGCCTCGCGGTACGTTAACCACCCGCGCCTGAGTGCCTGAGCGGATGGCGGAAACCCTCGTCTACTGGATTGACGCGCAGTTGCCGCCCGCCCTGGCTCCCTGGCTGACCGCGACCTTCGGCGTGGAGGCTTACAGCGTGGCGTACCTGGGCTACCGGAATGCTGAGGACGAGGTGATCTTCCAGGCGGCACGAGCGGCGGGCGTGGTGATGGTTTCCAAGGACGCAGATTTTCTGGAGCGCCTGGTGCGTCTCGGGCCCCCACCAAGGCTCCTTTACGTGACCTGCGGGAACACCAGCAAGGCGCGGCTGATGGAAATTTTTGGCCGAAACTTCGTGCAGGCTCATCAATTGCTTCTGGCAGGCGAACCCATTGTGGAGATCACGTCATAGGGAACGCCCCAAACCGATCCATTGCGCCCCATTGCTGATTCTGACTATACTGGTGTCCACTTTGGGGGAGGTCCAGCATGGCCGTAAAGCGAGTGGGGATCAAGGAGTTCAAGGACAAGGCGACGCAGCTTCTGGCGGGTGGGGAGCCTTTCGTCATTGAGCGGCACGGGAAGCCCATCGGCTTTTACACCCCTGTCGCGGTCGCAAACTCTGCCAGGATTCGGGAAGCGCAGAGCGCCTTCAACGAAAAGATGGAAGACCTGGCCCGTAGACTGGGGCTCAGCGTCGAAGCGTTGGAGGACGAGTTGTTCGGTGCCACTTCCCAGACGACTGCCCAGGAGGATGCGCCTGCTTCTGCCGCGGTAGGTCGGCTCTGAAACTCATTTTGGATGCCAATGTCGTCGTGGGGGAATTGCTCCGACGCCGCGGCCAGGCGAAGTTCGAGACGTTGGAGGCCGAGTTGTTCATCGCCCCGCGAGCTTTCGGAGAGGCAACGTATGAATTAGAGCGGCGGCTGGAACCCCTGGCCCGGCGTGCCGGTTTCTCTGATGCACAGAAGCGAGCTTGGCTGCTCACGGCGCTGAACCTTTTAAGGAGGCGCGTGACGGTAATCCCGGAAGAAACCTTTGCCCCCTTCGAACCCCAGGCCCGCCTCCGCGTCCCCCAGGACCCCGACGACTGGCCCACCGTCGCCCTCGCGCTCGCCCTGAGCGCGGACGTGTGGACGGAGGATGGGGATTTCTTCGGCTGCGGGCTGGCGGTATGGCGGACGGATGTGCTTTACACCCATCTCGACGACCTGGGCGCCTCATCCTCCTGAAAACACGCTCCGCACCAGCCCCACCGCAATCCCCCACATCACCACCCCGATCAGCACGTCCAGCACCTGCCACGCGCGGGGCGAGCGCATCAACGGCGCGAAGCGGCCCGCGAGCAGGGCGAGGCCGAAAAACCACAGCCACGAGGCGAGGATGGTGCCGAGGAGGAAGGCGGTGCGGCCTGCACTCCCCAGCCCCGCGCTCGCCCCGCCGATCAGTACCACCGTGTCGAGGAGGGCGTGGGGGTTGAGGAGGCTGAAGGCCGCAGCGGTGACGAGAACTGTCCCAGGGGTTTGCGCGGCCTGTCCCTCGGGCTGGAGCGTCCCCGTATGGCGGGCTGACTGGAAGGAACGCCACCCGTACCACAGCAGAAAGGTTGCTCCCGCCAGTGTCCCAAGCGTGACCAGCACCGGGGAACCTGCCAGCAACGCCCCCACGCCCAGCACGCCGAATGTGGTCAAGGCCGTGTCGGCGAGTGAACATGTCAGCGCGGCCAGCCCTGCGTACCTCCGCGTCAGCCCCTGCCGCAGCACAAGGGCGTTTTGCGGCCCGATGGCGACGATCAGCGAGAGGCCCAGGGTCAGGCCGCGCAGGAAGGGGGGCACGGGGGAGAGGATAGGGTGTGCCTGTCTGACCCATCCTCCACGGGCCGCGCCGGGTGCATCAGACTGCCCCCATGCCTGAACTCCTGCCGCGTGCCCGGTCGTCCTCCGAGAGCGTGTTCGCGCACATGAGCCGCCTCGCCGTGCAGTACGGCGCGGTGAACCTGGGACAGGGCTTTCCCTCCGATCCTCCGCCCGCCTTCCTGCTCGACGCGGCGAGGCGGGCGGTGGGGGTGAGTGACCAATACGCGCCCCCGGCGGGCCTGCCCCTGCTGCGGGACGCCATCGGCGCGGACCTGGGGGTGGACGGCGCCGACGTGGTCGTGACCTCGGGGGCGACCGAGGCCCTGAACATCCTCGCGCTCGCCCTGTACGGCCCGGGCGACGAGGTGCTGATGCTCGAACCCGTGTTCGACGTGTACGTGCCCCAGGCGCGGCTCGCGGGCGCCTTGCCCGTCACCGTGCCCATGCGGTTGACGGACGCGGAGGGGTGGACCCTCGACCTGGACGCCGTGCGAAACGCCGTCACGCCCCGCACCCGCGCCCTGCTCCTCAACAGTCCCTACAACCCGACCGGGACCGTGTTCAGCCGCGCGGAGCTGGAGGCCCTGGTCGCCCTCGCCCGTCAGCACGACCTGTGGATCGTCAGCGACGAGGTGTACGACGAGCTGTACTTCGGGGAGAGGCCGGTGCCCCTGCGGGACCTCGCGCCCGAGCGGACCTTCACGGTGGGCAGCGCGGGCAAGAGGCTGGAAGCGACGGGCTGGCGCGTCGGCTGGGTGGCCTGTCCCCCGGGCCTGGCCGGGAACATCGCCGCTATCCGGCAGGTGGGCTCTTTCTGCACGCCCACACCCTTTCAGGTCGCGGTGGCCGCCGCCCTGCCCGTCGCGCGGCGGGAGGGCTTTTACGAGGGGCTGCGCGCCGAGTACGGGGAACGGATGGGCCTGCTGGCGAATGGGCTGCGGGAGCTGGGGGCCACCGTCTTCGAGCCGCGCGGCACCTATTTCCTCACCGCCCGGCGCCCCGGCTGGCAGGCGGAGGCGCTGGTGCGCGACGCGGGGGTGGCCGTGATCCCCGGCGAGGCGTTTTATCTGAACCACCCGGCCCCCCGAGGGCTCTTGCGGCTGGCCTTTTGTAAGGCCCGGGCCGAATTGGAACAGGCCCTGGAACGGTTAAGCCGCCTGGCCGAAGTGGGGGTGGGCGAGTAGAGCATGAATGAAAACACAAAGTCAGGCCGGGAAGCTTTAAAGATGTGCCGGTTTTTTACGCACCAGCTTTTGACTATGCTCCGCTCATGAAGAAGGCTCTGCTCGGCATCCTGGCCCTGACGGCCGTTTCCTCCGCCGCCGCCGACTCCTTTGGCGGGTTTGCTGGCTTCGGCGCGGGCGGGGCGGGGCTGTACTACCAGACGGGCTCGACGACGGGTTCCAACCTGCGCTTCAGCCTCACGGGCCTGAACCTGTTCCGGGGCGGCAGCATCGGCGTGGGGGGCGAGGTGGCGTACCTCAACAACTTCAGCGGCCTCAGCCTGGGCGGCCTGGACACCTACTACGGGGCGGGGCTGGGGGCCAGCGTCTCGGTGGGCGCCAACCTCGGCCTCACCGCCTACCCCCACGGCCTGCTGGGCGTGCGGTACAACGTGACGGGTCCCTTCAACGTCTTCGGTGAGGTCAACGCGGGCCCGACCATCGGCCTGTCCACCGGCAGCAGCGGCCTCGGCTTCGGCTTTGGAGCCCGCATCGGGGTGGACTACCAGTTCCGCTGAGAACTCCTCTGCGCCCACCGCTCCCGGTCCCCGTCGGCCGGGAGCGCGTTTGTGTGTACGGCCTTGACCCCCTCGCGCCCCGGCTGCTACTCTCCTGCATAGAGATACGCTAAGGCGTATATCCATACAGATATGACGACCCTGGCCCCCCGACGCTGACGCCCCGGCCCTTTCCACACGGAAAAGAGGCCGGGCGTGTCACGCCGGGGGACCCGTGCTGTCACGCCCCGACGTTCCTGAGAGAGACTAGAGCCATGAGCAAAGACAAGATCGTTCTCGCGTACTCCGGCGGCCTCGACACCTCCATCATCCTCAAGTGGCTCCAGACCGAGCGCAACTACGATGTCGTGGCCTTCACCGCCGATCTCGGCCAGGGGGACGAGGTCGAGGAGGCGCGGGTCAAGGCGCTGAACACCGGGGCCGTCGCCGCCTACGCGCTCGACCTGCGCGAGGAGTTCGTGCGCGACTACGTGTTCCCGATGTTCCGCTCCGCCGCCCTGTATGAGGGGTACTACCTGCTGGGCACCTCCATCGCCCGGCCCCTGATCGCCAAGAAGATGGTGGAAATCGCCGAGCAGGAGGGCGCGGTGGCCGTCTCGCACGGGGCGACCGGCAAGGGCAACGATCAGGTGCGCTTCGAGATGACGGCCTACGCACTCAAGCCCGACATCGTGACGGTGGCTCCCTGGCGCGAGTGGGAGTTCCAGGGCCGCGCCGACCTGGAGGCCTTCGCCCGCGAACACGGCATCCCGGTGCCCACCACCCAGAAGGATCCCTGGTCCACCGACGCGAACCTCCTGCACATCTCCTACGAGGGCGGCATCCTGGAGGACCCCTGGGCCGAGCCCCCCGCCCATATGTTCAAGCTGACGGTCAGCCCCGAGGAGGCGCCGAACGAGCCCGAGTACGTCGAGGTCGAGTTCGAGAACGGCGACCCGGTGGCGATCAACGGTGAGCGGCTGTCCCCCGCCGCCCTGCTCCAGAGGGCGAACGAGATCGGCGGGCGGCACGGGGTCGGGCGCGTGGACCTCGTGGAGAATCGCTTCGTCGGCATGAAGTCGCGCGGGGTGTACGAGACGCCCGGCGGCACGCTGCTCTACCACGCCCGCCGCGCCGTGGAGAGCCTGACCCTGGACCGCGAGGTGCTGCACCAGCGCGACGCCCTCGCGCCCAGGTACGCCGAACTCGTCTACAACGGCTTCTGGTTCGCCCCCGAGCGCGAGGCCTTGCAGGTCTATATCGACCACGTGGCGGGCAGCGTCACCGGCACCGCGCGGCTCAAGCTCTACAAGGGCAACTGCATCGTCGTGGGCCGCCGGGCGCCGCGCAGCCTGTACGACAAGGACCTCGTGTCCTTTGAGGCGGGCGGCGACTACAACCAGCACGACGCCGGGGCCTTTATCAAGCTCAACGCCCTGCGGATGCGGGTGCAGGCGCGGGTGGAGGCGAAGGCGGGGCAGAAGGAAATCGAGCGGGTTTGAGCATGGCGTGGCCGCAGGGGTACACGGCGCGCCCAGCGACGGCGCGGGACGCGGGCCTGATCGCTGCCCAGCGGGCCGCCATGTTCACAGACATGGGGGTGGAGTACCGCGAGGAGGTCGCGGGGTTCGCGCCCTGGGTAGAGCCGCGTCTCGCGGAGGGCACCTACCTGGGCTGGATCGTCGAGGCGGGGGAAGAACCTGTGGCGGGCGCTGGGCTGCTGCTGCTCGACTGGCCGCCACACTTTGTAGACCCGCAGCCCCTCCGCGCTTACCTGCTGAATGTGTACACCCACCCTCAGCACCGGGGCTTGGGGCTTGCCCGGCTCCTGACCGAAACGGCCATCACGGAGACGCGGCGGCGGAATATCCGCGTCCTGTCCCTGCACGCCTCGGAGGCAGGGCGGCCCATCTACCAGACCCTGGGCTTTACCCCCACGAATGAGCTGCGCCTGACCCTGGGGGCGCCGTGACCCCCACCCTGCGCCCCGCCACCCCGGACGACGCCCCGGCCTTCCACGCCGTGATGATGGCGGCGGGCATGGACCCACGCTCCAGTTGGAGCCGCACCACCGTGGAGGACGTGCGCTGGAGCCTCGGGCAGGGCGGTGGCTTCCTGGCCCGGGAGGGGGCGGAGGCGGTGGGCTGCGTCGGCTGGCGCCCCGACAGTACGGACACCCTGACCCTCAACAAACTCGCCACCCGCCCTGACTGGCGCGGACGGGGCATCGGCGTCGCCCTCGTGCGCGCGGTGGAGGAGGTCGCCGCCCGGGACGGGTATGCCCGCGTCCTCCTCGCCGTCAGCCAGTACAACCTCGCCGTCATTCCCTTCTACGAGCGCCTGGGCTACCGGGTGGACGAGGGCGCGGTGTACGCGCACGCGAACCCGGCGAGCCCGCCCCCCGTGGTGCTGGTGAAACCCATCTTCTCTCCCTCTCCCCTGGTGGGCGAGGGCCGGGGTGAGGGGGCGTCCGAGCGGCGACCCCGCCCAATTCCCACCGAGGACGCAGAGCCATGACGAGCACACAGGACAAGAAACTCTGGGGCGGACGCTTCGCGGAAGCGACGGACGGCCTCGTGGAACGCTTCAACGCCTCCGTCTCCTTCGACCAGCGCCTCGCCGAGCAGGACATCCGCGGCTCGCTCGCGCACGTGGCGATGCTGGGCGAGGTCGGCATCCTCACGCCGGACGAGGTGGCGCAGATTCAGGACGGGCTGAAGGCTGTCCTCGCCGACATCCGCGCCGGAACGTTCGAGTGGAGACTCGACCGCGAGGACGTGCATATGAATGTCGAGGCGGCGCTGCGCGACCGGATCGGCCCGGTGGCGGGGAAGCTGCACACGGCGAGGAGCCGCAACGATCAGGTCGCCGTCGATTTCCGGCTCTTCACGAAGGAGGCGGCCCTCGACCTGGCGGACAGGACGCGGTCATTACGGGCCGTGATGGTGGCGGAGGCCGAGAAGCACCTCGCATCGGACGATGGAGAGGCCGTCATCCTCCCCGGGTACACGCACCTCCAGGTCGCTCAGCCCATCCTCCTCAGCCACTGGTTCATGGCCTACGCCGCCATGCTGGAGCGCGACGAGGGCCGCTTCCGCGACGCCGCCGCGCGAATGGACGAGTCGCCGCTGGGAAGCTCGGCGCTCGCCGGGACGCCCTGGCCCATTGACCGCCACGCGACCGCCGCCGCCCTCGGCTTCGCGCGCCCGACCGCCAACAGCCTGGACGGAGTGGGCAGCCGGGACTTCGCGCTGGAATTCCTCTCGGCCTGCGCCATCCTCGCCGCTCACCTCTCACGCCTGTCCGAAGAACTCATCCTCTACTCGACCTTCGAGTTCGGCTTCCTGACGCTGCCCGATTCGCACACGACCGGCTCCTCGATCATGCCGCAGAAGAAGAACCCCGACGTATCCGAACTCGCGCGGGGCAAGGCGGGCCGCGTCTTCGGGAACCTGATGGGCCTCCTGACCGTCGTGAAGGGCACGCCGCTCGCCTACAACAAGGACCTTCAGGAGGACAAGGAGGGCGTGTTCGACTCCTACGACACATTGAGCATCATCCTGCGGCTTTACGCCGACATGCTCCCGAAGACGGTCTGGCACCCGGAGGTGACGAAGGCGGCGGCGGCGCGCGGTTTCTCGACGGCCACCGACCTCGCCGACTTCCTCGCCCGCTCGGGCGTGCCCTTCCGCGAGGCGCACGAGGTCGTGGGCGGGCTGGTGGGCCTCGCCAGCCGCACCGGGCGGCAGCTCTGGGACCTGACCGACGAGGAGTTGCGCGCGGCTCACCCGCTGCTGAGCGCCGAGACCGCTCGTTCCCTCACCGTCGAGGAGAGCGTGAGGGGACGCCAGAGCTACGGTGGCACGGCTCCCGAACGGGTGCGGGAGCAGGTCGAGGCAGCAAAGGCGGCGCTCTCGTGAAGGTGACCGTGCACCTGGACGGCACCCTGTTGGAGAAGCGGGAGGAGGAGTGGGCGCACTGGCTCGCGCGCCCGGACGAGAACCCGCTCTCCACCCGCGCCGACTTCGTTGGTGGCGAGGTGACGCTCGAGAACGAGTTGTGCGTGTATACCCAGGACAGCCGCTACGGCGACGGCCTCCCGTACTCCGGCCTGATCGTCACCAAACGCCCCTGCGCCACCGTCTTCGACCTCACGCCCGAGGAAGTCGCCGCGACCCACGCCCTGCTCGCCGAGGTGAGGGCGCACCTGGACGCCACCGTTCGGCCCGACGGCTACACGGTGGGCTGGAACGTCTTCCCGGCGGGCGGTCAGCACATCCCCCACGTTCACCTGCACGTCATCCCGCGCTGGAAGACGGATGCGGCGGCGGGGGCGGGGCTTCGGTACTTCCTCAAGGCGGCGGCGCGAGAGGCGGAGCGACGACATGGGGCGCCTCCCGTTCCCGAACCGACCTGAATCCCATCTTCCGCCCGGAGGCTTCTGCCATGACCCTCACCGATGTCCATATCCACCTCCGTCAGGCCACCACTGAGGCCGACCTCGACACCCTGCGCGACCTCATCCTGGCCGTGGGCCTGAGCAGCGAGCGGGACACCATCACCGTGACCCTGGAGGGCTCCACCTACTGGATCGCCGAACTCGACGGCGTGCCGGGCGGCTGCATCGGCCTGGAGCACGGCGAGGGCGCCTCGCTGATCCGCTCGACCGCCGTGGTGCCGGGGGCGCGCGGGCAGGGCCTGGGCCGGGCGCTGGCGGAGTCCGCCCTGACCTACGCCACCCTGCGGGGGGACCGCGCGGTGTACCTCTTCTCCACGGATGCCGGGCCGTTCTGGCGGGCCTTCGGCTTCGAGGAGGTGCCCGTGGCGGAACTCGCGGCGGCCCTGCCCCACACGCCCCAGGTCCTCAGCGGGCAGCAGCGCGGCTGGATCAGGGACGAGGTGGCCTGGAAGCGGACCCTGAATGTGCCCGCCGGGGAGGCCCGCAGTGCCTGAGCAACCTCTGACCCTCCTGCCGGGCGGCTTGCGCTATGCTGCGCGCACGCACAATTCAGCCGTGCCGGACGCCCGCGGGGGTGAGCCCGGCGCGACCCCCCCCGGAGGACATTCCCATGACCGACCCGAACATTCAGATTCGCCTCGCTGGTCCCCAGGACAAGGAGATCGTCACCCGCGTGATGCAGGAAGCCGGGCTGGAAACCGAGGCGGCGCTCGCCGAGGGCACGACGTACTGGATCGCCACGCGGGGCGGCCAGCCGGTGGGCGCCATCGGCCTGGAGCACGGGGACGGGGCCTCCCTGCTGCGCGGCGCGGCGGTGCTGCCGAGCGCGCGGGGGAGCGGGCTGGGCCGCCGCCTCGTCATGAGCGCGGTGCAGTACGCCCAGGGCCGGGGCGACCGGGCGATCTACATGTTCAGCAAGGGCGGCGACTGGAGCAACTTCGGCTTTCAGCAGGTGCCGCTGGCCGTGGTGATGGGCGAACTCCCCGACGCCCCGCAGATCCGCGCCTACCGCGCCCGCAGCGAGCGTCCCGGCGGCACGACCTGGATGCGCCCGCTGGACCGGGCGGCGAGCAAGGCGTAGGGGGAAAGTGGGGGCGGGGCGACCTCACCCCACGGGCGCCGCGTCCCGCGAAGGGGGGTCACCCATGACCCTCCTCACCCTCGACTCCATCGCCGTTCCCGACCTGCACCCGGGAGCGCCGCTCTCCACCCGCAAGGCGCGGCTCAGTGACATCGACGCCATCCACGAGCTGATCGGCTACTGGGCGGCGCGCGGGCTGATGCTGGTGCGCTCCAGGGCGCTGCTCGCCGAGACCATCCGCGACTTCCACCTCGTCCTGGCCGACCCGCACGAGGGGAAACCGGGCGGACTGGCGGGGGTGTGCGGCCTTCACATGCTCGCGCCCGATCTCGCGGAGGTGCGCGGGCTGGCCGTCCACCCCCATATGCAGGGGCGCGGGCTGGGCAAGCAACTCGTTGGGGCCTGCGAGGCCGAGGCGCGTGAGATCGCCCTCCCCGCCCTCTTCGCCTGGACGTACCAGCAGGGCTTTTTCGAGAAGTGCGGCTTCACCCGCATCGAGAAGACGAACCTGCATCCCAGGGTCTGGAGCGAGTGCCAGCGCTGCGCCTTCTTCGAGAACTGCAACGAGATCGCCATGTACAAGGCGCTGGGGTGAGGCAGATGTGCGCCCCCAGTGTGCTGAGGTCACGTTTAGGATGGGGGCCATGAGACTCCCCCGCGCCGTCGCCCTGACCACTCTCCTCGCCGTCTCCGCCGCCGGGGCCTCCCCGCTGGCCGAGCAGCTTCCCGCCGGGGCTCTCCTGACCCTGGAGACGCACAACGCCGCGCCCGCCTTCGAGCGGATCGGCGGCCTGCTGGCGCGGGCGCTCGGGGCGGACCCCGAGGGGGAGGCGGGGCAGACCGTTCAGGGCCTCCAGGCGATCCTGGCCGACTCGCTGGGGCAGGAGGCCGCGCTCGGCGTGTTCACGGTGGGGCAGGGAGCCAACTTCTCGCCGGAGGTGCTGGGCGTCACGCGGGCGGGCGACCTCGCCTCGGAGTTCTTCGGGGCGCAGATCCCCAAGGGGCCCGGGGCGCGGGTGGGGGCGTACCCCCTCGTCCGGGCGGGAAATGTCTTTGCTGGGCAGGCGGGTGGGCTGGTCTACTTCTCCACGAACAAGACGCTGCTCATGAACTATCTGGGGCGGCTGGGGGGCAAGGCGGCCCCGAGGCTGGGCGACTCGGTCGCCTACACCACGCCGACCCGAACCGTGGGCAACCAGGAGCTGAGCCTCTTCCTCGACTTCTCGGGGGTGGCGAAGGTCATTCGCGGGCAGTTCGCGCGCTTCGGCCTGCCCCGGCTGCTCTCGCCCATCGTGGACGCGGTGGACACGCTGGGGCAGTACGCGGCGGGCCTCACGACCACGGCGGCGGGGCTCAGCGCCCGCAGCGCCCAGGTGCCTGGCGTGCAGGGCAAGGACCAGCCCCTGCGCCGCATCCTGACCCATACCACCGACTTCCGGGTGCAGGACGTGATTCCTGCTGACGCCGAGAACGTGTCGGCGAGTGCGTGCGCGCCCGAGCAGCCCGCGTACCTGGCCCGCTGGCTCACCCGCGTGGACCTGCTGGAGCCCTTCGGGTTCCTGACCGACAGCCAGCTCGCCAGCTACATGGAACGGAGCAGTCAATATCTGGGGGACGAGTGCGCGAGGGTGACCCTGGCGGGCGGGAGCCGGGCAGGCCTGAACACGAACGATCCTCTCGCCGCCCTGCGCTACGCCGTCACGTACCAGCGCGTCACCGACCGCGCCGCCGCCGAGGCGCAACTGCCCGAGTACGCGGCCAGCGTGAATGCCGCCCTGGCGGGGCTGAAGGGCAACCTCGGGGGCCTCTTCAAGGGCCTGACCGGGTCGTTGACCCCCGGCGAGCAGAGCCCGGCGGAGGTCGCGGCCCTGAACTCCGCCAGCCGCAGCCTGGACGACCTGACGAACGCGCTGGGCCGCCTGAAGATGGTGTACGGCTTCCGGGGCGACTACCTCGTGACCGCCTACAACGAGGAGGCGCTGCGGGCGGCCCTCGCCGAGGGTCCGGCCACGCTCGGCAGCAGTGGCGCCTTTCGCGCGGCGAACCTCAACCTGACGAACGCGGCGGGGTGGAGCTACGGCCGCAACCTGCCGGACCTGAGCGCGGCGGACTTCCGGGCCGCCCTCTCTGCGGCGACGCCCGGCGAGGAGGCGGACCCCATGCTGAACCGCCTCTCCAACGTCTTCGCCGACCTCATCAACCGCTACGACGGCATGACCTCGCAACGCTCGGTGCGGGGTGGCGTCGTCGTCGGTCAGTCGTCGGTGCGGTACCGCTGGTGATGGGGAGCGTTCAGGACTCAGCGTTCAGCAGTCAGAAAGAGAGGAGATGCGCGACTTTCGGAACTTCTCCGTCTGGAGAAAGGCACATGCCCTGACGCTTAGGGTCTACGCCGTCAGTGGTGGGTTTCCTCTCGACGAGCGGTATGGGTTGACTTCACAGATCCGCCGGGCCGTGGCGTCAGTGCCCACGAATATTGCCGAGGGGTGTGGTCGGGGGTCGTGGTCGGATATGCGCCGATTTTTGCTGATTGCCTTTGGCTCGGCGAGTGAAACGGAGTACCTGATCCTGCTCACCCGTGATCTGGGCTACCTCGGTCAGGAGCAAAGCGGCGAACTCCTCCAAGCCGTACAGGAGGTCAAGCGGATGCTCGGTGGCCTGGTCGCCAAAATCGACCTGAAACTCAGTGTAGGCTCCGCAGGGTCGGCGGCCCTTTCTGACCGCTGACTGCTCTCTCCCATGAAATCCGCCCCGCGAGGCGATATGGAGGTTTCCCTATGATCAGAAAAGAACGGGCGATCCTGGCCCTGGAAGACGGCACGGTGTACCGCGGCTACGCCTTCGGGCACCGGGGCGAGACGGTCGGCGAGGTCGTGTTCAACACCTCCATGACGGGCTACCAGGAGATCATGACCGATCCCTCGTACAACGGGCAGATCGTGACGATCACCTACCCGCACGTGGGCAATTACGGCGTGGCGATCTACGACATGGAGAGCAACAAGCCCTACGTGCGCGGCTTCATCTCCCGCGAGTTCTCGGGCGACTACTCTAACCACCGCGCGCAGCAGTCGCTGGAAGCCTTTATGCAGCAGTACGGCGTGGTGAGCATTCAGGGCATCGACACCCGTGCCCTCGTGCGGCGGCTGCGCTCGGGCGGCGTCGTCAAGGGCGTGATCGCCCACCGCTCCTACACCCACCCCGAGGACCCCTACGGCGAGTTCGCCCCCGCCGAGGAGCAGGTCTATGTCCAGCGCGCCCGCGACCACCAGGACATTGACGGGCACGACATGACGAAGGAGGTCACGACCTCCCTGCCCTACGCCTTTCCCACCCTGCGCCACGGCAAACGCGTGGTCCTGATGGACTTCGGGATCAAGCACACCATCATCGAGCGGCTGGCGGAGGTCGGCATCGAGCCCATCGTCGTTCCGGCGCACACGACCCCGGCGCAGATCATGGCGCTCCAGCCGCACGGCCTCTTCCTGAGCAACGGCCCCGGCGACCCCGCCCCCCTGGAGTACGCGCACAAGACCGCCTGGGAACTGATGGGCCTGCTCCCCACCTTCGGCATCTGCCTGGGGCACCAGATTCTGGGCCTGGCGGCGGGTGGCCGGACCTTCAAGATGAAGTTCGGGCACCGCGGCGGCAACCAGCCCGTCAAGAACCTGCTCACCGGGAACGTGGAGATCACCGCGCAAAACCACGGGTACGCGGTGGACATCGAGTCGATTCCGAACGGTTCCTTCGTCGCCACCCACGTCAACCTCAACGACGGCACGCTGGAGGGCATGGCGCACAGCCGCTACCCGGTCTTCTCGGTGCAGTACCACCCGGAGGCGAGCCCCGGGCCGCACGACAGCCGCTACCTCTTCGACCGCTTCATTGAGGAGATCGACGCCTTCGACGGGGCGAACGGCTCGCCGGTGGTGAAGGCGGTGACGGGGCGGCTGGGGGTCTAAGCTTCTCCAGATAGTGGCGGGTCGTCTCTCGGGGCGGCCCGCTTCACCTTTTCTTGGATGTGGGCGCGGGCCTACCGTCCCCACGGATGAGGTGGGGGAGACTCCTCCCCGATGCCCCGTCCGCTCGGCGGTCCCCCGGTGCAGGTCGTCTGGTTCAAGAAGGACCTGCGCGTGCGCGACCATGCTCCTCTCGCCCGGGCAGCGGAGCGCGGGCCTGTGCTGCCCCTCTACCTCTATGAGCCTGAACAACTGGGGCACGAGGAGTTCGCGGGGCATCACCTGACCTATTTGAACGATTGCCTGACGGAGCTGGATGGTCGGCTGCGGGCGCTCGGCACCCCCCTTGTCGTGCGGCGGGGCGAGGCGGTCGCCGTGCTGGAGGAGTTGTCCGAACTCGTTCCGATCGGCGGCCTGTGGGCGCACGAGGAAACCGGGAATGGAGTCAGCTACGCGCGGGATAGGCGGGTGCGGGCCTGGGCGCGGGAGCGGGGCATTCCCTTCGTCGAACTGCCGCAAAGCGGGGTGGTGCGGAGGTTGCGCGACCGGGACGGCTGGGCGGACACGTGGGAGGAACGGATGTCGGCGCCGATCATTCCCACGCCGACCACGCTGCGCGGGACGGACCTCTCGCCAGGCGGCCTCTGCACCCACGCGGAGTTAGGCGTCCCGCTGAACAACAAAACCATTCCTCCCGGCGGTGAGGCCATCGCCCACGCCACCCTCGACTCGTTCCTCACCGCGCGCGGCGTGAACTACATGCGCGAGATGAGCAGTCCCCTAACCGCCGAGGACAGTTGCTCGCGCCTCTCGGCCCCCCTTGCCTTCGGGACCATCTCTCTGCGGGAGGTCGTGCAGGCGACCCGGCGGCGCCTCGCCACCGTGAAGGGCGACCCCGACGCCGATCCCCGCTGGGTGCGCTCCCTCCGCTCCTTCGAGAGCCGCCTGCACTGGCACTGCCACTTCATCCAGCGGCTGGAATCCGAGCCGGAGATGGAGTTCCGCAACCTCAACCCGGTCTTTGACGGCCTGCGACCAGATGTGGGTGACCCAGGTTGGAATCCCGACCTTTACGACCGTTGGGCGCACGGGCAGACAGGCTATCCCCTCGTGGACGCCTGCGTGCGGATGCTTCGGGCGACGGGTTGGCTCAACTTCCGCATGCGGGCCATGCTCGTCTCCTTCGCCTCGCAGCACCTGTGGCTGCACTGGCGGCCCACGGGCCTCTTCCTGGCGCGGCAGTGGCTCGACAACGAGCCCGGCATCCACTGGTCGCAGATGCAGATGCAAAGCGCGACGGTGGGCATCAACCGCGTCCGCATCTACTCGCCCACCCGTCAGGCGCGGGAGCAGGACCCGGACGGGGTGTTTATCCGCCGCTGGGTGCCGGAACTGGCCGACGTGCCGCTCGACTTCCTGCACGCGCCCTGGGAGTGGAGTGGAGCCACCCGCCTGAACTACCCGCCCCCAATCGTGGATGAAGGAAAAGCCGGGGCCGCCGCGCGGGCCAGAATCTATGCTGCGCGGGAGAGTGCGAGCTTCGAGGCCGAGGCCCGGCGCGTCTACGAGCGGCACGGCAGCCGCAAAAAGGCCGTGGTGCGCGCCGAGCGGGCCGCCCGGGGCCTGCCGCCCAGGCCCGAAAAGGTTCTCAGACCCGCCCTGAAACGGAGACCCCCACCCATGAGTGACCAGCCTGACCTGTTCGGCCTCACGTCCACGGAACCCAAAGCCGAGGCGCCCAAGGCGATCATGCCCGCAGGCCTCCCCGAGTCCTGGCAGCGGGCGCTGGAGCGCGAGTTCGCCGCGCCCTACTTCCACACCCTCAAGGATTTCCTGGTGGAGGAACGCCGCGCGCACAACGTCTTTCCGCCCGCGCCTGACGTGTTCAACGCCCTGCGCCTCACGCCTCTGGAGGACGTGAAGGTGTTCATCCTGGGCCAGGACCCCTATCACGGCCCGGGGCAGGCGCACGGCCTGGCCTTCAGCGTGCGGCCGGGTGTGCGCCCGCCCCCCAGCCTTCAGAACATCTACAAGGAGTTGCAGAGCGACGTGGGCTTCAAGCCGCCGAGACACGGCTACCTGCGGCACTGGGCCGAGCAGGGCGTGCTGCTGCTGAACGCTGTCCTGACTGTCCGTCAGGGCGAGCCCAACAGCCACGCGGGCAAAGGCTGGGAACAGTTCACCGACGCCGTGATCCGCGCCGTGAACGACAAGCCGACGCGGGTGGTGTTCGTGCTGTGGGGTGCCTACGCGCGCAAGAAGGCGAAGCTCGTCACGAATCCGCAGCACGTCATCATCGAGTCGGCCCACCCCAGCCCCCTCAGCGTGGCGAAGTTCATGGGCACCAAGCCCTTCTCGCGGGTGAACGCCGCGCTGGAGGAGGCGGGGGAGACGCCGATTGACTGGCAGTTGCCGATGCAGGCAGAGGAATGAGGGAAGTTTTCATCGTGCAGCATGTGCATGAGTTTGGGGATGGCAACGAGGACGTGAAGATGATTGGCGTCTACTCCGATCGTGCCTCAGCGGAGGCCGCTGTAGAACGGCTAAGCCGACAGCCAGGTTTCAGGGATTGCCCCGAAGGATTCCACGTGGATGCTTATCGTCTCGGTGAGGATCACTGGACGAGTGGTTATGTCAATGCCTTCGATGATGTAGAAAATGAGGCGCACTGATGACCAGCCGCACCGAAATCCTGCAAGACGAGTATCTGCGCCGCGAGGGCAACAAGCCTGACGAGTTCCGCTACTTCTGGCCCGACGGGGAGGAATACACGGACGAGGAGGGTCTGGCCCGCATCGCCTCGCTCGCCGTGCCGCCCGCCTATGAGGGCGTGTACGTCTCTCCCGATCCCGACGCAGAGCTTCAAGCCTTCGGGCGGGATGCTGCCGGACGCCTCCAGTACCGCTACCACTCCGACTTCGTGCAGGCGGGGGCGCTGAAGAAGTGGCAGCGGCTGGCACGCTTCGCGGACGCCCTGCCCACCCTGCGGCAGGTGACCGCCGCCGACCTGCGCCTCTCCGGCCTGCCCCGGCGCAAGGTACTCGCCGTGATGACGCGGCTGCTGCACGTCGCGCACTTCCGGGTGGGCAGCGACGCCTACGCCCGCGCGCACAAGACCTACGGCCTCTCCACCCTGCGGCAACGGCACGTGAAGGTGGAGGGCAGCGCCATCACCTTCCACTTCCGGGGTAAGCACGGCATCGAGCAGCACAAGACGGTGCGCGACCGCACGCTGGCCACCAACGTGGGGCGGCTGCTGGAACTGCCCGGCCCCTGGCTCTTCCAGAGCGTGGAGGAGGACGGCACTCGCCTGCGTGTCCGTGCCCCCGACCTGAACGCCTACCTGCGCGAGGTCATCGGCCCCTTCACCGCCAAGGACTTCCGCACCTGGGGCGGCACCCTGATCGCCGCCGAATTCCTGGCCGAGGCGGGAGCCCCCGAGTCCGAGAAAGCGGCCCGCAAGACGCTGGTGGAATGCGTGAAGTATGTCGCCGAGGATCTGGGCAACACGCCCGCCGTCACCCGGAGCAGCTACATCTGCCCGGTGATCTTCGACCGCTATCAGGAGGGCAAGGTCCTCGACGACTACGAGCCCCGCGCCACCCGCAGCGAGCCGGAACTGGAGGGCCTGACCCGCGCCGAGGCCGCCCTGAAGCGGATGTTGGAGAGCGAGAAGGCGCTCAGGACCCCGAGGATGAGGAGAAAGCAGAAGCAGGCGCACGCGGCCTGAGGTTGGGGCGGACATCTCAGGGCTTGTCGCCCTGAGCGCCGAAGAGTTCTCATTCCGTTGCGCCCCGCTGCACCAGGCATGGAGCTACCCGTCCGCCCCCTGCCCGGCCCAGGGGCTGCCCTGCGGCACCTCGACCCACTGGACCAGTTGGAGGATCAGGCCGTTGGGGTCCGAAACCTGAAAGTATCGCTCGCCCCACGGCTCAGTCTCGATGGGAGTGACGATGGGGACACCTTCGGCCTGCAAGCGCGCGTACTCGGCGTCGATATCATCCACCACGAACACGACGAGGAGGCCCTGCCCGGCGCTTCCGGCGATGTGCCGCGGCTTGAAGGTGGACAGTCCCGTTTGCAGGAAGATCAGGTTGAACCCCGCGTCTCCCCGGGTCAGGGAAGCCACGCCCTCGTACTCCATCTCGGGCACGAAGCCGAAGTGCCGTTGCAGGAACTCGGCGGAAGCGCGAACGTCGGGCACGTTGAGCGAGAGGGCCGACTGGGTGATTTGCATGGCTGCTCCTCCTGTTGGGGGGAAATCAGGGAGCCGACTCCGCGTCCTGCTCCAGCCGCTCGCGCAGGGCACGGAGCGTGGTCAGGGCGGCCTGAAGGGTTTCTGCGGTCTGCCCTTCACCCAGCCGGTTGGCCCACTCGGCCTGGGCGGGGATAAGGTGGGCGGCTGCCACCTCTCCTTTCGCCGTCAGTTGCACCAGCCGGGCGCGGCGGTGCCCCGGATTGTCCACATAGGTCAGAAAGCCGTCCCGCTCCAGGGCGTCGGTCAGTTGCTGCACGCTCTGCCGCGCCAGACCCATGACCCGGCTGATCCCCGACACGGTGACGGGACCATGTTCCACCACCCCCAGCACCTGCCAGCGGGCGCTGCTCAGGCCCAGCGGGCGGGTCAGGCGGTCACCCGCGTCCAGCAGCAGTCCATTCAGCCGAAAGACCTCCAGCAGCAGTTCGGTAAAGGCGGCCCCCTCCGCCGTGAGTTCGGGCATGGATGTGCAGCTTAACTTGTTGACAGGAGCCTGTCAAATTTGGGGGATAGGAGGTGGGCTTTTCTTTTCAGGCGGTCCCAGCTCTGGAAGCTGCTCTGCTGCGGCGCCCCCTCACCCCTGGCCGCGCCAGGCCCTCTCCCACGGGGGGAGGGGGTCGGAAGGCAGGGACTCAAGAGGGTTGCCGTTTGTTGGGACACAAGCCTGAATGGGAGGTGCCGTTCTTACAGTCGCACCAACTCCCGCCCCACCTGCCCGATGTTCTGCTTGCCGCACAGGGCCAGCGCCAGCCGCACCTCGTCGCGGAGGAGGTCGAGGGTGCGCCGCACGCCTGCTTCCCCTCCTGCCGCCAGGCCCCAGAGGGCGGCCCGGCCCAGGAATACGGCCCGGGCGCCGAGCGCGACAGCTTTGAGCACGTCCGTTCCGCGGGTGACCCCGCCGTCGAGATAGACCTCGACCTGCCCGGCGACCGCCTCCGCGACCTCGGGCAATGCCTCAATGCTGCTCACGGCGGTGTCGAGTTGCCGCCCGCCGTGGTTGCTGACCCAGACGTGAGCGCCGTGCTGGGCGGCGAGCAGGGCGTCCTCGGCAGTCAGAATGCCCTTGAGCACGATGGGTAGCGACGTGACCGAGCGCAGCCACCCCAGGTCGGCCCAGGTGAAGGTCTTGGAGATCAGCCCCTGAAAGTAGTTCACGAGCTGCGACCCCGACTCCGACTCGAACTCGGCCAGGCGCTCGCGGCTGCCCACGTTCGGGACCTTCAGGTGCGGCGGCAGGGCGAAACGGTGGCGTTCGTTGGGTTCGCGGCGACCGACGAAGGGGGCGTCCACGGTCAGCACGAGCGCCCGCGCGCCCGCCGCCTCGGCCCGGTGGACCAGTTCGGCACTCACCTCCCGGTCCTTGTAGGGGTAGAGCTGGAACCAGAAGCGGCCCGGCACCTCCCGCGCGACCTCCTCGATGGGCGTGTTGGAGAAGGTCGAGAGCGTCATCACGCTGCCCGCCGACGCTGCGGCGCGCGCCGTCGCCCGCTCCGCCTCCGGGTGCGCGAGGCCGTGAAAGGCGCTCGGGGCGATGCCGACGGGGAAGGCAAGGGGCAGGCCCAGCACCTCCGTCCGCGTGTCCACGCTCGACACGTCCACGAGCATCCGGGGGCGCAACCGGAGACGGCGGAAGCCCTCCCGGTTCTCGCGCAGCGTCACCTCGTCGTTCGCGCCGCTCGCGTAATACTCCAGCGCGTTGCGGTCGAGCCGGGAGCGGCCCAGCGCCTCGATGTCCGCAAGGTTCACCGTGCCGCTCAGCTCGGGGGTCTCGGCGTCCGGCAGATTCACGGTGGTCATGGGTCAGCCTACCCGATGGGGGGAAGGCCGACAGCCCTGGACGCTGGCGACGATCACACTGCCCCCATGCCGCGCCCCCAACCCGTGAAGCCCGGTCCCGGCCAGGAGAGCGTATGGGACTACCCGCGTCCTCCCCGGCTGGAACGGACGCCAAGGCGCATCGAAATCTGGCTCGGCGGGGTGAAGATCGCCGAGACGACGGAGGCTTTTCGCGTCCTGGAGACGAGCCATCCCCCCACCTACTACCTGCCGCGCGGGGCCTTCCTGCCCGGCGTGCTGACCCAGGCGGGCGGCGGCAGCGTCTGCGAGTGGAAGGGCGAGGCGTCGTACTGGACGCTCTCGGCTGGGGGAAAGACGGCCCAGGGCGCAGGCTGGAGTTATGAACGGCCCACGCCTGCTTTTCGGGAGATCGCGGGCCATATCGCCGTCTACGCGGGCCGGATGGACGAGTGCCGGGTGGACGGCGAGCGCGTCATTCCCCAGCCGGGCGGCTTCTACGGCGGCTGGATCACATCGGACGTGGTGGGGCCGTTCAAGGGGGAGCCGGGGACGTGGGGCTGGTAGGGTTCGGCCCGTTTGGCGAGCATCCGCCCGCCCGCCGTTGTCCTCGCGCCGCATGGGATTGGGCGGAGTGGCGCGAGCGTCCTTCCCCTCACGCAGGCCGGGATGAAGGCCGTGGCGACCTCCTTTTACAGCGCGAACTTGAGGGACAAGGACCGGGTGGACCTCGCCGCCCCCTGCTACCCTTGGCCCATGACGGCTACGGACGCTCAGGTACGCGCGCGGCTCACGGCGCTGGCGCAGGCGCTGCGGCACTTCCACTCGGCGCTGCTGGATTTTGCCAAGGGCGAGTACGAGTTCCTGCACGGCCCGGTGAAGGGACCCTTCGCGCTGTACTCGCTCGTGATGAATGACTCCTCCTTCCAGTGGCTGCGCCCCCTCTCGGGCCTGATGGCGACGCTCGACGAGGTGCTCGACACCAAGGACACGGTGCTGACCGAGCGCAACGTGCAGGACGTGCGGCAGGCGCTGGGCCTCCTCTTCGCCGAGACGGACACCCGCTTCGCCGATTTTCGCGCGGGGTACGCCCGGGCGAGGGGCGAGGCGCGCGTGCGCGAGACCGAGGCCCGCTGGCGCGAGACGCTGAACAGCCTGGAGGCCTGAGCCTTGAAACTCGTCGTCGGCCTGGGCAATCCGGGCACGCAGTACGCGCGGACCCGACACAACGTCGGCTGGCTCGTCGTGGACGAGGTGGCCCGCCGCGGGGGGGCCGTCTGGCGCAAGGAGAAAGACGCCGAGGTGGCCGAGGTGCGGGTGGGCGCGGCTCCCGGTGCCCGGGTCCTCCTCGTCAAGCCGCAGACCTTCATGAACACGTCGGGCAAGGCGGTCGGGCCGCTCGTCGCCTTCTACAAGCTGGAGCCGGACGCCCTCCTTGTGGTGCAGGACGATCTGGACAGCCCCTTCGGCCTCCTCAAGTTCCGACTGGGCGGGCGCCACGGTGGGCAAAACGGGGTGCGCGACCTCATCCGTGCGCTGGGGACCGAGCAGTTCCCGCGCCTGAAAGTCGGCATTTCCCGTCCCCCGGCGGGCTGGGACCCCGCCGACTGGGTGCTCAGCAAGTGGCGCGAGGAGGAGGCGGGCACCCTCGCCGAACTCGTGCGGCTGGGGGCAGATGCGGTGGAGGTCTGGGCCACGCAGGGGCTGGCGGAGGGGCAGGCCCGCTTCAACGGCACGGACCTGCGCCCGAAGCCCGAACCCGAGGCGGCGCCCCCGGCGTCCTGATGCGGTGAGTGTCACTTGGCTGGGGATTGTTTCGCTTGTACATGAGCAATGGTCCGGTGAGTTTGGTGGATTCCAAGTGCCAGAAAGCCGCCTTGGCACGTGATCTTTTGCCCCTCCCCCTTGAGGGGGGAGGCTGGGAGGGGGTGAACGGGCACGTCTCCCGGCGCGGCAGAATCTCAAGACCCCGGAGAACGTAACGGACCCCTGATCCTGCCAAGTGGCCCGTCCCCCTGAGTCGAACAGCCGCCGGGCCAGCTTCGCCCGGCCCTCTCCCCGTGCGGCGTATCCTGGCCCGCGTGACCACAACGGAACTGCGGCTGGACCTTCTTCGTCAGCTCTCGGACCTGAACGGCGTGCCCGGCAATGAGGATGCGGTGCGCGACCTCGTGCTGCGCGAGCTGGAGGGCCTGGCCGACGAGGTGCGGGTGGACGCCCTCGGCAACGTGTTCGCCCTGCGGCACGGCGGGGGCGAGGGCAAGCGCGAGCGGGTGATGCTCAGCGCCCACATGGACGAGATCGGCTTCCTGGTCAGCTTCATCGACGACCGGGGCTTCCTGCGCCTCCAGGCGCTCGGCGGCTTCGACACCCGCAACCTCTTCGCCCGCAACGTGACCGTGCAGACGCGCGGCGGCCCCCTCCCGGGCGTGATGACGCCGGGCGGCAAGCCCGTCCACATCGCCACGCCCGAGGACCGCAAGAAGGTGCCCGAGGTCAAGGAGTTCTACGTGGACCTCGGCCTGGACGGGGAGGAGGTCAAGCGCCGGGTGCGGGTGGGCGACATGGTGACCCTCGATCAGACGGCCCGGCAGGTGGGCAAGCTCACCGTCGGCAAGGCGATGGACGACCGCGCCAGCGTCTTCCTGGGGCTGGAGGTGCTGCGCCGCTTCCGCGACATCCGCCCCCGGCACGACGTGGTCGCCGTCTTCAGCGTGCAGGAGGAGGTGGGGCTGCGCGGCGCGACGGTCGCGGCCTACGGGGCCGAACCCACCCTCGGCATCGGGCTGGACGTGACCCTGGCGGTGGATACCCCCGGCGTCGGGCCGGAGGAGGCGGTCACCCGGCTGGGCGACGGCATCGGGATTAAGGTCTTCGACTCCTCCATGATCTCGACCCGCTGGCTGGTGGACGACCTGGTGGACCTCGCCGAGCGCGAGGGCATTCGCTACCAGCTTGAGGTGCTGCCGCTGGGCGGAACGGACGGCGCGGCGATTCAGAAGTCGCGGGCGGGCGTGCCCAGCGTGACCCTCAGCGTGCCCACCCGCTACATCCACACCATCGTGGAAGCCGTCCACGAGGACGACCTGCGGGCCGGGGTGGACCTGCTCGTGGCCTACCTGCGCTGAGGCAACTCTGGGGGGCGGGGCGCGTACTGGGGAGATATGGAACTGCTGTCCGGTCTGCTCTCCTCCCTCGGCCTGTCGGGCGCGGCGGGGCTGAACGCCTACATCCCGCTCCTCGTCGTGGGGCTGCTCTCGCGCTCCGGCGTGCTGCACCTGAGCGCGCCCTATGACCTGCTGGGCAACCCCTGGGTGCTGCTCGGGGTCGGGGTCCTGGGCCTGCTCGACTTCGTGGGCGACAAGATTCCCGGCGTGGACCACGTCCTCCACCTCGTCGGCGGGGTGGTGAACGCGGCGGCGGGGGCGGTGCTGTTCGCGGCTCAGGCCGGGATCGCGGACGTGCCCCCGGCGCTCAGCCTGGCGCTGGGCCTGCTCGTGGCGGGGGGCGTTCACACCACCCGCGCGGCCATCCGCCCACTGGCGACCGCCACGACCGGCGGGCTGGCGAACCCAGTGGTCAGCACCGCCGAGGACGGCGCGAGTCTCACCCTCAGCCTCCTCGCCGTGTTCGCCCCGCTGCTCGCCGCGCTGGGGCTGGCGGGCATCCTCATGCTGGCCTACCGGCTGTGGGCGGGGAGGCGGGCACGCCGGGTGACCTGAGCCTTTAGACAGAACAGGGGGGAGAGGCCGAGAAAGCCTCTCCCCTCTACCTTGTGGCCTCCCGAACTCGGCCTGTTGTTCAAAAAATTTCCCACAACTCGCACTTCTGCCCTCTCACCCACCCTTCCCTACCTACAACTTGTTCACATCCGTCTGTACATCTGCCCAAGTTTTCGTTGACAACTTGCATCCCCCCTCCTACCCTGGCCGCATGCAGGGATGCGAACACTGCAAATTGAGCGGGAAAAAGGAGACGCCATGAAATTGATCACGGCGGTCGTGCGGCCCGAACGGGTGCAGCAGGTCAAGGAGGCGCTGTTCCAGGCGGGGATCAGCGGGATCACCCTCAGCCGCGTCTCGGGACACGGCGGCGAGCAGGAGGTGGTCGAGCACTACCGCGGCACCCGGGTGATGATCGAATTCCGCGAGAAGGTGGAGTTCCGCATGGCCGTCTCCGAGCCCTTTGTGGACGTGGCGATCCGGGCCATCTGCCAGGCGGCCCGCACCGGCGAGGTGGGTGACGGCAAGATTTTCGTGCAGCCGCTGGAACGGGTGGTCCGCATCCGCACCGGCGAGGAGGACAACGCCGCGCTCACCCCGGTCACCGAGACGAAGCTCACGCCGGGCGTCCCGGTTCAAGGAGCCATGCCATGAAAAAACTCCTGCCCCTGCTCCTTCTCCTCGGCGGCGTGGCCCTCGCGCAGGACGCCAAGCCCGAACTGAACGCGGGTGACACGGCCTGGATGCTCGCCTCCGCCGCCCTCGTGCTCCTCATGACGCCCGGGCTGGCCTTTTTCTACGGCGGCCTGACCCGCGCCCAGAGCGTGCTGAACACCATGATGATGAGCGTGGTGTCCATCGGCCTGGTCGGCGTCGTCTGGATGCTCGCCGGGTATACCCTCGCGTTCGGGGAGGGCGGCAACGCCTTCGTCGGCGGGTTAAGCCACCTGGGGCTGGAGGGCCTGAAGGACCAGCTCACCGGCACCATCCCGTCCTACGTCTTCGCGGCCTTCCAGGCGATGTTCGCCATCATCGCGCTCGCGCTGGTGAGCGGCGCCGTGATCGAGCGGATGCGCTTCGGGGCCTTCATCCTCTTCGGGGGGCTGTGGAGCCTGCTGATCTACTCCCCGCTGGCCCACTGGGTCTGGAGTTCGGACGGCTGGCTGTTCAAGCTGGGCGCGCTGGATTTTGCGGGCGGCACGGTCATCCACATCGCCGCCGGGGTCAGCGGGCTGGTCGCGGCGATGGTCCTGGGCTCGCGGCTGGGCTTTCCCCGCACCGCGCACGTGCCGCATAACGTCCCCTTCGTCCTGCTGGGCGCCGGGCTGCTGTGGTTCGGCTGGATGGGCTTCAACGCCGGGAGCGCGCTGAGCGCCGGGCAGACGGCGGGCCTCGCCTTTATCACCACCCTGGTCGCGCCCGCCGCCGCCATGCTGACCTGGCTGGGCTGGGAGAGTAGCCGCTCCGGCAAGCCCACCGCCGTGGGGGCCGCCACGGGCCTGGTCGTGGGTCTGGTTGCCATCACCCCCGCCTGCGCCTTCGTGAGCCCCTGGGCTTCCGTCATCGTGGGGGCTCTCGGGGCGACCGCCTCCTTCTGGGCCGTGCAGTACAAGCACGCCATGCGCGCCGACGACTCGCTCGACGTGTTCGCCTGCCACGGGGTCGCGGGCATCGTGGGCGCCGTGCTCACCGGGGCGCTCGCCTGGACGACCGGGCAGGGCAAGCCCGTGGGCGAGCAGGTCCTGATCCAGCTCGTCGGCGTCGCGGCCAGCGTGGTGTGGACGGGCCTGGGTTCGCTGATCCTGCTGCGGCTCGTGAGCCTCTTCACCCCGCTGCGCGTTCCGGCCAGCCAGGAGATTGCGGGCATCGACATCAGCGCCCACAGCGAGCAGGGCTACAGCGAGAACGAGACCGGCCTGGGCGCCCCGGTGTTCCTCGGCGGCGACTGAAGGGCATTTCCCCCGAACTTCCACGTCCTCCCGTCCCCGACCGCATCCCCGGGGGCGGGACTTTTTCAGGGTGACGCGACATTCTGGCGCAATGCATGTTCGGGGGAGGGAGGTGAGCGCTCCGCCGGAGGCCGGCCCCATCCGCTGGTCGGGACCGGACGACCTGCACCGGCCTTTCCCCTGTCCCCACCCCGTCTGAGGATGATTGTCCTCGGGTAAAACGAACCTTATGGTACTATCTGCGCGGGCTTGACAGCACTCTTCGTCGGGCCCGTGATTCCAAAGTGGGCTCGTGCCCTGGTGCGCTCCATTCCCCGTGGGTGGAGCGCCGTGAACCACGGAAGCCGGACACTGGAGCAGTCAAGTGAGCTGGAGCTGTGTTCCCCAAAGACCGTGTTGTAAGGAGAAAGGAGGAGCGATTTGGACGCCGCTAGTCGAATCCTGAGCGAACTCGCCACCCGCGAGCGGGCTCTGGACGCGCAGTTGGAGGCCGCCCGGGCCGAGGCGCAGCGCGAGGTCGAGGCCGCCGAGGCGCAGGCCGCGCGCATCCTGCAAGACGCGCAGGCCCAGGCCGCGCAGATGCGCCGCGAGTTCGAGGAGGTGCTGGCCGGGCAGACGGAAGCGATCCGCGCCGAGGCCCGCGCCCACGCGCAGCAGGAAGTCTCCGCCGTGCAGTCCCGCAGCGAGGGCAAGCTCGGCCAGGCCGTCGAGCACATCCTGAGGGCGGTGCTGCCTTGATCAGCCGAATGCACCAGGTGATCGTCGCGGGCCGTCAGCGTGACAGCCGCGAGGTCATGGCTGCCCTGCAAGGGGCGGGGGTGCTGCACATCGTTCCCCTCGACGCGGAGGGGTTTGAGACCGGGCCGCTGGGCGGCGCTGCCGCCGACGAGCGCCGCAACACCGAGCGCCTGCTCGCCCGCACCGAGTCCACCCTGGGCGAACTCGGCGCGGTGCGCGGCACAGGTCGGGGCGCTGTCGCCCCCCTGCCCCCCGAGGGCGAGTGGGCCGCCCGGGTGGAGGAGGTCGCTCAGCCCGCCTCGGCCCTGGGGGCGCGCGAGGGCGAACTCCAGGCGGACCTCGACACGCAGGGCGCCTACGGCGAGGTCGTGCGCGTCCTCGCACGGCTGGCGGGCGGTGTGGACCAGAGCCGCCGCCTCGCCCTGCTGACCTTCACCGTGGGGGCGCCCGAGGAGCTGCGCGGGGTGGAGGACGCCCTGCGCGCGGACCTGGGTGACCGCTTCGCCCTGGCGAGCGACCGGGTGAACGAGCGCGTGGTCGCGGGCGCCCTGGCGGTGCCGCGCGCCGACCGCGAGAAGGCCCGCGCGGCGCTCTCGCGCGCCCGGGTGGGCGAGCTGCGCCTGCCGGGCCGCTTCGACGCGATGCCGGTCGGCGCCGTGCAGGCCGAGTTCGAGCGGATTGCCCGCGAGAATCCCGGCGCCCTGGACCAGATCCGGGCCGAGAAGCGGCGCCTGGCCGACGCGCACGGCCCCGCGCTGTTCGCCATCCGCGACGCGCTGGCCGACCGGGTCGCCATCGACGAGGCGCGCTCGCAGTCGGCGCGCGGCAAGTACGGCTTCGTCCTCCAGGGCTACGTGCCCGACGAGGGCCTGGGTGCTTTCCGCGCGGCGATGGACGCGATGAAGGGCCGCGCCCTGTACGAGGTGCAGCCCGTCGACGAACACCACGCCGAGGCGGTGCCGGTGAAGCTGCGGAACAACAGCTACGTGCGGAACTTCGAGTTCCTGCTCAACATCTCCGATCCCCCGCGCTACGGCACCTTCGACCCCTCGTGGGTGGTGGCGGTGTTCTTCCCGCTGTTCTTCGGCTTCGTGGTCGCGGACATCGGCTTCGGCCTGCTGTTCCTGATCGCCTCGCTGTGGATGCTGGCGCGCAGCCGCCGGGGCGAGAGCCTGCCGGTGGGCCTGCTGGGCACCACGCTCGACCCGGGGACGCTGTACCAGGTCGGGTACGTGCTGCGGACCATGAGCCTGTGGAGCATCCTGTGGGGCGTTCTCACCGGCGAGTTCTTCGGCAACGTGCTGGAGAAGCTGCATGTCTTCTACTACAATCCGGACCTGATCCGGAATCTGTGGGGCGTGCCGTTCAGCCCGGCGACCCTGGAGAGGCTCACCGAGGAAAAGCACCTCAGCGGCCTGATCCCGATCCTCTTCCCGCGCACCCTGCCCGAGTTCAGCATCACGGTGCTGCTCATCTGCCTGGGGCTGGGCATCGTGTTCCTGTTCTGGGCCTGGGGCCTGCGCGCCCAGCTCAGCCTCAAGCACCGCCACATGCACCACTTTTGGGAGGCCGCGGGCATCCTGGGCGGCATGGTGGGCCTGGTGTCGCTCGCCTTCGTCTCGCAGGCGGGCCGCGACTTCGGCGCCCTGGGCAACCTCGGCGACTGGCGCGTGCTGCTGATGATCGCGGGCTTCGTGGTCTTCCTGCTGGGCGTCGTGCTCGCCCGGGCGCCACTGATGCTGATCGAGATCCTGTCGCAGGGCGGCTTCATCATCTCCTTTACCCGTCTGTTCGCAGTGGGTGTGGCGGCGGCCATCCTCGCCAACCTCGCCACGGACGTGGGCTGGGGTCTGGGCGGCACGCTGCCGGTCATCGGCCCGATCCTGGGCGTCCTGGTGGGATTCGTGGTGCATGCCTTCCTGTTCGCGCTCACGATCCTGGGGCACATCATGCAGCCGCTGCGTCTGATGTGGGTGGAGTACCTCAACCCCACCGGCTACTTCCAGGAGAGCGGCCCCCGCTACCAGCCCTTCGCCCGCCACCTCAAGTGACCCACCCCCATTCACCTGGTCATTTGACGCCCGCACGTCTAACAACCATCTTTCGGAGGAAACCCATGAAGAAGATTGTCAAGTACCTGCCCGCCCTCACCGCCGCCACCGTCGCCAGCTCCGCGCTGGCCCAGGAAGCCGCCGCTGGCGCCGCCACCGGTGACGCCAACGCCGCCGGCCTGCGCGCCATCGGCGCGGGCCTCGCGCTGGGGCTGGGCGCCGTGGGCACCGGCCTGGCGCAGGGCCCCATCGGCGCCGCCGCCGCGGGCGTCGTCGCCGAGCGCCCCGAGAAGTTCGGCCAGATGGCGATCTGGTTCTTCATCCCGGAGACGCTCGTGATCTTCGGCTTCGTCGGCTTCTTCCTGCTGCGCTGAGGATCATATGAGCCTCGGTGACATCCTCGAAAATGAAACCCGCGACGAGATCGCGCGGATCCGGGCGCAGGCGCAGGAACGCGCCGCCGCCATCCTCGCGTCGGCGCGGGAGCGGGCCAGCAACCTGCTCGACAGCCAGAAGCGCAGCCTGGACGCCGAACTCCAGGCCGGGCTGACCCGCGCCCGCAGCGCCGCCGACCTGGAGGCGAACGCCCAGCGGCTCGCCGCCGCCGACCAGGTGCAGGCGCGCGCCTTCCAGCAGGCGGAGGCCGAACTGCGCGGCGCGCCCGCCTCGCCCCAGTACCCGCAGATTCTCGCGCGCCTGATTCAGGAGGCGAGCGCGGCCCTGCCGGGCGCCGAGGTGGTGGAGGTTCACCCCAACGAGGTGCAGGCCGCCCAGACCGCGCTGGCGCAACTCGGCCTTAGCGCCCAGGTCCGGCCCAACCCCGCCATCGAGACGGGCGTGCGGCTGGTCGGGCGCGGCGGCAAGACGAGCGTGCAGAACACGCTGATCGGCCGCCTGGAGTCGGGCCGCGACTCGCTCACGGCGGAGGTCGCGCGCCTCCTGAACGGCTGAGGGGAGGGACTTTGACCAACCCTTACGGTTACATCAATGGCCGCGTGCGGATGCTGCGCGCCGACCTGCTGCCCGCCCGCGTCATCGACGACGCGGCGGGGGCCGGGAACTACGCCGAGTACCTGCGCGTGGTGTCGGAGACGCCGCTGCGCGAGGACATGGGCGACGCGACCGCGCAGGACGCGGGCCTGGCGGAACTCGACACGGCCCTGAGCCGCAACTACCTGCGGAGCATCCAGCACCTGCGCTCCATCGCGGTGGGTCAGCCCGCCCGCGAGGTCGAGGCGCTGCTGCTGCGCTACGACGTGCTCAACGCCAAGACGCTGGTGCGCGGGGTGCTGGCGGGCCGGGGCAGCGAGGACATCCTCACCGCCCTGGTGCCCGCCGGGACGATCCCCTGGCCCGTGCTCCAGGCGGCGGCGACCGCGACCGACGTGGCCTCGCTCGCCCAGACGCTCGCGGTGGCGGGGGGCAAGATCGGCGGCGTGCTGCGCTCGGCGGTGGGCGCAGGGGCGAACAGCCTGCTCGACCTCGAAGTGGCCCTCGACCAGGGGTACTACCGCACGGTCCTCGCGGGCGTGCGCGGCGTGAACGTCCGGCGCTACTTCACCCGCGAGATCGACGTGCGCAACGTCCTGATCGCGCTGCAACTGCGCGGCTCTGCGCCGTCCTCCCGCTACTTCATCCCCGGCGGGCGGGACGTGACGGAGGCCGACTTCCTGCGCGTCGCGGGGGGCGACAACACGCTCGGCGACCCCTCCCTCCAGGCCATCCTGGAGGCGCCGGACCTCGCCAGCGCCGAACTCGTGGCCCGGCGGCAGCTCGACGAGGCGTCGCGCAACGTCGCCATGAGTGACGCCTTGGGCGCGGGCATCGTGCTGGACTACCTGCGCCGCAAGGAGCAGGAGATCGCCAAGCTGCGGCTGATCGGGCGCGGGAAGTTCTACAACCTCCCCGCCGAGGACCTCAGGAGGGAACTCAGCGATGCATAGGGTCGTCGTGCTGACCGACCACGAGACGGCCACGGGCTACCGCCTGGCGGGCAGCGAGGTCGTGGAGACCACCCCCGCCGCTGCCCAGCATGCCCTGGAACGCCTCATCACCGAGGGGAACTACGGCCTGGTGGCCGTGGACACCAGCCTGATCCCCGACCCGGCGACGGCCACGGCCCGTGTCATGCGGGGGCGGGACCTCCCCATCCTGCTGCCCATCCCCAGCCTGCGGGACGCGTTTTCCTCCGACACGGTGGACGCCAAGGCCTACATGGGCAAGTTGGTGCGGGACACCATCGGATTCGACATCAAGCTTTAAGGTAGGAGTTCCGGGAGCGGAGGCGTTGGGGGTCAGGATGGTCCTGACGCCTCCACTTTCAGCCCCCCTTCCCCCTCTCAAGGAGACCAGATGACGCAGACGCAGAACAAGCAGGGCGTCGTGCAGAACATCGCCGGACCCGCTGTGATCGCCAATCACATGTACGGCGCGAAGATGTACGACATCGTGCGCGTGGGCAAGGAGCGCCTCGTGGGCGAGATCATCCGCCTCGACGGCGACACCGCCTTCGTGCAGGTGTACGAGGACACGAGCGGCCTGACCGTCGGCGAGCCCGTGGAGACCACTAATCTGCCGCTGTCCGTGGAACTCGGGCCGGGGATGCTCAACGGCATCTACGACGGCATCCAGCGCCCGCTGGACAAGATCCGGGAAGCGTCGGGCGACTTCATCGCGCGCGGCATCGAGGTGTCGAGCCTCGACCGCACGAAGCGGTGGGCCTTCACCCCCTCGGTGCAGGTGGGCGACACGGTGACCGGCAGCTCGATCCTGGGCACGGTGCCGGAGTTCTCCTTCACCCACAAGATCCTCGTGCCGCCGGAGGTGCAGGGCCGCCTGCGCTGGGTCGCCGACGCGGGCGAGTACACCATCGACGACACCATCGCGGAGCTGGAGGACGGCACGAAGTTGCGGATGGCCCACTACTGGCCCGTCCGCGCGCCGCGGCCCGTCGCCCAGAAGCTCGACCCCAGCCTGCCCTTCCTCACCGGGATGCGGATTCTCGACGTGCTGTTCCCCCTGGTGATGGGCGGCGCGGCGGCGATCCCCGGGCCCTTCGGCTCGGGCAAGACGGTGACGCAGCAGTCGGTCGCCAAGTACGGCAACGCCGACATCGTGGTGTACGTGGGCTGCGGCGAGCGCGGCAACGAGATGACGGACGTGCTCGTGGAGTTCCCGGAACTGGAAGACCCCAAGACCGGCGGGCCCCTCATGCACCGCACCATCCTGATCGCCAACACCTCCAACATGCCGGTGGCGGCGCGCGAGGCGTCGGTGTACACGGGCATCACGCTGGCGGAATACTTCCGCGACCAGGGCTACAGCGTGTCGCTGATGGCCGACTCCACCAGCCGCTGGGCCGAGGCGCTGCGCGAGATTTCCTCCCGCCTGGAGGAGATGCCCGCCGAAGAAGGCTACCCGCCCTACCTGGGCGCCAAGCTCGCCGCGTTCTATGAGCGCGCGGGCGCGGTGAAGACCCTCGCGGGTGAGGACGGCGCGGTCTCCGTGATCGGTGCCGTGAGCCCGGCGGGCGGCGACATGTCCGAGCCCGTCACCCAGGCGACCCTGCGCATCACCGGCGCGTTCTGGCGTCTGGACGCGGGCCTGGCCCGTCGCCGTCACTTCCCGGCGATCAACTGGAACGGCTCCTACTCGCTGTTCACCCCGATCCTCGACCGCTGGTACCGCGAGAACGTCGGTCCCGACTTCCCCGAGCTGCGCCAGCGCATCGGCAACATCCTCCAGCAGGAGGCCAGCCTCCAGGAAGTCGTGCAGCTCGTCGGCCCCGACGCGCTTCAGGACCAGGAGCGGCTGGTGATCGAGGCGGGCCGCATGCTCCGGCAGGACTTCCTCCAGCAGAACGGCTTCGACCCGGTGGACGCCAGCGCCTCCATGCCCAAGAACTACGGCCTGATGAAGATGATGCTGAAGTTCTACGACGAGGCCGAGGCCGCGCTGCGTCAGGGCGCCACCATCGACGAGATCATCCAGAACCCGGTGATCGAGAAGCTGTCGCGCGCCCGCTACGTGGCCGAGGGCGAGTTCATGGCCTACGGCGAGAGCGTGATGGACGAACTCGACACCACCTTCAAGCGCACCGCCCAAGGAGTGAGAGCGTGACCACCCTCCTGAAGAAGGAATACAACGACGTCGCGTACATCTCCGGGCCGCTGCTGTTCGTGAACGCGGCCAGCGACCTCGCCTACGGCGCCATCGTGAATATCCGCGACGGCTCGGGCCGCACGCGCGGCGGGCAGGTCATCTCGGTGTCCGACCAGAACGCCGTCATCCAGGTGTTCGAGGAGACGCGCGGCCTGGACCTAGCGACTGCCTCGGTGAGCCTGGTCGAGGACGTCGCCCGCCTGGGCGTGTCCAAGGAGATGATCGGCCGCCGCTTCGACGGTCTGGGCCGCCCCATCGACGGGCTGCCGCAGGTCGTGGCCGAGCAGCGCCTCTCGATCAACGGGCAGCCCATGAACCCCGCCGCCCGCGCCAAGCCCGAGGAGTTCATCCAGACGGGCATCAGCACCATCGACGTGCAGACCAGCCTCATCCGCGGGCAGAAGCTCCCGGTGTTCTCGGGCTCGGGGCTGCCTCACAACGAGCTCGCCGCGCAGATCGCCCGCCAGGCGAAGGTGCCCGGCCACGAGGGCGACTTCGCGGTGGTGTTCGCGGCGATGGGCCTGACCCAGCGCGAGGTGAGCTTCTTCACGCAGGAGTTCGAGCGCACGGGCGCGCTGGCCCGCTCGGTCCTCTTCCTGAACCGCGCGGACGATCCCGCCGTGGAGCGGCTGCTGACCCCGCGCATGGCGCTCACGACCGCCGAGTACCTGGCGTTCGAGCACGGCTACCACGTGCTGGTGATCCTGACCGACCTCACGAACTACTGCGAGGCGCTGCGCGAGATCGGCGGCGCCCGCGAGGAGATTCCCGGTCGGCGCGGCTTCCCCGGCTACATGTACACCGACCTCGCCTCGCTGTACGAGCGCGCGGGCGTGGTGCAGGGCAAGCCCGGCTCGGTCACCCAAATCCCGATCCTCTCCATGCCCGACGACGACATCACCCACCCCATCCCCGACCTGACCGGCTACATCACCGAGGGGCAGATCGTGGTGGACCGTGGCCTGAACGCCAAGGGCATCTTCCCGCCGATCAACCCGCTGCCCAGCCTCTCGCGCCTCCAGGGCAACGGCATCGGCAAGGGCAAGACCCGGGCGGACCACAAGAACGTGTCCGACCAGCTCTTCGCCGCGTACGCGAACGGCCTGGACCTCCGCAAGCTCGTCGCCATCACGGGTGAGGACGCGCTGACCGAGACCGACAAGCTGTACCTGCGCTTCGCCGACGACTTCGAGACGTACTTCATCGGCCAGGGCGGCCAGGACCGCTCCATCGAGGACAGCCTGACGGTCGCGTGGGCCATCCTCTCCAAGCTGCCCCAGAGCCAGCTCACCCGCCTCAGCCGCGACTCCATCGACAAGTTCTACGGAACGAAGCTCGACGAGATGTGGCGGGGGAACCGGATCTAACGGTCAGTGGGGAGTGGGAAGCTGTCAGTGGGAAGAGCCTTTTCCACTCCCCACTGACCACTTCCCACTCCCCCCACCGACGAAGGAGGTGGACCCATGGCAGGACAGATCAGCCCCACCCGCTCCGCGCTGCTCGCCAGCAAGGCCAGCCTGAAGACCGCGACGGGCGGCGCCGACCTCCTCAAGCGCAAGCGCGACGCCCTGATCGGCGAGTTCTTCGCGCTCGTGAAGGATGCGCTGGCGGCCCGTGAACAGCTCGGCGGCGTGAGCCGCGGCGCCTACACCAGCCTGTTCGGCGCGAAGGCGTGGGACAGCCCGGAGGCCGTCGAAAGCCTGAGCCTCGCGTCGAGCGGGGACTACGCCGTGGACATGCAGATCGAGAGCATCTACGGCGTGAAGGTGCCCCGCATCAACATCCCCGAGCGCCAGGCTGCGACCAACTTCAGCCCGATCACCGTGGGCGCCCGGACCATCCAGGCCGCGACCGACTTCGGCGGCGTGATGGAGGCTATCGTCAAGGTTGCTGCGACCGAGACGAAGCTGCGGCGCATCGGCGAGGAGATCAAGAAGACCTCCCGGCGTGTGAACGCGCTGGAGCAGGTCGTGATTCCCGGCATTCAGGACGACATCCGCTTTATCCGCGGCGTACTCGACCAGCGCGAGCGCGAGGAGAGCTTCCGCCTGAAGAAGATCAAGGCCAAGCTGGAGCGCGACAAGGAAGAGCAGAACGCCCAGGCCGGGCAGCACGGCACCGCCGCCGACTGAGGACTGGACGCAACGGAAGACCGCCTCTCTATGGGGCGGTTTTTCTATTGCAGACGCTTGAGGGCGTGGGTGAGGTTCGTCCGCGCCTGAGCCTCCAATCCCGCGAACTTGGGAGTGGTGAAGATGCGCTCGCGGTCGAGGAAGCCGCGCAGGACTCGCGCCCGCCCGACTCGGTATACCTCCTCGGGGACAAAGGCGTATTCCTGGCGGATGGCCGCGTCATAGGCGGCAAAGGCCTCGGGATTCGCGCCCAGAATGCTGAGGTCGGCGTCCACGAGCAGCGCCTCGCCCCGTGTCGCTGGAGGAGCCGCGTGACGGGTGGCGAGGATCAGGGCCCGGACCTCTTCCTCCAGTTCGGGCTGAATGCCCTGCCCACGCAGCCACGCGCCGAACACTTCCGCGCTCCGTTCCTCGTTGTCCGGCCTCTGCGGGTCGTACACGAGGTCGTGGCCCCAGGCAGCGAGGGCGAGGGCCGGGGTCAGCAGGCCGTGCGAGTCCAGCGTGTGGAGGACAGCCCGAACGTGGTCGGCGTTGTGGTAGGCGCGGTGAGGCTCGGCATAGAAGGGGAGGGCGAACGCCTCGGCGGCGGCCAACAGGCCTTCACCCTGTCTGCTTGAAGGGGAAATTACAGCTCCGCCGAAGTGCTGGGAACCGCCGCCTTGCGTCGGCTGGAGGTCCGGGGAGCGGATGCCGCGGCAGGTCGATGGTCGGGGTCCAGGCCGCACAGGATGTTGTAGGTGCGGCGGATGTCGGCGGCGCGGGCCTCCACGTAGCCCTGGCCGACCTTGCCCTCGTAGGTGTTGGGCTCGGTGAGGTTGTAGGCGAGTTGCAGGGCCTTGCTCTCGAAAGTCTCCATAGTCACCTTCTCTATAACAGCCGCGCCTCAGGCGAGCGTCAGGGTTGCACAGCCCTCTGCCCCCAGCGCCCTAGACCCCTTCACCCTTCCAGTTCCGGCTTGGCGTCCCGGCCCATCAGGCTGGCGATGCCCACGTCCGGCGTCCACTCGCCGCTCGCCACCCGCGCCACCGCCCGCACGATGGGGAGGTCGTGGCCGTGGGCGGTGGCCCAGGCGTCGAGGAGGCCCGCCGTCCGCAGCCCCTCCACCACTTTCCCGCCCTGCGCCGGCCCGTTATTCAGGGGATGGTCACCCCGCGCGATGGCCTCGCCCGCCGCGCGGTTGCGGCTGTGGCGGCTCGTCGCGGTCGCCACGAGGTCGCCCAGCCCGCTCAGGCCGTACACGGTGTCCTCGTGGGCGCCCTGCGAGACGAGGTAGCGGCTCATCTCGCGCAGGCCCCGGGTGATCAGGGCCGCCTTAGCGTTGTCGCCCAGCCGCAGGCCGTCCCCCAACCCCGCCGCGAGGGCGATGACGTTCTTGAGCACGCCGCCGAGTTCCACACCGACCTCGTCCCGGCTGGTGTAGACGCGCAGGGCGGGGGAGACGAGCGCGCTCTGAACCGCCTCCGCCAGGCCCGGGTCGGCACTCGCCACCACCGTGGCGGCGGGCAGGCCCCGGCCCACCTCCTCCGCATGGTTGGGGCCGCTCAGGACCGCGACGCGGGTAAAGCCCAGCGCCCGCGCCAGGTCGGTCAGCCTTCCCCCGTCGGGGGCGAGGCCCTTGGCACACAGCACCACGCCGAGGTCGCGCGGTAACCCCGCCAGCAGGTCCGGCACGCCGACGCTGGGCACGACGACGAGCGCGAAGTCCGAGCCCTCCACCGCCCGCCCGAGGTCCGGGGTCACCTTCACCCCGTCCGGCAACGCCACGCCCGGCAGGTACTCGCGGTTCTCGCGCACCTCGGCCAGCCGCGCCGCGAAGTCGGGACGCCGGGCCCACAGGGTCACGGGATGACCGGCCCGCGTGGCCGCGACCGCGAGCGCCGTGCCCCAGCCGCCTGCCCCCAGAACCGGAACCCTCAGGCCCACGCGAACACCCATACCCGGGCCGTGTCCGCCGAAGGAGGCGCGTAATCCGGGTACTCCACGATCTCCCAGCGCGTGAAACCCGCTCCCGCCAGCAGCGGTTCGAGGTCCGCCGGGTCGTAGCCGCGCTCGCGGTGCTCCTCCACGAACTCGTCCAGCCCGCCCTCGCCGTCCTCGACCCGGCAGAAGGCCTGCACCACGCCCAGTTCTGTGCCCGGGTCGTAGTGGTGCGACCAGTGGTAATGCACCTCGCGGCCGTCCGGCAGATCGGCCAGCCCCTCTATCTGGCTCCCCTCCCACAGTTCCCGCACGCCCAGCCGGGTGTTCAGGTCGCAGGCGAGCAGGCCGCCGGGCCGCAGGTGGGCGCGGGCCCGCCCCAGCGCGGCGCCCAGGTCCCCCGGCGTCAGCAGGTTGTTCAGGCTGTCGAACACGCAGGTGACGAGGTCGAAAGTTTCGCCCAGATCGAAGGTCCGCAGGTCGCCCACGCTCAGGGCCACATCGGCGGGCAGACGTTCCCGCGCTACCTCCAGCATCTCGGCGCTGCCGTCCAGGCCGTGGACGCGCAGTCCCGTCCCGTACAGTTCGCGGGTGAAGCCCCCGGTGCCGCAGGCCAGGTCGAGTGCCGTCTCCGCCTCCAGCCCGCCGTCCCGGGCATAGGTCAGCACGAAGTCCACCCAGTGGTCGTACTCCACATCCGCCATGATCGCGTCGTAGACGGCGGCAAGGGCGGTGAAGGGAGGCCTCTGCATCGCCGCCACTATAGCCGCCCCCGGCGGATGAAGGCTCCGTCAGGTGTGCCGCCCCCGCCACCCTCCCCATGAGCCTCCCGTGAGCCCAGCGGGAAGGGTTGCCGGGTTGCCCCTGCCCTTCACACTCGGTAGCGTGAGGCACATTCCCGAGGAGGTCTCGCCATGAAGAAGATTCTCGCTGTCGCCACGCTCGGTACGCTCGCCCTCAGCTCGTGCAGCCTTTTCGGCACCCGCAGCGCCGCCGTCTCGGGGCAGCTCAAGGGGTTCAGCCCCAACCAGAACCTCGGGCTGGCGGTGGTCGGGTACAACAGCGGGCAGTACACCGCCAACGGCAGCCAGCCGCAGGTGATCGACAAGTTCCTGACGGGCGGCTATACCCTCACCCTGCCCCGCAACGTGCCCTACGGCACCTACCGGGTGGTCGTCTTCCGCGACGCGAACAACAACGGCCGCTTCGACACCGGCGACGTGGTCCTCAGCCGCGACAACGGCAAGCTGCTCGTGTACGCGGGGCGCGACAACCAGTTCTTCCAGGGCACCAAGTACGGCTGGAACATCTACAACGGCACCCCCGACATCCAGACCGAGATTCTGAACAACTACGACCTCGAAGCCGTCAGCGGCGGGTAAACGGCGGGGACGGGACAAGGGGGAGGCGAGTGGGCCTCTCCCTTTTGCCGGGCTGAAGCGTGGGGCCAGAGAGGATGAGGCTCCTGGCTCCCCGCCTCGCTACACCTCGCGCTCCTCCGTTCCCTTCACCGCCTCCAACGTCGCTTCCGGGTGAGCGTCGGGCACCTCCGGCATCAACCGGGCCTCGATGGCGCGGGCGTGGGCCTCCAGCCCCTCGGCGCGGGCGAGGACGGCGGCGGGGGGGCCGATGCGGCGCAGGGCGGCCTCGTTCACGCCCACCACGCTGATGATGTTCTGGAAGTCGCGAACGTTGACGGGGCTCAAGAAGCGGGCGGTGCCGCCGGTCGGCATGACGTGGCTGGGACCCGCCACGTAGTCGCCCAGCGCCTCCATGCTCGCCTCGCCGACAAAGACGCCGCCCGCCCGCCGCACCCGCCCGAGCAGGCTCCAGGGGTCGCGGGTGAGCAGGCACAGGTGCTCGGGGGCATACAGGTTGGCAAGGTCGAGGGCCTCGTCCAGACTGGCGGCCAGAACGACCTTCATCCGGGCCAGCACGCTGTCGCGCGCCCAGCTCCGGTTGGGCTCGGGCAGGGCCTCGAGCTGGCCGCCCAACTGGTTTTGCACCTCCACGAGCAGGTCGCGGCTGGTGCCGATCAGGACGGGCTCGGCCCCCAGGTGTTCGGCCTGGGCGAGCAGGTCGGCGGCCACGAAGGCGGGTCTTGCGCTGTCGTCCGCCACCACGAGGGTCTCGGTCGGGCCGGGCAGGCTCTCGATGCCCGTCTGCCCGTACACCATCCGCTTGGCGATCACCACGAAGAGGTTGCCCGGCCCGGCGATCTTGTCCACGGCGGGCACGCTGGCCGTCCCGTAGGCGAGCGCCCCGATGGCCTGCGCGCCCCCCACCCGGAACACCCGGTCAATCCCGACCTCCCGGGCCGCGACGAGAATCGCCGGGTTCACTGTCCCGTCCCGCGCGGGCGGCGTGGTGACGATGAGCTCGGGCACGCCCGCCACCCGCGCCGGAACCGCCGTGTGGATCAGCGTGCTGACCAGGGGAGCGAGGCCGCCGGGCACGTACACCCCGACCCGGCCCAGCGGGCGCACGAGCTGGCCCAGCGCCCCGTCCGGCCCGTGTTCCAGAAAGCCGTGGGCCGGTTGCTGCTCGTAGAAGGCCCGCACCCGGCCCACCGCCAGACGAATCGCATCCTGGAGTTCGGGCTCGACCCGCGCCGCCTCGATCTCCCCGCGGGGAACTTCCAGGGCATGAATTCGGGCGCCGTCCAACGTCTCGGTCCACTCCAGCAGCGCGTCGTCGCCCCGCGCCCTCACGTCGGCGAGGATGCGGGTGACCACCTGCTCGGGCGTGAGGGGCTCGCCGAAGGTGGCTTCAATCCGTGCCAGGACGCTGTCGGGAACGGGAATCTCGGAAAAGGTTCGGGTCAGGGCCGCGCGGGCGGCGTCACCTTGAAGGACTTGCATGGGGTCTCCGGGAAGGGTGGGGAAGTTCGAGCTACGACGCCCGCCGCCGTCGCCGTTCGGGCTGCGGCTTGCGGGGCGGCTGGAGGGTGGCCTCGACCGGGCCGAAGTCGGTGGGCTGGATCAGGCGCAGCAGGCGGTGGGGGGGAGCCTGCTCGATGTAGACGTAAGCCCCGCCGGGCCGCAGGAAGTACGCGCGGGCGGGCAGGCCGCCGACCTCCGCCGCCGGCAGCCGCTGCACGAGGACGCGCCCGCCCGTCAGCCGCGCGTCGGCCCGGTCCACGTCCTCCAGGGTGCGCAGCCACAGCAGCAGCGACACCGGGTCGTGGTGGTCGGTGGTCAGCGGCGCGGTCGCCTCCTCCTTGCCCTGGCGCAGGGTGGTCAGGCCCGAGCGGCGGTCGAAGGTCGTCTCGAAGTTCGCCCGCCCCCGCCCGTCGCCCTCCGCGTAGTGCAGGCTCGTCAGGAAGCGGGGGTGGAGGCGGCTCGTCTGCACCCGCCGCACCTCCGGCAGCACGCCGCCGAAGTCAGTTTGCACCCGCGCCACGAGGGCGCCGCGCTCGGGGTGGATCGCCCACTCCTGGCTGCCCGCGTACCGCCCCCCCAGCGAGAGGGTGAGCGTGAAGGCCTCCGGCTGGATGCGGAAGTCGGGCGCTTCCGGTGCCTCGCCGTTCACCTCAGGGCGCTCCAGAAGCTCTCACCCGGCCCGTCCCACTCGGCCCCCAGCGCCTCGGCGGCGGTCGCGCCCACGTCGGCAAAGGTGGCGCGCTCGCCCAGGTCCACCGCCCCCGTCAGCCCGGGGCGCCAGCCCAGCAGCAGCCCGTACTCGCGGGTGTGGTCCGTTCCGTGCCAGGTGGGGTCGTTCCCGTGGTCACTGATGACGAGGAGCGCGCCGTCCCGGGGCACCGCCGCCAGCAGCTCCGGCAGCGCCGCGTCAAATTGCCCGAGCGCCGCGCTGTAACCCTGAGGATCGCGGCGGTGCCCGAACTTCGCGTCGAAATCCACCAGGTTGGTGAAGATCAGCCCGTTTCCCCCCTGCCGCATCCGCGCGAGCGTCTTGGCGATCCCGTCCGCGTTGCTGTCGGTGTGGATCTCCTCGGTGAAGCCCCGGTGCGCGTAGATGTCGGGAATCTTGCCGATGCCCACCACCTCGCACCCCGCCGCCTTCAGCGCGTCGAGCACGGTGGGCGGCGGCACGAGCGAGAAGTCCCGGCGGTGTTCATTCGCCCGCTCGAAGGGGGTCTCGCCCCGGAAGGGCCGGGCGATCACCCGGGCGACGGCGTACTCGCCCTGCAAGATCGCGCGCGCCGCCTGGCACCAGGCGTACAGCGTCTCCAGCGGCACCACGTCCTCGTGCGCGGCGATCTGGAACACGCTGTCGGCGCTCGTGTACACGATGGGAAAGCCGGTGCGAAGATGCTCCGCGCCGTAGTCGCGGATCACGTCCGTGCCGCTGTAGGGCTTGTTGCACAGGTGCCCGCGCCCGGTCGCCGCGTCGAAACGGTCCATCACGGCGGGCGGGAAGCCGTCGGGGAAGACCTGGAAGGCGTGTTCCAGTTGCACGCCCATAAACTCCCAGTGGCCGGTGCTCGTGTCCTTGCCGGGGCTGACCTCGCGCAGGCGGCCGAAGGCGCCCTCCACCTCTCCCGCCGGGATGGTGTTGGGCGAGGTCCGCACGGTCGGCACCCGGCTCAGCCCCAGCCGGGCCAGATGGGGGAGGGTGACCGGGGCCGCCTCCAAGGTGTGGTTGAGGGTGTGCGCCCCCACGTCCCCAAAGCTCGCCGCGTCGGGGAGCGCCCCCACCCCCACGGAATCGAGCACGATGATGGTCAGCAGCATGGGGGTAGTGTAAGGGGAAGGGCTGAGGGCAGGGGGCCCCTGTCCCCGTGGGGCCGTTCGCCCGGAAGCCGGAGCGCCTCGTCCTGCCGGCCGGAAGGGTCAGGTCCCCACGAAGGCCCCGGCCTCCACCGGCAGCACCTCGCCCACCTCCAAGAGCGCCGCGCGCCGCTCCCGGTAGAACTGCCCCGCCGCCCGGTGCTCGCCCGCGGCCTCCAGGGCGCTCAGGGTCAGCCGCAGCGCCTCCCCGTCGTAGGGCTCCATCTCGCACAGCACCCGGCCCAGGCGGGCCGCCTCCGGCGGGTCGGAGAGGAGCAGCGTCTCCACCCGCTCGCGCAGGGCCAGGCTCAGGGCATCCCGCACGCCCGGCTGCCAGCCCTCCGCCAGGCCGCCCAGGTAGGGGCCGCGCCACAGGGCGGCGGGACCACCCGCCAGGAACGCCTCGGCGTCGCTGCCCACCGCGCCCAGGGCGTACCCCCCGGGGGTGCTCAGCACGCAGCCCGCGCCCAGCGCCTCGCGCAGCAGGTGGACGTGCTGCTTGAGGGTGCGCCGCGCGGCCTCCTCGGGCTCGCCGGGGTACAGGGCGTCCAGCAGGTCCAGCGTGCCCAGCTCCGCCCTCCCGGCGAGGCGCGCTTCGAGCAGGCAGGCCAGCAGTTCGGTCCTCCTGCGGCCCCGGTAGACGACCCGCTGGCCGCCGCGCTCCAGGGTGGGAGGCCCGAGCACGTTCAGGCGCAGGGCGGGCGGGGCCGGCACGTCCGGCGCGGCGGGTTCGGGGAAGAGGCGCCGCGCCCGGGCGGCCAGCGCCCCCAGGCCGCGGGCCTCGAACCAGGCCTGACGCGCCCTGGCCCCGGCGGCGTCGCCCCGCAGGTGGTCCAGGGCCAGCCCGCAGAGCTGGGCCTCCCGGGCCGGTCCGTGGGTGCGGGCCAGGGTCAGCGCCCGTTCCAGCAGCGCCCGGGCCGCGTCCACCCGCCCAGCCTCCGCCTCCAGCCCGGCCTGCCGCCGCCACAGGCGGGCCTGAGCGGAAGGGGCGGCTCTCCCCCCGATCAGCGCCCCCGCCTCGGCCAGCAGCCGGGTGGCGGCCTGCGGGTCGCCCGCCCGCCGGGCGGCGTCGGCGTTCACCTCCAGCGCCTCGGGCAGCAGCTCGACGTTCTGCGGGGCGCGGGCGAGGTCCAGTGCCGCCGCCGCTGCCCGGCGGGCCAGCACCGGGCCGTGCGGGGGGTCCCACTCCAGGTACAGCTCGGCCAGCGCGATCAGGCAGCGGGGCAGGGCGTCCCCCGCGGGAGACCGCTCGCCCAGCGCCCGGGTCTCCAGCAGCAGCGTCTCGGCCCGCTCGAAGTCGCCCCGCAGGGTGAGCAGGTGCCCCAGCAGCGGCTGGACCTGCGCCACCTGGTAGGGCGAGCCGTGCGCCACCCGCAACCGGACGCACGCCTCGGCGTCGGCGATGGCCCGGTCCAGGGGCTGGTCGGTGCGCGCGAGCACCTCCGCCCGGTTGAACAGGTACGAACTCAGCCAGACGGTGGCCCCCTCCGCGCCGCCCACGTCGATGGCGTGTCCAAGAGCCTCCAGCGCGGTGTCCAGCTCGCCCAATTCACACAGGGCGCAGGCCTGGACGTTCCAGAGGTCGCAGCGTTCCAGCGGCCCCAGGTCCGGGCGCTCCAGGGCGGGGCCGGTGAGGGCCAGCACCCCTGCCGGGTCCCCCGTGAGCAGGTGGGCGAAGGCGACATCGTGCACGGTCATGGCCGGAGCCCCGGCGTGGAACCCGGGGTGGGCCTGCCACAGGCGCAACACCTCCGGCCAGGCCCCGGCCAGGAAGTGGAATTTGATCCACTTCGACCACCACCGGGCACTGGCCCGTTCCGTCTCGGGCAGGCGGGCCAGCAGCGCGTCCGGGGCGTGGCCCGCCCGCTCCAGCAGCCGCCACTCGGCCAGGAAGTACAGCGCCTCCGCGTTGTCCGGCTCGGCCTCCAGGCTGAGCTCCAGCAGGCGCACCACCTCGCCGTAGTCAGTGTCGTACAGCAGCCGGGCGGCCTCCAGGGCGACCCTGGCGCGGTCCGCCCCGTGGCGCCAGGTCACGCTGCGGGCCAGCAGGCGGCCCGCCCGCACCCCCTGCCCCGCCACCTTCGCCTGGGCGGCGGCCTGGTCGAGCAGCGCCAACGCCTCGGCGTCCGGGAGCCGCGCGGCCTCCAGCAGCTCGGCGGCCAGCAGGGGGTTCACCCGGGCGAGCACCGGGAGGGCCTGCCGGGCGAGGTGCTCGCGGCGTTCCCCCGTCAGCTCGCGCGCGATCACCTCCCCGAACAGCGGGTGGGCGAAGTGGTCCCCCCGCAGCAGTCCGGCGGCCTCCAGGCGCCGCCGGGCCTCACCCAGCGCTCCGCCCTCCAGCCCGGCCAGCGGCCCCCAGACGGCCTCCAGCTCCCCGGCCTCCAGCCCGGCGGGCAGCAGGGCGCGGGCTTCCAGTACCGCCCGCTCGTCCGGGTCCCGCGCCGCACCGGCATACAGCGAGGCGATCAGGGCCTCTACCGTGGCGGGCACGAAGCCGTTCCCGGGGGCGCGCCAGTGCCAGCGCCGCCCGTCGCTCCACAGGAAGCCCTGGCGGCTCAGGTAGCGCAGGAACTCCAGGGCGAACAGCGGATTGCCGCCCGTGCGGTCCGTGATCCAGGCGGTCGCCTGCCCGGGCAACTCGGCCCCGAGTTCCCTCCCCAGCAGCGCCGCCAGCTCGTCCCCGCCCAGTGGGCGGAGGCGGTAGCCCGTGAAGGGGGCGGGCGGCTCGCCCCGGCTGGTCACCAGCAGGCCCACCCCGGGGCTGCGCCTGACGGCCCGCGCCAGCTCCACGATCCGGGCGTGCGGCTCGGGTCCCGCCTCGTGCAGGTCCTCCAGGTGCAGCACGAAGGGGGCCAGGGCGGAGAGCGCCGCCGCGAGGGTGTTCACGCCCGCCGCCGCGTCCAGGGTCTCGCCCCGCGCGAGGCGGGCCAGTTGCCCCGCCGCCCAGCCCGGCAGCCGCCCGGCGCGGGGCAGGGCCAGCGCGAGCGCCCCGAGGTCCTGCGTGGCGTGGGCGCGGTAGCAGGCGCAGCCCACGGCGCCCAGCACCGCGTCTGCCAGAAAGGTCTTGCCGATGCCCGGCTCGCCCCACAGGCCCAGGGCCACGCCCACCCGCCGGGACCGCACCGCCCCGAGTCCTCTGACCAGGCCCGCTTGCAGCTCGCTCCGCACCCCGCACCTCCGAGGGGTCGCCAATTTCCCAGGGCGTCAACCCTGGTTGCGACGCGTTGACGATCCCATCTTAGCTGCTGTTCCCGGGGTCGAGCAGGGTTCGAAGTTCCCAGCGCCAGCTTTGGAGCGTCACGCTGCCGAACCCCTCGGGACGACGTGGGCATCGGGAACAGCGGGATGTCCGGCGCGGCGGGGTTCACCTCGGGTTCGGGCCGACGGCGCCCGCACTTCCTGAACCGCGCGGCCTTGCCCCCCGGGTGGCCCACCCCGCCCGGTTTTTTGACCAGCTTTTAACCAGCCCGGCCTCAGGCTGCACGTGTCCCCGGACGACCCCAATTCCACGTCCGGGACACAGGAGGAACATATGCCGCGTTACCTGGTCGAACGGACATTCCCGGAAGGTCTGCACATCCCCATGACGGCCGAGGGCGCCACCGCCTGCCTGAACGTGGTGGACCACAACGCCGACCTGGGCGTGACCTGGGTGCATTCCTACGTGACGGGAGATCATCGGCAGACCTACTGCATCTACGACGGCCCGGACCCCGGGGCCATCCGCCGCGCCGCCGAGCGCAACGGCCTCCCCGTGGACCGCATCACGCCGGTGAGTGTCCTCGACCCGTACTTCTACCGCTGAGGCGGGGGTGGCGTGGTCGCCGGGCCGACCCCGGAGGGTAAGGACTCTCAACGGCGACAGGGCAGGCACCGGGGCGGCCCGGTGCTTCGGGAGAGGACCGTCACCAGGCGCGGGTTGTCGTTCCATCGGCTCGCCGAAGACGCGGGCGAGGGAACGAATACCTGCTGAGGAGGGACCACCATGAGGCATGTGTTGCTCACATCTGGAGTTCTGCTGTTCGCATCCGCCGCCGCTGCCATAACCCCGTACGCCCCGCAGCCGACCCTGGGGCAACTCGTGCAGATTCGCGCCGCGGTGGCGCCCTTCGAGGACGTGAACGCCGCGCTCGCGGCGGGCTACGGGAAGTTCATGGACTGTATGAGCGGTCGCCAGGGCGCGCAGGGCGTCCACTACACCAACGCCGCCCTGATCGGGGACCCGCGCCTCGACCCGCTGCGGCCCGAGGCCCTGATGTATGAGCCCCGGGCGGACGGGTCGCTGCGGCTGGTCGGGGTGGAGTACATCGTGTTCCAGAAGGCCTGGCACGACGCGGGCCACAAGGCCGCCCCCACGCTGCTGGGTCGGGAGTTCTCACTGAACACGACGCTGCTGCCCCAGCCGTTCTACGCGCTGCACCTGTGGGCCTGGCAGCACAACCCGCTGGAACTCTTCGCCAACTGGAACCCGCTGGTGACCTGCCCGGCGGCAGCGACGGCCACGCACGACCATTCCGCCCGCTGAACCGGTCAGCCAGAGCCACCGGGGGGCCTCGCAAGAGCTTGAGTGGAAGGGTTCCAAGGCCCACCGTTTTATCCGCTCCAGATGGAGAGACATCATGACGAAGAACAACCGCCTTTTGCTGCTGCTGGCCGGACTGCTGAGCGCCTGCGGCCAACCCGTCGCCCCGCAGGTGACCCAAACCCCTGCCCCAGACATGAAAGCCACCGCGGTGCTCACCCCCCAGTCCGGCACCCGCAGCGGTGACGAGGGCAGCGCGGTCGCAAATACAGCGCGGGCGTGTACATGGCCGGGAGCACCCGCGGCGCCCTGTATGACTCGAATGAGGGGGACGAGGACGCCTTCCTCGCCAAGTACGACGCGGCGGGCAACCTGGTGTGGGGGCGGCAGTTGGGCAGCTCCGACCAAGAGCTCGTTTATCAGATTGCGACCGACCGCTACGACAACGTGTACGTAGTGGGGCGAACGGCGGGCAGCCTCAAGGGCAGCTACCAGGGGAGGTACGACGGCTTCATCCGCAAGTACACCCCGAGCGGAGCGGTGGCCTGGACCCGCCAAATTGGCACCACCGGCTCCGACGAGGTGGACGGGGTCGCGGCGGAGCCCAACGGCAACCTCGTCTGGGTGTCGCAGACCATCAACGGGAAGGGGGCCGTCTCCGGCTATACCCGCGACGGCACGCGCCTCTGGACCCGCTTCTCCGACCTGTGCTCGGGCCCGGTCGCCACCAACGAGTACGGGGCGCTGTACACGGCGGGCTTCATCTTGAGCGCGGGTGGCGGCAGCGACCGGTGCATCAGAAAGCTGGACCCCGGCACCGACGGCGTGATCTGGACGCGGCGATACCACTCCGCCGACCGCTACTTTGGGGCCAGCCTGGCCGTGTCCTACAACGACGTCTACCTGGCGGGCACCCACCAAATCAACGCCTACCCCTACGCGCAGAAGCTCTCCATCGCCCGCTACGACGGGGCGACGGGCGCGGAGCGGTGGAGGTACGACAGCCTGGGCTCCTCGGACTCGACCTTCGTGGGCGGCGCCAGCGCCACGCCCGAAGGCCTCTACATCACCGGATACCAGCGCGACCCCTCCACCATGATCTTCGGCGCTTTCGTCACCCGCTTCAGCAAGGACGCGTTCTGGTCGTGGTCCAAGACCATCGCCGGTGACCCGAGCCCGAGCAACTACGGCACCTTCGGCTTCGGGATCGCCACCCGGGTCGTCAGGGGCGGCGTGAACGGCCAGAGCCCCCTGCTGCCCGATCCTTTCCCGTCCACCTTCGACGTGACCCAGGTGTACACGACCGGGTACACCTACGCCGACCTCGGGGCGGGCCACGAGGGGAACAAGGACGCCTTCCTGCGCCGCCTCACCGGCGACACCGGCGCTACCGTCTGGACGAAATAACCTTGCGGCGGCACCCCCTGGTCGGGGTGCCGCCCGCGAACCTCCCGGGCACCGCGGCGGACCGGCTTGCTCACCATCAGGTGGTGGGCGCCGTCATCAAGCGCCCACGGCGGGGCAGCGCCGATCCACCGGCCATCACGCCTGTCTCGCCCGCGCGGGGCAGAAAGGCCGCGACCATGATTACCGAACGTCCCAACGTTCAGTCGATGCTCCCGGAAGCCATGCTGGAGCGCTTCGGCGCGCGCAGCCAGACCTACGACCGCGAGAACCGCTATGTCATGGTGGGCTTGGAGGAGGTGCGCGGTGCGGGGTAGCTCATCCTGGCCCCGTCCCCGCCGAGCCGGGCGGTGCGGGCGAGACCCTGGCGGAGGTGGCGAGTGAGCAGCGCCGCCTCGCGTACCGCTCGCCCACCACGTGCTGGGACTGCCTTGCAGAGTGGCCGTGAAGACTTCCCGAGAGGGCCTGACACCCGGGGCAGGGCGGTCTGGCGGCGGACCTGACCAGCCGCCACCGCCCCTGATCCACCACGACCTGGAGTTCTGCGGGGGGCAGCCTGCTCGGCCCATCGCTCAGGGGTTCCACTCCCCCAGGTCGCACACCCACTCGACCCGGCACGAACTCGACGGAAAAACCCCGGGCGTTCTGGCCGTGTGCAGGCAACCTTTGTCCGGCTTTCAACCCCCGCAGCCCGACAAGGAGGCGCACAGGACAGGCGGAGGCCCTCTGCTTCCCCTTCGTTCCCGCCCTCACGGCCGAGGTCAACACCCCGTGCTACGCTCGCTGACGTGACCGCCCCTGCCGCCCTCCCCACCGTCCCCGTCGGCACCGCGCGCCCCGAACTCCTGGCCCAGGGCCTTCGCAAGACGTATGGGCGGCGGCAGGTCGTGCGCGGGGTGGATTTCACGGTGCGGCCCGGCGAGATCGTGGCGCTCTTCGGGCCGAACGGGGCGGGGAAGACGACCACCTTCTACATGCTGGTGGGCTTTATCCGCCCGGGCGGGGGCCGCATCCGCCTCGGCGAGCGCGACGTGACCCGCCTCCCCATGCACGAGCGGGCGCGGCTGGGCCTGGGGTACCTGCCGCAGGAGCCCAGCGCCTTCCGCAAACTGACGGCGCGGGACAACCTGCTCGCCATCCTCGAGTATCAGCGCCTGCCCCGCGCCGAGCAGGAGACCCGCGCGGACGCCCTGCTCGCCGAGTTCGGATTGAGCCACCTGGCGAACTCCTACGCCTACCAGCTCTCGGGCGGGGAGCGGCGGCGGCTGGAACTCGCCCGGGCGCTCACGACCGATCCCGACTACCTGCTCCTCGACGAGCCCTTCACGGGCGTGGACCCCAAGAGCATCCGCGAGATTCAGCGGCTGATCCGCGAGCTGCGTGACCGCCGGGGGATCGGGGTCTTCATCACCGACCACAACGTGCGCGAGACCATCGCCCTGACCGACCGGGTGTACCTGATGTTCGACGGCGAGCTGAAGTTCCAGGGCACGCCCGGGGAGTTCGCCGCCGACGAGGACGCCCGGCGCCACTACCTGGGCGACGACTTCGAGCTGTAACGGGGAGAAGGCTCGTGCTGTGGCTCTTTCTGCCCTTCGTGATCCTCCTCTCCGGGGTGGTGGCCTACGCCGCCGACACCATCGCCAAAAAGGTGGGCCGCAAGCACCTGCGCTGGTTCGGGCTGCGGCCCAAGACCACCGCGCTGATCGTCGCCGTGCTCGCCGGAATGGGGATCAGCGCGGCGAGCCTGGCGGCCTTCCTGCTGCTCAACCGCTCGGCGGTGAACACCATCGCGCAGGCGGACCAGCTCCGGCCCCAGATCAACGCGCTGCGCGAGGAGGTCCGGGGGGTGCAGGGTGACCTCCAGGCCGCGCAGCGCGAGCGCGACACCGCCCGCCGCGAGGCGGGGGCGCTGCGCCGGGAACGCGAGGCGGCGCGGGCGAGCCTCACGCAGGCGAATGCCGAGTTGCGGGCTGCGGAGGCGGGGCGGGCCCAGGCCCAGGCGCAGCGCAAGGCCGCCCTGGTACAGGCCCAGGACCTCCGGGCACAGGTGACCGAGCTCACCCGGCTGCGCGAGACGCTGGAGGCCCGCGCCGAGCAGAGCCGCGCCCGACTGGCCGCCTCGGAGGCTGACCTGGCCGCCAGCCGGGACCGTGCCCGGGAACTGGACGCCCGGGTGCAGACGCTCGGGCGGCAGGTGGAGACGTTGGACGCCCGCGCCGCGCAGGCGGAGGCCCAGGTCACCCAGGCCCAGACCCGGGCCCAGGTGGCCCAGACGCGCGCCGAGCAGGCCCAGGCCCGCGCCGCCAAGCTGGACACCCAGGTGCGCGCTCTGGAGGCCTCCCGTCAGAGGATCGAGGCCGAGCGCAACCAGTTGGCGGGGGAACGCGACGCCGCCCGCGCGGCCCGCGACGCCGCCGTGGCCGCCGCCACCCGGGCCGAGGCCCAGCGCCTCGCCGCCCAGAAGGAGCGGGACCGGCTGACTGCCGAGCGCGCCAGCCTGATCGCCGCCCGCGACCGCCTGACCGCCGAACGGGACGCCGCCGCCGGGGAACGGGACGCGGCCAACCAGGCCCGCGACGCCGCCATTCGGCAACGGGACGCCGCCGCGCAGGCGCGTGACGCGGCGACGCGGGAGCGGGACGCCGTGGCCCAGCAGCGCGACGCCGCCACCCGTGCCCGCGACGCGGCCTTTCAGGCCCGCGACGCCGCCGCCCGCGAGCGCGCCGCCATCGCCGCCGAGCGCGACCGGATCAGGGCCGACCTGGTGACCCTGCGCGCCCAGCAGGCTGACCTGCGCGCCGCGAACGAGGCGCTGGCCCGCGACCTCGCCTCCACCCGCGCCAGCCTGGGCAAGCTCCAGGACGAGTATTCCAGTGCCCGCAACGAGCTCAGCGCCAGCCGCAGCGCGGACCTCGCCTTTCCCAAGAACGACCTGGTGTACGCCGGGGTCGTGCCTAGCGTGCGGAACCTCGACGGCTTCCTGCAAAGTGCCGCCGCCGCCGCGAGCAGCCGGGGCGCGAAGGGCACGCCCGCCGCCCGCCTCAGCCCCTCCGCGCGCTCGGCCCTGGAGACCAAGCTGCGCGGCCTGAACGCGAGCACCTTCGTCCAGTGCCGGGCGGCGAACAACACCGCCGTGGGCTTCCCGGTGGACCTCACCTGCGATGCCCGGCCCAACACGGTGCTGTACCGGGGCGGCCAGCCCATCCGCCGCGCGACCGTCACGCTGGGGGGCGATACCCGCGCCCTCCAGAGCCAGATTCAGGACCTCGTGCAGGACGCGGTCGTGGACCTCACCACCCGGGGCGTGCCCGGGGAGTACATCACCAACCAGGGCCTCGACGTGAACGAGTTCGTGGACCTGATCACCCAGCTCAGCAGCCGCACCGGTCCCAGCGCCACCGTTGCCATTGCGGCCCGCGACGACGTGCGCCCGGGTGGGCGGGTGGACCTGTACGCCCAGCTTCCCTGAGTGAGCTACCGGAAGCGGGCGGGCGCCCGTTCATCCACGGTCGGCGGCGAGGCGTATAGCCGCGCGTCCAGCTACAGGCCGGGGGCACGGGTGACGTTCGGGCGCTCGGCGCACCACTCCATCAGGTCCATCAGGGGCCGCACCCCCGGCAGCGGCATCCACCACAGCGGGCTGTGCCTCACGGGTCGCAGCACCGAGATTGGCCCGTCGCCCATCAGGATGACGGCCAGGACTTCGGGGGCGCGCCCCGTCCGAAGGGTTGACCCCATTCTTTCCTCCCAGGCCCAATCTGCACCGGCCCAGGTGTAGAGGGAGTCCACGCCCCTTCAGGAAAGCCCCGGCCCCGCTCTCATGCCGCCGCCCGGCGCCGACCCTCCCGGGCGAAACAGGCTATGCTGCCCCCCGAACGTGTCAAGCGGGAGGACAGAGACGGGTGACCATGCATAAATCGGAGTTCGTGAAACCGGATGGCCGCGCCCTGACGCTCTACGGGCTGGCCCCGGTCGAGGTCGAGAGCCCCATCCCCAGCCCCGACCCGCAGCCCGTGGTGGCGCGGCCCCAGATGCGCTGGCATCCGGTGCGCGGCGAGTGGGTGATGTACGCGGCGCACCGCCAGAACCGCACCTTCCTGCCGCCGCCCGAGTACAACCCGCTCGCGCCCACCCACGACGAGGCGCACCCCACCGAGCTGCCGCGGGGCCGCTACGACATGGCGGTGTTCGACAACCGCTTTCCCAGCCTGATCCCGGACGCGCCCGAACCCGACCCGGTGCCCGGCGTGCCCGTGCGCCCCGGTGTGGGCAAGTGCGAGGTCGTGGTGTTCAGCCAGGACCCGACGGGCACCCTGGGCGGCCTGCCGGTCGAGGAGGTGCGTCTGCTCCTCGACGTGTGGGCCGACCGCACGACCGAACTCGGCCGTGACCCCCGCCTCCAGTACGTGCTGCCCTTCGAGAACCGGGGGGTGGAGGTCGGCGTCACGCTGCACCACCCCCACGGCCAGATCTACGCCTACGACCACCTCCCCCCGGTGCAGACCCGCGCCCTGGGGCAGATGCGGGCCTGGCGCGAGGAACACGGCCGCCCCTGGCTTACGGACTTCATCCGCACCGAGCGCGAGGCCGGGCTGCGCGTCATCCGGGACGGGGGCGCGGCGCTCAGCGTGGTGCCGCCCTTCGCCCGCTTCACCTACGAGACCTGGGTGTTGCCGACCCGGCCCGCCGCCTTCCTCTCCGACCTGGAGGACGCGGAGCGCGACGCCTTTGCCGCCGTGCTCAAGGACGCCCTGATGCGGCTGGACGCGCTGTTCGGCGTGCGGATGCCCTACCTGCTCACCGTGCAGCAGGCGCCGACGGACGGGCAGAGTTACCCCGAGTGGCCGCTGAGGATCGAGATTTCGCCCTACCTGCGCGCCCCGGGCCGCCTGAAGTACCTCGCCGGGACCGAGCAGGGCGCGGGCGAGTTCGCCAACGACGCCCTGCCCGAGCAGAAGGCGGCGGAACTGCGGGAGGTGGCCCTTGCCGTCCTTTGAGGAAGTGTTCGGCCGCCCGCCGGAGGTCACCGCCCGCGCGCCGGGCCGGGTCAACCTCCTCGGCGAGCACACCGACTACCAGGGCGGCTTCGTGCTGCCGAGCGCGATTCCGCAGCAGACGACGGTGGCCCTGGCCCGGCGGGAGGGGGAGACGCACCGCCTGTACTCCGACAACTTCGGGCGGATGCTGGAGGTTCCCCTCGGGGAGAAGGGGACCGAGTTCGCGCCGTACGTGACGGGCTGCGTCTCGGTGGCGGGAGTGCAGGGCGCGCTCGACGTGTGGATCACCTCCGACGTGCCCTCCGGGGGGCTATCGAGCAGCGCCGCGCTGGAGATCGCCACCCTGCGGGCGCTGAGGGAGCGGTATGACCTCTCCCTCACCGACGTGGACCTCGCCCTGCTGGGGCAGCGGGTCGAACACGAGTTCGTGGGCGTGATGAGCGGCATCATGGACCAGATGGCGAGCAGCCTCGCTGACGAGGGGCACATGCTGTTCCTCGACACCCGCACGCTGGAGCGGCGCAAGCTGCCCCTCCCGGCGGGCGGCGAGGTCCTCGTCCTGGACAGCGGCGTGCCCCGGCGCCTGGCCGAGAGCGGGTACAACGAACGCCGCGCCCAGGTCGAGGAGGCCTCCCGCCTGCTCGGCGTGCGCGAGCTGCGGGACGTGACGGACGTGGGGGCGCTGACGGGCCTGCCTGGCCTGCTCCTGCGCCGCGCCCGCCACGTCGTCTCCGAGAACGCCCGCGTCCTGCGGGCCCTGAACGCCCCCGCCCCCGAATTCGGCGAGCTGATGAACGCCTCCCACGCCAGCCTGCGGAGCGACTACGAGGTCACGGTGCCCGAGGTCGACCGGCTGGTGGCGCTCCTCCAGGCCCATCCCGCGACCTACGGCGCCCGCATGACGGGGGCAGGTTTTGGCGGGGCGGTGGTCGCGCTCACGCAGGTTGGCCGCGCCGGGGACGTTGCCCGCGATGTCCTCGCCGAGTACGGCGGGGAGGGGCGGCAGGTCGTTCCCCGCCCCCAAGAGTCCTCCTAGCGCCCCTCCACCGGGGCACCGTCACTCCCTGTTCCGCTCACCGTCCGGTGGGAACAGGGAGGTTCTCCAGGGCTTCTCAGCCCAGTTCAGTGGGAATACCCAGGAGTGGGGCGCCACCACTCTCCGTGTCACGTCAGGGCTCCACAAGCTTGTCACCCGGAGCAACGCGAAGGGGCTAACGTGGAGATGCTCCGTATCCGCTCAGCACGACGGGGCTTTTGCACTCCGTACCGAAATGAGAATTTTCCTTAGCCATCTTCAGCATTTTCTCTGGGCAACGTCAGCGGAAAGAGGCCGCGGGTTCATGGGGGCGTGAAGCTCATGCACGGGGGCGTCCCTATACTGGTTCTCATGCATTTTCGCGGCTCCCAGGGGGACTTCCTGTTCCTGAAAGCCCCCCTGGGGTTTCCGTAGCGGCGTGGAGACGGTCCGGCGGGAGCGCGGGCGGGGGTGAGCCCAAAGCCGGAACCTGCCGTTACAGGGATCGGGCTCCGGCGGCCCCAATCCACCGCGGATGTCCACAGCCCGTTCAGCCCCACGCAGCCGCCACGGCGCGGCTGATTCTCAAGTTCATTCCAGGAGGAAAAGCCCATGCTCAAGAGCCAGCCCGACGTGGTGTGCCTCTCGCACCTGCGCTGGAAGTTCGTGTACCAGCGCCCCCAGCACCTGATGACCCGGGCGGCCCGCACCCGGCGCGTGTACTACCTGGAGGAGCCGGTGGAGGGCGGTGCCCAGCCCCACCTGGAGGTGACCACCGACGGGGGCGTGACCGTGCTGACGCCCCACGTCCCGCCGGGCCTGTACGGCGACGCCGCCGAGGAGGTCACCGCCCGGCTGCTGGGTCCCTTCCTGGAGCGGGAGGGGGTGAGGCGGCCCCTCGCCTGGGTCTACACCCCCATGCGGCTGCCGCTTCTCGACGTGGTGCAGCCGGGCAGCGTCGTGTACGACTGCATGGACGAACTTGCCAACTTCCGCAGCGCCCCCCCGAAATTGCGAGAGCGGGAGCAGGAGCTGTTCCGGCAGGCGGACGTGGTGTTCACGGGGGGCCACCGGCTGTACGAGGCCAAGCGCCGCCAGCACCACAACGTCCATCCCTTCCCCTCCAGCGTCGATGTGGGCCACTTCGCCCGGGCGAGAAACGGCCTGCCCGACCCCGCCGACCAGCAACACCTCTCGCGTCCCCGCCTGGGGTTCTACGGCGTGATCGATGAGCGCTTCGACATCGAGCTGGTGGGAGAACTGGCGCGGCGGCGCCCGGAGTGGCAGTTCGTGCTGCTGGGGCCGGTGGTGAAGATCGACCCGGCGGAGTTGCCGCGGGGGGAGAACCTGCACTACCTGGGGATGAAGAGCTACGCGGAACTGCCGTCGTACCTGGCTCACTGGGATGTCGCCCTGCTGCCCTTCGCGCTGAACGAGGCGACGGAGTTCATCAGTCCCACCAAGACTCCTGAGTATCTGGCGGCGGGCCTCCCGGTCGTCTCGACCCCGATCCGGGACGTGGTGCGGCCCTACGGCGAGCGCGGGGTGGTGAGCATCGCGCAGGGGGTGGACGAGTTCGAGGCGGCAGTCCTGGCGGCCCTGAGTGCGGATCAAACCGGGCGGCGTGCCCGGGCGGACGCGCTGCTGGCGGGCATGTCTTGGGACCGCACCTGGGAGGAGATGCAGGCGCTGCTGCTCCGGGCGGAAGCGGGGCCAGGCTCCCTTCAAGGCGTGGCGCGGGCCGGAACGTTCACGGCGGGTGGCAGCGACTGAGCGGCAGTCCCCGGACCTCCCGCGCGAGGAGGCGCCCGGGGAGGCAGAAGGGCGCAGGCCGAGGTGCCCGTGTTGCCCTTGTACCTTCCGCGCCTTCCGGCGAAAGGCTCTTGAGCGTGTTTCCCAGGGGCACCGCCTGGGGGCCTGCACCGACCCGGGATTTCCCGTCCCTTGAGGAACCCACCGCCCCGGCGGGAAAGGGGCGAAAACGGTTGACCTCTCCGCCGGGTCAGGCTCCATACTGTCCTGGCCCATTTGCGGGACCGCGAGTTGTGGCCGGGTGGCAGAGTGCCACCGCAGACCAGCCCGGCAGAAGGAGAGGATTTGCGTTACTCCACCCACCCCACCCCGCTGCTGGAGCGCGAACACTGGCGCGACCTGGGCGGCCTGTGGCAGTTCTGTTACGACGATGAGGCGCGCTGGCGCCACCCCAGCGAGGTGATCTTCGACCGCCAGATCCTGGTGCCCTACGCCCCCGAGAGCCGCAAGAGCGGCATCGGTGACGAGGGCTTTCACCCCGTGGTGTGGTACAGCCTGACCGTGACGCTCACGCCCGAGGAACGCTCGGGCCGTCTGCTGCTGCACTTCGGCGCGGTGGACTACCGGGCCAGCGTGTGGGCGAACGGCCATCTGGTGGCCGAACACGAGGGCGGGCACACGCCCTTCACCGCCGACATCACCGAGCAGGCCCAGGCGGGCGAGACGGTCGAGATCGTGGTCCGGGCCGAGGACGACCCCCACGACCTCGCCAAGCCGCGCGGCAAGCAGGACTGGCAGCGCGAGCCGCACTCGATCTGGTATCCCCGCACGACCGGCATCTGGCAGACCGTCTGGCTGGAGCGGGTGCCCGAGACCTACCTGCGCCGGGTGCGCTGGTCGAGCAGCATGCAGAGCTGGGAGATAGGAGTGCAGGTCGAGGTGGCCGGGCCGCTGCCCCCCCGCATGAGCGTGCGGGTGCGGCTCTACCGCGACGGGGACCTGCTGGCCGACGACCGCTACGGGGTGCGCCACCCCGAGGTCTCCCGCCAGATTTCGCTGGCCGACCCCGGCATCGACGATTTCCGCAACGAGCTGCTCTGGAGCCCGGCCCACCCCCAACTGCTCGACGCGCAGGTGGACCTGCTGGTGGGGGAGCAGGTGGTCGACCGGGTGCGCTCCTACACCGCCATGCGCTACGTGGCGGTCCACGGCAACCGCTTCCTGCTCAATGGGCGCCCGTACTACCTGCGGATGGTCCTGGACCAGGGCTACTGGCCTGACTCCTTGATGACCGCCACCGACGACGAGCTGCGCCAGGACGTGGAACTCATCCGCAGGCTGGGCTTTAACGGCGCGCGCAAACACCAGAAGATCGAGAACCCCCGCTGGCTGTACTGGTGCGACGTGCTGGGCGTGCTGGTGTGGGAGGAGATGCCCAGCCCCTACCGCTTCACCCCGCAGGCGGTCAAGCGCCTCACCCGCGAGTGGGAGGAGGTGCTGGAGCGCGACATCTCGCACCCCTGCATCGTGGCGTGGGTGCCCTTCAACGAGTCGTGGGGGGTGCCGGACCTGCCCACCAACCCGGCCCACCGCGACTACGTGCGGGCGCTGTACCACCTCACGAAGACCTTCGACTCCTCGCGCCCGGTGATCGGCAACGACGGCTGGGAACACGTGGCGACCGACATCCTCACCATCCACGACTACGCCGACGACACCGAGGCGTTGCGGCGGCGCTACGGCACCATCGAGTCCACCCGGCTCTCGCTGGAGCAGCAGCAGCCCGCCGACCGGGCCTTGACGCTGGGCGGCTTCGAGGTGATGGGGCAGCCGGTGGTCCTCTCCGAGTTCGGCGGGATCGCCTACATCCCCAACCACGAGAGCGGCTGGGGCTACAGCGAGTCGCAGAGCGAGATCGACTTCCTTCAGGACTATTCGGCGCTGCTGGCCGCCATCCACGACTGCCACGGCCTGTCGGGCTTCTGCTACACCCAGCTCACCGACACCTTCCAGGAGAAGAACGGCCTGCTGTACGAGGACCGCCGCCCCAAGGCGGACATGCTCAAGCTCGCCAAGAGCACTCAGGGCAACCGCACCGCCCGCGAGATGACCATCGACCCGGTGCTCAACCCCTACGGCAACTCGCCGCGCTGGCTCAACCGGCAGCGGGAGCCGCTGGTCCTCGCGGAGACGGCGGAGGACTGAGGCATTCAAGTTGAACCGGTTCAATTCGGGTTGAACCCGCCCGAAGACGCTTGATACGCAGTACGGAGATGCGGCACGGGGGCTTTTTCCCCCTCTTCCCTTGCGGGAGAGGGGTGGCGAGCACCGCTTGCCTTTGTGCCGGATAGCGAAAAGGCCAGTTCGCCCAGCTTCTCATTGCGCACTGGGCGTCGAAAGGAGAGGGAACACAACGGTTGCCGGGAAAGGAGTCCTTCATCCTCACTTTCCCGGCGACCGTTTGAGCGCCCGGCTGGGGCAGCCGCCTCCCGGGAACCCGGCGTCCCCTCACCGCGTATCTCTCTTTCCCCCAGGCTTCCCAATGGTGACCGGCATCTGAATGTCGAAAGGGGGTTTGCTAGACTGACGCGCCCCGGCCCCCTTCGCCGCCTTCCCCGCACGCCACAGGAGCACGCATGGCAGAACCCACCAAAGCACGGACCCGCAGCAAAGTCCCGGCCTCCAGCGCGGGCGTGACGGAGGGCGGCCCCGCCGAGAACCCCGTCAAGGCATCCCCCGCCCCCCGCGCCCCCGCCCGCCCGGCGGCCCAGAACGGCGAGCCGGACCAGACCGCCGCAGCCGCCCATGAGGTCACCCCCCGGAAAATGGCGCCCCGCAAGGCCACGGCGAAGTCGGCCTCGGCCAAGAAGGCGGCCAGCCAGACCGACCCCGCCCCCAACACCGACGCGGGGGCCGAGGGCGCGCCCACCCCGGCCCGCAAGGCGGCCACCAAGGCGGCGCCCGCGGCCAAACCCGCCGCCAAGGCCGGTCCCGCCGACAAGCCCTACTACGCGCACCCCAGCATCCAGGAGCTCCTGAAGGCGGGCCGCGCGGCGGGGGTGCTGTCCAGCGAGGAGATCGCCGCCGCCCTGTCGGTCGCGCTGGAGGCGAACGGGCTGGACCCCGAGAGCGCCGAGGCCTTCGAGGACATGCAGCTCTACCTCGCTGCCCAGCAGATCGAGGTGCAGGACCTCGACGACGAGGACGAGGACACCGACCTCGACGACGTGGAGGAGGGTGCGGCCCCCGGCGCCGCCGCCGAGGGCGACGAGGAGGAGAAGTACTTCGACGACATGCCGCGCGCCGTGTCCAACGACCCGGTGCGGCAGTACCTCCACGAGATCGGCCGGGTGCCGCTGCTCACCCTGGAGGAGGAGATCGCCCTCGCCCGCCGCATCGAGGAGGGCGAGGAGGCCCGCAAGATGCTGGAGGAGGAGCCCGACCTCGAGGACCGGGCGCGCCGCCGTCTGATGCGCCAGATGGAGGACGGGGCCGCCGCCCGCCAGGGCCTGATCGAGGCGAACCTGCGCCTGGTCGTCTCCATCGCCAAGAAGTACACCGGGCGCGGGCTGGGCTTTCTCGACCTGATTCAGGAGGGCAACCAGGGCCTGATCCGCGCGGTCGAAAAGTTCGAGTACCGCCGCCGCTACAAGTTCTCGACCTACGCGACGTGGTGGATTCGCCAGGCGATCAACCGCGCCATCGCCGACCAGGCCCGCACCATCCGCATCCCGGTCCACATGGTCGAGACGATCAACAAGCTGACGCGCACCGCCCGCCAGCTTCAGCAGGAACTCTCGCGCGAAGCGACCTACGAGGAGATCGCCGAGGCGATGGGTCCCGGCTGGGACGCCAACAAGGTCGAGGAGGTCCAGAAGGTCTCCCAGGAGCCCGTCTCGCTGGAGACCCCCATCGGCGACGAGAAGGACTCCTTCTACGGCGACTTCATTCCCGACGAGAACCTCGACTCCCCGGTCGACAACGCCGCCAAGACCCTGCTCTCCGAGGAACTCGAAAAGGCCCTCTCCAAGCTCACCGAGCGCGAGGCGATGGTCCTGAAGTTCCGCAAGGGCCTGGTCGATGGCCGCGAACACACCCTGGAAGAGGTCGGCCAGCGGTTCAACGTGACCCGCGAGCGCATCCGCCAGATCGAGAACAAGGCGCTGCGGAAGCTCAAGTACCACGAGAGCCGCACCCGCAAGCTGCGCGATTTTCTGGATTGAGTGTGTAGAACTTCCGGCCCCCGTCCCCGTGGCGGGGGTTTTCGTTGGCAATGAGGGCTTCGATAGTCAGTGGGTGAATGACTGTCTGTCACCCTGAGCAGCGCGAAGGGCCTCGCCACGGACGCGGGCCGGAGCTGCTTTGTTGACGCTCAACACTACAACTCGGTGTGGGAAGACGCCCGCTGCGGCAACTGCGAAGTCCAGTTTCCGGTTTTCGAAAGGTTTGCCGCGGCCAACCCCTCAGTCAGCTCCGCTGAGAGGGGAGCCAGGGGCGGCCTCTTGCCCCTCAGGAACCCGAAGTTGTTGCCTCCCTTTAAGGGGAGGTGGCCCGCAGGGCCGGAGGGGTTGCCGTGCCGATCTTGCGACGCTGTTCTTGCCCTGCCCGCCCGCCGATTTGCGCCCCGCCCCTTCCCCCACTGCGCTAGGCTGGGAGGCAGAACTCCCGTGGCCCTCTCCCCATCCTCCCCGCGTTCCGTGCCCCTCTGGGCCGACCGCTCGCTGTTGCTGCTGGCCGCCCCGCTGGTCGGCGCGGCGTGGCTGCCGTGGTGGGCGGTGCTGGGGCTCACCGTGGCCCTGGCCCTCACCCGGCGGGGAGACGGGCCGCGCTCGGTGCGGGTGCCGCTGCTGCTGCTGGGGGCGGGGGTGGGGCTGGTGGTGGCGCTGCCGGGAATGCGGGGGCCGGGGGGGGCGACGGCGTTTATCCAGGCGTTCGTGACCGTCATGGGCGGCACGGCGCTTGTGCATCTAGGTGTCGCGGCCCTGGAAGAAGGGCGGGTGGGCTGGGGCGCGGGGTGGCTGGTGGCCCTGCTGCTGCTGGGGGCGCTGGTGCCGGGGGGCCGTTCCCTCGCCTTCCTGGCCCTCGGCCTGCTCGCGCTGCTGCTGACCCTGCTGGGCGCGGCGGGGGTGGAGGAGCGGCCTGTCCGGCGGCTGGGCGGGGGAGGGAAGGCGCTGCTGGGCACGGCGGGTGCGGCCCTGGCGGCGGCCCTGTTCCTCGCCCTGCTCGCGTTCGCGCTGCCGGGAGTCGGATCATCACGCCCCAGCCCGGGGGGTGGCTCACCCACTGCCCCGATCCAGGCGCAGGAGGCGGGGCCAACTGCCGAGCCGCCCCGAACATCGGCGCTAGAGACGGGGAGTCCGGGCGAGATTCGCCGAGTCCGTCCGGTCGGGGACCTGCCGGAGCGCCTCCCCGGCGGCGACCTCGTGCTGCTGAGCGGCTTGCTGTTCTTCGCGGCGCTCGCGTTTGCGATGTGGCGGGCGCGGAGCCGTATTCCCGGCGAGCCCTTCCGGGTCCGCTGGTGGGAGGTCGCGGCGGTGCTGGGCGTGGGGCTGGCGGCGGCGCTGCTCTTCGGCTTCTGGGTTGCGGCTCGCTCGGGAGCGGGGGAAGGCCTGGGGCCTGGAACGGTGGGGGCGGCGGGATCACCCTCCAGCCAAGCCCTTAAGGAGGTGAGTGACCCGCTCGGCCTCTTCTGGGAGCGGGGCCTGTGGGTCCTGAGCCTGCTCGCCTTCCTGGTATTCACCGGACTGGCGGCAGCGCTGTTCTGGCTGGGGCTGCGCTTTCGACCGGACCCAGAGGAGGTGGAGCCGGGGGGCACCCTGACCGCCACCCCATCCCCGGGTGAGGAGGAGGCGCTGCACCGTGTCCGGCTGGCCTACCGCGCGGCCCTCGCCTCGCTGGGGGCGGCGGGCCTGGGGCGGGGAGAGGCGGAGACGCCCGCCGAGCACGCGGGCCGGGTGGCCGGGGTGAGGCCCGCGCTGGCCGGGCCGCTGGGCACCCTCGTCGCCGCTTATTCCCCCGTGCGCTACGGGGGCCGGGTGACCGAGGACGACGCGGACGCGGCCGAACGGGCCGCGCGGGAAGTGACGCACCTCACGGCGCAGCCGGACCGAAAAGACACGGAAAGCGAGACGACATGACGAACGGAAGACGAACAGGGGAGCTGGCCGGAGTCCAGGCCTACGCGGGCCGGGTGCTGGAGAACGTCGCGCGGGTGCTGGTCGGCAAGGAGGACGTGACGCGGCTCGCGCTGGCGGGCATCCTGGCGGGCGGTCACCTGCTGCTGGAGGACGCCCCCGGCACCGGCAAGACGATGCTGGCCCGCGCGCTCGCCGCCAGCCTGGGGTTAGGCTTCCGCCGGGTGCAGTTCACGCCCGACCTGCTCCCGAGCGACGTGACGGGCGTGAGCGTGTACCGCCCCGCGACCGGTGAGTTCGAGTTCGTCCCCGGGCCGATCTTCACCGGCCTGCTCCTCGCCGACGAGATCAACCGCGCCACGCCCAAGACGCAGTCCGCGCTGCTGGAGGCGATGGGCGAGGGCCAGGTCACCGAGTCGGGGGTCACGCACGTCCTCCCGCCGCCCTTCGTGGTGGTCGCCACCCAGAATCCCATCGAGCACGAGGGCACCTACCGGTTGCCGGAAGCGCAGCTCGACCGCTTCCTCCTGAGGCTCTCGGTGGGCTACCCCACGCCTGAGGAGGAGGTGCGGATGCTCGCCCGCCTCCAGGGCTCGCATCCCATCGACACGCTCGGCGCCGTCGCCACACCCGACGACCTGCTGGCGGCCCGGGCGGCGGTGCGCGAGGTGCGGGTTTCGGACGACCTGCGGCGCTACATCGCGGCGCTGAGTGCCCGGACCCGTGCCCACCCGCAGGTCGCGCTGGGCGGAGGTCCCCGCGCCAGCCTCGCCTTGCAGGGGGTGGCGCAAGCCCTCGCGGCGCTCGCGGGCCGGACCTTCGTGCTGCCCGACGACGTGAAGGCCGCCGCGCCGGGAGTCCTCGCCCACCGCCTCAGCCTGCGGATCGAGGCGCGGCTCGCCGGGACCCGCCCCGAGGAGATCGTCGCGGACGTGCTGCGGCACGAACCCGTGCCCGCCGAACCCCTCTCTGCCGGAGCCGCCCCCTGAACCTGCCCGCGCTGCTCCTCCTCCTGGCGGCGCTGCTGCTCACGGTCCTCGCCGCGTTCCTGGTGTCGCGCCGCCCGCCCCGGGTGACGCTGACGCGCGAGTTTCCGCCCCAGGGCTTCGAGGGGGACCATCTCCCGTACCTCGTGCGCGTCGAGGTCGAGTCCCGCTGGCCCCTGCGCGTGCTCGTCGAGGACCCCACCCCCCTGACGGTCGTGGCCGGGGAACAGGTGGCCGTGGGCGGGCTGACCCTCGGGCGCAGCGTGGCCGAGCGGCATACGACCCTCGCCCTCAACCGCCGGGGCGAATATGCCTGGGCGGGCGGCACGCTGCGCTGGGCCGATCCCCTGGGCCTCTTCTGGCATTCCGCCCCGCTGGGGGTTCCCGCCCGGGTGGAGGTCTATCCCGGCACGCACGGCCTGGTTCTCCCCGACCTGCTGCGCCCGCTGCTGAGCGAGGGCACCCTCTCGCGCACCCTGGGACTGGAGGACCCCATCAGCCTGCGCGGGGCGCGGCCCTACCTGCCGGGTGATCCGCCGGGGCGCGTCCACTGGCGCCTCTCGGCCCGCACCGGGGCTCTCACGGTGCGCGAACTCGACCGGACCGCCGCGAGCAGCGTGACGGTCTTTCTCGACCTGAACGGCACCGAGACCTTCGTGGACAGTGTGGTGCGCCTGGCGAGCAGCCTGATTCAGGAGGCGTTGGCGCTCGACCTGCCCGCCTGCGTCGCCACAACCGCCGGAGCGACACCCACCGGCCGCACCCCGGAGACGTTGCGTGCGGCCCTGCGCCTCCTCGCCCGCGCCGCCCCCGACCCCGCCCCGCCGACCATCCCACCGACCCGGGCGGGGGGCAACCTCATCGTGCTGACGCAGCGGGCCGGACCTGCCCTCGTCGAGCAGGCCATGCGTGCCCGCGCCACCGCGAGCCGCGTCGCCCTCGTCGCCGTGCCGGAGGGCTTTTACCTGGAACCCGGCGAGACGCCCCGCCGTCAGTGGGTCGAGGCGCCCGACACGGTGCGCGACCTGGAGCGCCGGGCCGGGATTCTGGCCGAGGCGGGGGTGCTTGTGTTCGTGCTGCGCGGCAACCAGAGCGTGCTGCGGCTGGGCGCGTGAAACCTTAAAGGGACGCTCACGCCGCCCCCCGGACGCCCCTGCTAGCGTGGGGCCACAGGAGGGTTTCCATGACCGACCGCGACGATACCCAGAACGTCCCGTCCGAGGCTGTCAAGTCCGAGGACGAGATCAGCAACGTGGACCTGCAATTCATGGGCCGCACCGACGAGCACCGCGACGCTGTCAAGGACGCCCATGCCGAGGCGAGGATCGCCGACGAGTTCCAGGACCTCGGGCTGGACAAGCAGGATGTGGCCTCCGACGGCAGCATGATCACCAGCGACCCGGCCAGCACGAACCCGGGGAACGAGACCTCGGTGGACACCAGCCAGGACAGTTGAGTCCACCTCGGAAGGGTCGGCTTGGCCGCGCGCCTGGCCGCCCCTTCGTCATGGGCCGGATGTTCGGGGAAGCCGTGTCCTCGTGAGGGGAAACAACCGGTAATGCGGGGGTTGAGGAGCATCTGACCGTTCATCTGAAGTTGCCGCGAGAGGAATCTCGCGGGGGTTCGCCGCTCCACCGGCCCTCTGCCGCGACCTCCCGGCTCACTCCCCGGCCGCCGGGTATCGTGAGGGCATGGTCACGGCCGTCACCCACCCCCTCGTCCAGCACAAGGTCTCCCTGATGCGCGACGTTCACACCGGCGTCAAGGAGTTCCGCGAACTCGCCGCCGAGGTCTCCATGCTCCTCGCCTACGAGGCGATGCGGGACCTGGACCTGAGCCCCACCCACCTCACGACGCCCATTCAGGAGGGCGACTTCCCCATGCTCAGCGGCAAGAAGCTCGCCCTGGTCGCCATCCTGCGCGCGGGCCTTGTCATGACCGACGGCATCCTGAACCTGGTGCCCGCCGCCAAGGTGGGGCATATCGGGCTGTACCGCGACCCCCAGACCCTCCAGCCGGTCGCCTACTACAACAAGCTCCCCGCCGACATCGCCGAGCGCCGGGTGTTTCTCACCGACCCCATGCTCGCCACGGGTGGGAGCGCCAGCGCGGCCATTCAGTTCCTCAAGGACGCGGGCGCCCAGACCATCAAGCTGATGTGCATCCTCGCCGCCCCCGAGGGCATCGCCGTGATCGAGCGCGACCACCCGGACGTGGAGATCGTGGTCGCCGCCGTGGACGAGAAATTGAACGACCACGGGTACATCGTGCCGGGGCTGGGGGACGCGGGGGACCGGATTTACGGGACGAAGTAGGGGCGGGGGAGTAGGCCTCCAATCAAGGAAGAGCGTGATGGGGACGTGGTTTTTCTCCCTCTCCCCCTGCGGGAGGGGGTTAGGGTGAGGGGGCGTGTGACCAGCTTCACCGCAAAGAAGATGCCTTCCCACTGGCCTCTGGACGCCATGCCCCCTCCCACCCTCCCCCCTCAAGGGGGAAGAGCTTTTGCCGCCGCCCTGAACATGGTTTTTCTGTTATGTGGACCCAGTTGTATCACCCGATGGTTGCACCCGGCACGGCAGGGACCGCTCAACCGGGCCGTCATCAAGTCACCCTCCCGCTTCCCCTTCCCTCACCGCCAGCCTTTAGACTCCGGGCAGCATATGGAGTCCCTCAAGGCGCTCGCGGCGCAATTCGGTATCGCGGACCTGTTCGGGCGCGGTTTTTTCAGCGTACTTCTCACGTTCCTGACGGCGTGGGTGTTTACCTGGCGCTTCATTCCCCGGGTGCGGGAGTTCGCCATCAAGGCCGGGTGGGCGGATATGCCCAACGAGCGGCGGCTGAACAAGGAGCCGCTGCCCAACGCGGGCGGCCTGGCGATCTTCGCGGGCTTCCTCATCAGCGTGGTCGTCGCCTGGGCGCTGCGGCCCATCGTGATCGAGCAGGTGAATATTCAGGTGCTGGCGATCCTGCTGGGCGCCTCGGTCCTCGTGCTGACGGGCTTTATCGACGACCAGTTCGGCCTCTCGCCCCTCTTCCGGCTGCTGGTGCAGGCGCTCGCGGCGGTGCTGCTGATCGTCAACGGGCTGCGGATCGACTTCAACGCGATCCCCTTCCTGCCCACGCTGCCCGGGCCGCTGAATGAGCCGCTGAGCGTGGCGCTCACGCTGCTGTGGATCGTGGGCCTGACGAACGCCGTCAACCTGATGGACGGGGTGGACGGGGTGGTGGGCGGCGTGGGCTTCGTCGTGAGCATGGTGCTGCTCGTCACGGCGGCGCAGTTCCCCGACCGGGCGGCGGCGGTCGTGCTGCTCGCGGGGCTGGCGGGGGCAGCGCTGGGCTACCTGCGGCACAACTTCAACCCCAGCCGCATCATCATGGGGGACGCGGGGGCGTACCTGTTCGGGTACACCCTCGCCGCCGTGAGTCTGCTGGGCACCCTCAAGGTGAGCGCGGGGGCCAGCCTGCTCGTGCCGCTCATCGTTCTGGCGCTGCCGGTGCTGGACACCACCCAGGTCGTGATCGGGCGGCTGGCACGCGGCATCCGCAACCCGCTCGGCCACCCCGACAAGACGCACATCCACCACCGGGTGCTGGCGCGCACCGCCTCGGCCCGGCACACCGCCGTCATCCTGTGGGGCGTGGCGCTGCTCTGCGGCGTGATCGGGATGGTGGCGCAGGGGGTGCCGCTCGCCGCTATCGTGGCGACGGTGGCCGCCGTGCTGGTGTGCCTGTGGTTCGTCGCCTACCGCCGGGTGCGGGCGCTCGACCGCGAGGCGGCGCGGGTGAGCGGGTAGGGAAACTTCTTTGTCACGAGGTGGGGCTGGGCGTGGGAGCCAGGAGCCCCACCTCCCTTTGATACCGTGACCGGGATGACTGGCCCGGCCCTCCCCCCCCAGCCCAAACGCATCGTCCTCGCCTTCGGCACCCGGCCCGAGGCGACCAAGATGGCGCCCGTATACGCGGCGCTCGCCCAGCAGCCCGGCCTGACGCCCCTGATCCTCTCCACCGGGCAGCAGCGCACCATGCTCGACGAGGCGCTCGCCGTCTTCGGCCTGACCCCCGATGAGGACCTGAACGTGATGACCGAGCGCCAGACCCTGGCCGACCTCACCGGGCGCATCGTGCCGCAGGCGGGCCGCAAACTGCGCGAGCTGGGGGCCGATATGGTGCTTGTCCACGGGGACACCACGACCTCCTTCTGCGTGGCCCTGAGCGCCTTTTACGAGGGGATTCCGGTCGGACACGTCGAGGCGGGGCTCAGGAGCGGGAATATGCAGGAACCCTTTCCCGAGGAGGCCAACCGGCGTTTAACGGGCGTGCTCACCACACTCGATTTCGCCCCCACCCCCGGCAGCCGCGCGAATCTCCTTGGAGAGGGCAAGTCGGAGGAGGGCATCTTCGTGACCGGGCAGACCGCCGTGGACGCCGTACGCGAGGTTGCCGGACGGGTGCCGCTGCGGCCCGGGTGGCGCGCGAGGTTGGAGGCGGGGCAGCGGCTGGTCACCGTCACCATGCACCGCCGAGAGAACCTACCGGTGATGCGGGAGATGGCTGAAGCTCTGGCGGACGTCGCCCGCGCCCACCCCGACTGCCACTTCGTGTATCCCGTCCACCTCAACCCGGCGGTGCAGGAGGCGGTGCGGCCCGCGCTGGAGGGGCTCCCCAACTTCGAGCTGGTAGGGCCGCTCGACTACGCGAACATGGCGCCCCTGATGGCGGCCTCGACCCTGCTCGCCACCGACAGCGGCGGCCTGCAGGAGGAGGGGGCCGCGCTCGGCGTGCCCGTGGCCGTCCTCCGCAACGTCACCGAGCGGCCCGAGGGGGTGGAGGCGGGCGTCCTCGTCCTGGCCGGGAACGACCCGGTGCAGATGCGCTCCGTTCTGACGACCCTGCTGGACGACGAGGCGACGCTTACCCGGATGCGCGCGGCCCGCAATCCCTACGGCGACGGGCGGGCGGCGGGGCGCATCGCTCAGGCGGTGGCGTGGCACTTCGGGCTGGCCCCGAGGCCCGAGGACTGGGCGTAGGGGTCAGTTCTCCTTGTCCAGCTCCTGGGTCAACTTCTCGCTCCAGGCGCGGCCCTCGTCGCCGCCCCAGAGCAGCCAGGCGATGTACCCGCGCGAGGGCTTGCCGCCGTCCTCGCCCGTCTGGTCGAGGTTGTCGTGCGCGTGCCGGGGAAAGTAGTGGGCGACGTGCCGCACCTCCTCGGGGGAGAGTTCGCCGCCCGCCGCCAGTTTCTCGGCCATGTGCTCCCCGACCTCGGTGCCGCCGAAGCCGTGCTCGTCGCGCAGCCGCAGCCCCAGTGCCGCGTTCTCCTGCACCTTCTTCGGAATGCCGAGGTCCATCTTTCCCTTATTCATGCCCCAGCGTCGTTGGCTCCACGCCGCAGCGGGTGAAGTCCCCTTGCCCCTCCGTTAGGACGGTGTGCCCTCACCCTATCCTGGGGGCGACGTGACTCCCATTCCTCCAGCGCGGTCCTACGCCGTCGTCCTCAACCCTTCTGCCGGACGTGGCCTTGCCGGGCGCGAGTGGCCCCGGCTGGAGGCAGAACTGCTCGCCCGGGGCCTCTCCTTCGAGGTCATCAGCGAGGCCAGCGGGGCGGCGGCCCTGGCCCGGGTGGAGGCGCTGCCGACACAGACCGCCGTGCTCGCGGTTGGGGGAGACGGGACGGTGGGGGCGCTGCTGCCCGCCCTGGTGGGGACTGCGCGCCTTCTCGGCATCATCCCCCTGGGCAGCGGAAACGATTTCGCGGGCATGCTGGGATTGCGGCCCGGGGACTTCGCGGGGGCGCTGGACCGCCTTGCTTTCTCCCCCCGGCGTGTCGACGCTCTGCGCGCCACCATCCTGTCGGGCGAGGGGGAGGGGAGGACGCACCTCCTGCTCAACGGCCTGGGCATGGGCTTCGACGCGGAGGTCGCGGCGCTGACCCTGGGCGCTCCCGCCCGGCTCTCCGGCTTCGGGCGCTACGCCTGGGCTGCCCTTGCCGCATTGCGAAACCTCGCCCTCACGCCCGTCACGGTGGAGGTGGACGGTCAGGTGCTCTACTCGGGGCCAAGTGCCCTCGCCGCCGTGATGAACGGCACCCGCTATGGCGGCGGCTTCCAGATCAGCCCCGCCTCCGACGCCCGCGACGGCCTGCTGCACGCGCTGGCAAGTGGACCGGTTTCACGCGCGGGGCTCCTGGCCCTGATGGGCCGCGTGCTGCGGGGCCGCCACCTCGGCCACCCCCGCGTCCACCACGCGCCGGGCCGGATGGTCACCGTGACCTGGGCGCGGCCCACCCACCTGCACCTCGACGGGGACCTGGCCGGGCGGGTGACGGCGGTTCACGCGGAGGTGCTGCCGGGAGCGGTGACGCTGCTGAACGGGTAGGGCTCGGCAACGAAAAAGCCCCAGCCGTAGCCAGGGCTTCTTCTCTTTCTGACGGCCGAAGGCTGACCGCTCTACTGCAAGCTCGCCAGCTTCTCCTTCGCCATCTCCAGGTCGCGCTTCTCCCAGAACGTCTCGGCGGGGAGGCTCACGGCCTTCTGGAGCTGCGCGGCGGCCCCGGCCCGGTTGCCCTGGAGGAGCAGCGCGTTGGCGTACTCGATGCGGTGGACGGCCACGTTCGGCTCCAGCGCGATGGCCTTTTCGAAGTTGGGCACGATCTGGTTCTTCTTCGCGCCCGTCAGGAAGGTGGCGGCCCCGCCCTTGCTGACGAGGTTGGCGTGCCACAGGCCCAGCGCGACGTACGCGCCCGCCATGTTGGGCCGCAGCCGGATGGCCTGGTCGAGGTTCTTCCGCACGTCGCCCGCGAGGTTCAGGCTCTGGAGGATGCCCACGAACTGCGCCAGGCGGCCCTGCGCGCGGGCCAGCTCGAAGTAGGCGTCCGCGTTGTTCTTGTCGAGCGCGATGGCCTGCTTGGCGTAGCCCTGGGCCTTCTCGAACAGGCCCTTCTTCTGGTTGTCGGGGCTCAGGCTGGCCCCGGCGGTCGTCGCCTCGGCGGCCAGGGCGAAGCCCGCGCTGGTGTTCAGGGCGGCGGCAGCGGTCGCGGCCTCCTGCCACTTGCCCTGGTCATAGAGGGCCTGGGCCGCCTGAAGGCTCTGCGCCCCGGCGCTGACGGTCAAGGCGAGGGCGAGGGTCACGAGGGCCGGACGGATGGGGGTCTGACGCATGGTTCCTCCTGGGGGAAAGCTGGAATGGACGTGAAAACTGGACCGAGTATACAGAGGGCGCGCGCGGGAGTCTGATGGGGCCGTCAGGTCCGGGGTGGTAGCCTCGCCCCAACGTGGACTGGAAGGGGACCCTGGCGGACCTGCGCGCCCACCTGCCCCCGGCGCGGGAGGGGGGGCGGGAGCGGCGCGGCAGCCTGCGCTGGCTGGAGGCCGAGATGCGGGCGCGGGGCGCCAATCCCGCGTCCGTCCGCAACATCGTCTACCGGGATGTGGGCACCCCCGCCGACAAGGCCGCCCTGCGTGCCCTGCTGGAGGGCCTCGCGCGGGAGGCCGGGCGACCGCTGATAGGGGAGGCCGTGGGGCCGGGCCCTGCCCCCCTGCCCGACGAGCTGGAACTGCTGGGCCGCAGCAAGAAGCGGGCGTACAAGCAGTTTCTGGCAGGGGTGCGTGCGGGCCGTGTGCCCCGCCTGATCGTGACGGGCCGCGCGGGGGCGGGCAAGACCATTTTGCTCGACCACGTGGAGCGGGCGCTCTCCGGGGTGGAGGTGAGGCGGCTCAACCTGCGGGGGGACGCGGCGGCGGTCCTCGTCCTGTCCGGGGCGGGCAGCTCCTATGCGGAACGGGCGCAGGCTCAGGCGGACGCCGCGCGGGCGGCCTTTCCCGTGGCCCCCGGCGTGCTGCTCGCCCGCGTGACGTCGGACCTGAACTTCGCCGGGGAGCCGCCCCGCCTGCCCGACGGCACGCCGACGACGCCCGCCGCCTGGGCCGCCGAGCACCTGCTGCGCCGCGCCCCTCCCGGCGTGGCCGTGCTGCTCGCCCTGGAGGACCGCGCCGGACTCCCCGACGGGGTGGCCGAGGTGATCGAACTGCGACCCCCCACCCCGGCCGAGGCGCGGGCCTACCTGATGGCCCGGCTGGGCGTGACGCGCGAGCGGGCCGACGCCCTGGTGCGCGAGACCGGGCGCCACCTCGACCGGCTCGCGCTGCTGGCGGGGGGCGGAGGGGCCGGGGGAGCCCCCGACCGCCTGCTCGCCGACCCGGACGTGCGGCGGCTGGCGGCGGCGCTCGCGGCACTGGACGGGGGGACGGCTGGCATTCCCGGGGCGATTCTGGAGGTCGCGTTGGGTCTCCCATGCGCGGCGCTGCCTCCCCATGCCCGCGCATTGCTGCAAGGGGAGGACCCCGGCTGGACCCCCGTTCCCGCCCTCGCGGCGGCCCTCCCCCACGTGCCCGCCCGCGAGCGGGAGGAGGCGCTGCGCCGACTGACCGCCGCTCCTCCCGCGCCTGGCCTCGCCCCCACCCGGCTGGCCGCCTTCGCCGCGCTGGGCGAGTGGGACGCGCTGGCCGCGTGGCTCGCCAGCCATCCCGACGACGCCCGGCACCTCCCGCCCCTCTGGCCGCGGATTCGCGCGGGGGCACGGGGCGGGACGCGGGAAGTGCTGGCCCGCGCCGTCGCCGCGCACCACGCCGGACGCGGCGAGTACGACGACCCCCGGGCCCGGGACGCGCTCTTCACCCTGCTCGAATCCCCTGAACCCGCCGTCCGGGGCTGGGCCCGGGTCAAGCTCGCCGAGAGCAGCGTGGACGCCGGGAACTTTGAGGCGGCGACCGCCGGGCTCGCCCACCCGGAGCTGACCGCCGCGCTGGAGGGGCACCCCGATAGCTGGACGACTGCCGCGCGGGCCGACGCGCTCCTCGTGCAGGCGGCGCTCGCCCGCTGGCGGGGCGACCTGGAGGCCGCCACCCACGCCGCGAGTGACCCCCGCACGGCCCACGGGGGTCCCCGCGCCCACCTCTGGCGCGGCCTGATCGCCAAGGACGCGGGCCGCTGGCCGGACGCCCTGCGACATCTGCACCTCGTGCCCGCCACGAGCCCCCTGCTCTCCGCCCGCGCGCTGTACCAGGAGGGGGACCTGCGGCTGCGGCTGGGGCAACCGGGGGGTGCCCTGGCCGCGCTGGGCGAGGCCGCCGAGCGGCTGGAGGCGGCGGGCGCGGGCGCCGAGGAACGTGCCCGCGCCCTGGCCCGCGCCGCCACCGCCCTGCGCCGCCTGGGGCGCCCGGGGGAGGGGTTGGCCTCGCTACGACAAGCCCTTGCCCTGCTCCCGAACGGGGAGGACCGGGGTGGACGGGCCGACGCGGTGCTGCGTGCCCGGCTCCTCAGCGAGGGGGTGCCCATCCGGCTCGCGCTCGGGCAGCCGGATGCCGCCCTGGCAGACGCCGCCCGCGCCCTGGACCTCCTCGCCCGGCCCGGTTCCCGCCGCGCGGAGGCGGAGTACCGCACCCGCCGCACGCGCTACCGGGTGGCCCTCGCGTACCTCACCCGGGGGCTGGGGCGGCCGTACCTCCAGCCCTTCGCGGGGGCCGTTCGGGACCACCCGGACCTCGCCCATACCCGCGCGCTGCTGGACGACTTTCTGGCCCGCCCGCCCGCCCCCAGCGACCGGGAGCAGGTCCTCACCTTCGACCTGCACCTCAGCCGGGCGCTGGCCGAGCCTGGCCCACGGGGGGCGCTGGACTTCGTGACCCGCGCGCTCGACATGACGGACCACCCCTACGCCGAGGCGCAGGCCCGCGCCGGGTACGCCGAGGCGCTGCTGCGGGCGGGACAGCCGGAGGCGGCCCTCGCCCAGATCAACCGCGCCCACGCCCTGGTGCGGCGGGTGCAGGCGGGGCTGCCCGGCACCTCCGACGCCGACCCGGGCCTCACCGCCCAGCTCCTCGCCCTGGAGACCCGGGCCACCATCGGGGACGGTGCCGCGACCCTGCGCTGGCTGCGCGAGGCGCTGGCCGACCCCGCCCTCGCCCCCTTCCGGCGCGGCGTCTGGCAGGAGGCGGGCCGGGCGCTCGAAGAGGGCTGTCCCCACCCGGAGGCCGTGCTGCGGTCCCTCCACCCGGGCTGGGAGGCGGGCACGCTGCGGGTCCGCGACGCGCTCGCGCTGCTGGAGGCGGAGGGGGAGAACGGCCACTGAACCGAACCCCGGGGAACGGCGTATACCTGGGAGGAGGAGAACGCGATGACCCCCACGCCCCCCGAACGTGACGAGCCCGGCGCCCCCGATCCCGTTCGCCCACGCCGCGAGTTCCTGAGAAACGCCGCCCTCTTCACGGGCACGGCCCTCGCGCTGGGAGGCGGTCTGGAACTGCTCACCCGCCGTCCCGGGGCGGGCGAGGCGGCGGGTGAGCCCCTCGTGCAGGCCCCCCGTCCCACCGGTCCCTACGACACCACCGAGGCGGTTACCCCCTGGGCGCAGGCCACGAGCTACAACAACTACTACGAGTTCGGCCTGGGCAAGGACGACCCCGCCCGCCTCGCCGGAGGGCTGAAGACGCGGCCCTGGACCGTCCTGATCGACGGCGAGGTGCGCAAACCCGTGCGGGTGGACATCGACACCTTGCAGTCCTGGTTCCCCCTCGAAGACCGCGTCTACCGCATGCGCTGTGTGGAGGGCTGGTCGATGGTGATGCCCTGGCTGGGCTTTCCCCTCGCGGCGCTGCTGCGGCGGGTCGAGCCCACCGGGGGGGCGAAGTATGTCAAGTTCACCGCCCTGCATGACCCCGACCAGTTTCCCGGCCAGCACACCTCCCTCCTCGACTGGCCCTATGTGGAGGGCCTGCGCCTGGACGAGGCGCTGCATCCCCTCACCCTGATGGCCGTGGGACTGGATGGCCGCGTGCTGCCCAACCAGAACGGGGCGCCGCTGCGGCTGGTCGTGCCGTGGAAGTACGGCTTCAAGAGCATCAAGGCGGTCGTGCGGATCACCCTGACCCGCGAGCAGCCGCAAACCACTTGGGCGCTCGCCGCTCCCGACGAGTACGGCTTCTACGCGAACGTGAACCCCGCCGTGCCCCACCCCCGCTGGAGCCAGGCCACCGAGCGCCGCATCGGTGAGTTGCGCCGCCGCCCCACCCTGCCCTTCAACGGGTACGCCGAACAGGTGGCGCACCTGTACGCGGGCATGGACCTGCACCGCTTCTTCTGATGAGCCGGGCCGCCTCAAGTTCCCGTTCTGCCCCCCGCCGCGCCTCCCCGCTCCCCTGGCTGGAGCCGGGCGTGGTGGTCGGCGGACTGCTGCCTGCGGCCATCCTCGCCCTCGACGCGGTCACTGGAGCGCTGGGCGCCAATCCCGTCCAGCGGGCCACCCTCCAGACCGGGCTGCTCGCGCTCGCCCTGCTGCTGCTTTCGCTCGCTTGCACCCCGCTGCGCCTGCTCACGGGTTGGACGTGGCCCGCCCGTATTCGGAAGGCCCTCGGCCTGCTCGCCTTCGGGTACGCGGCGCTGCACTTCCTGATCTACCTCCTCGACCACGGCTTCTCGCCCGGCCTGCTCGTGGAGGACGTGCTGGAGCGGCCCTTCGTGACGGCGGGCTTCGCGGCGCTCGTGCTGCTTCTTCCCCTGGCCCTGACGAGCACGCGGGACTCCGTTCGGCGGATGGGCTTCCCCGCGTGGCAACGCCTGCACCGCCTCGTCTACCTCGCCGCCGGGCTGGGCGCGCTTCACTACTGGTGGGGGGTGAAAAAGGACCACACGGCCCCGCTCCTGGCGGCGCTGATCCTCGCCGGGCTGCTGGGGCTGCGCCTGCTGCGCCGGGGGCGGAGGCGCCCTTGACTCCTTCCTTAGGGACCTTCTGACTCGGCCCGGAGCGGGTATGCTGCGGGGCGATGAGCACCACTGAAGACCACGGGGCCGCGGGGGGCCGCGCCGCCGTGCGCCTGCTCCAGGGCTACCTGTGGCACCCCAAGGACGCCGACGTGGACCTGGAACACTACCTGCCCCACGAACTCGACGAGGCGCACGTGCTGTGGGACGCGGTGAACCCCCCCTTCGCCTTTTTCGAGAACGGCGAGCCGACCGCCGGGCAGCTCTTCTACCAGTTCACCGTCCTGCGCCTGTACGACGACAAGCCGGGGGGCGAGGACCTGCATGGGGACGCCGAGAGGGCCAGCGAGGCGCTCAATCCCCTGCTCGACGCCACCCCCGAGGGCGTGGGCTGGCAACTCTGGGAGGACCTGCGCGAGCTATGAGCGGTGCCGTTCCGGCAACGGGCATCGCCTGGCTGGACCTGCGGGTGGAGGGCGACCCCCACCCCCGCCGCTTCGACAGCCCGGCCACCCTGCACGCCTACCTGGTGCGCGTTGAGCGCTTCTCGCCCGAGGCGGCGACCCTGTTGCTGGAACAGGGCGAGGTCGGCCCGCCCGACGCTCGCCGGGTGTACCGGGTGCGGCCCCTGCGGCCATGACCGACGCGGCTGGTCCCGTCGTCGCCATCCCCGTCTACGCGGGCGTCAGCGAACTCGAACTGGGGATCATGGTCGCGGTGTGCCGCCTGTGTGGGGGGGCCGAAGCGACCCGGACGGTCAACCGCTCGCGGGCGAGCATCGTGACCGCTGGGGGGTTGGTAAGTACGCCGCACGTGCTGTACGCGGCGCTGCCCGATCCCGCTGGCCTGCTCGTCCCCGGAGGCCCCGGAGCGCAGAAGGCGGCCCGTGACCCCCTGCTGCGCGAGTTCCTGGCCCGTCACGCCGCCCTGCCCACCGGTGCGAGCGGCAGCGGCCTGCTCCTCCTGGGCGACGCGGGCACGCTGCGGGGCCGTCCGGTGGGAGGACCCGCCGACCTCGAAGGCACGCTCTGGGGCTACGCCCCCGACGAGGTGCGTCCCGGCCAGGTGGTCACGGACGGTGGGTTGACGACCACTCCCGGTGGCCTCCCCGCCCTGCACGCGGCCCTTGCCGTCGCCGCGCGGGTCTGGGGCGAGGACGTAGCGAAGGATGCGGCCCGCCGCCTAGGGCACGCCTGATGCCGGGCGGGGGACAGGTTTCGGAGCACGTCACGCTGCCCGGTGAGTTGAACGATGACGTGCTGGCCGTCCTGCTCGCCACGCCGGGCGGCGCCGTCCTCCATGCCCGGAGCGGAGTGGACGCCACTGGCCGCGCCCGCACCGTCCTCACCCTCGCCCACTCCGACCCGGAGGTGGTCGCCCTCACGCGGCAGAACCTTCTGCGGGGCTGCCGGGATCGGGGCGTGCGGGCCTTCGTCGTCTAGGACGCGGAAGGTGCTTCCACACCGCGCCCCGATCCCATTCCCCCTTTCCCGCCTGCGCTAGCCTGCCCCCATGCTCGACCGCCCCCGCCGCCTTCGCCGCACCGCTGGCCTGCGCGCCCTGATCCGCGAGGTGACCCTGTCGCCGTCGCACTTCATCCACCCCATCTTCGTCCACGAGCAGGAGACGCAAGAACCCATCGCCACCATGCCGGGTGTGAGCCGCCACAGCGTCGCCGGGGCGGTAGAGCAGGCGCGGATGGCCCGCGACCTGGGCATCACCAGCGTGATCCTCTTCGGCATTCCCGACGAGAAGGACCCCCAGGGCAGCCAGGCGTATGCCGAGGGCGGCGTGATCCAGCGCGCGGCGGCGGCGATCAAGGCCGCGTTGCCGGAGGTCACCGTGATCACCGATACCTGCCTGTGCGAGTACACCGACCACGGGCACTGTGGGCCGCTGTGCCAGACGGCGGACGGCGACTGGACGGTGGACAACGACGCGGCGCTGGAACTCCTGGCGCAAACAGCGGTGTCGCAGGCCCGGGCCGGGGCGGACGTGGTGGCCCCCAGCGCGATGATGGACGGTCAGGTCGGCGCCATCCGCGCGGCCCTCGACGCGGCGGGCTACGAGCATGTCCCCGTCATGGCCTACGCGGTGAAGTACGCCAGCGCCTACTACGGCCCCTTCCGCGACGCGGCGGGCAGTGCCCCCAGCGTGGGCAACCGCGCTTCTTACCAGATGGACCCGGCGGGCGGCGAGCGCGAGGCGCTGCGGGAAGCCCGCCTGGACGCGGAGCAGGGCGCCGACTACCTGATGGTCAAGCCCGCCCTGGCCTACCTCGACATGATCCGGCTGCTGCGTGACTCCTTCGACCTGCCCCTTGTCGCCTACAACGTCAGCGGCGAGTACGCGCTCGTGAAGGCGGCGGTGCAGGCGGGCTACATGGACGAGCGCCGCACGGTGCTGGAGACGCTGACGGGGATGCGCCGGGCCGGGGCCGACGCGATCATCACCTACCACGCGCTGGACGCGGCCCGCTGGTTGCGGGAGGGCTGAGCCGGTGACGAGCGAGACCCACCCCATCCGCGTGGACTGGATCGACACGGCGCTCTGGCCGGGCCGCCTGGGCCTCACCTTCGCCCCCGGCAAGAAGGGCGCGAGCGTCCTCCAGGCGGGCGTGACGCACGACCGGGACCTCGCGGCGGACCTCGACCGGCTGGCGCAACAGGGGGTGAACGTCCTCGCGCCGCTGATCGAGGAGCACGAGTTCGACCTGCTGGGTATTCCCGACTATCACACGCTGACGGGCGAACGGGGCCTGACCGTCGTGGGCTGCCCCATCCGCGACGGCGACATTCCGGCTGACCTGCCCACCTTCTGTGCCCTCCTCGACGAGCTGATAGAGCACCTGCTCGACGGGCACGTGGTGGTCGTCCACTGCCGGGGAGGATTGGGCCGGGCGGGGCTCACCGCCGCCTGCCTGCTGACCCAGGCGGGGATGCCGCCCGAGCAGGCGATCGCGCGGGTGCGCGAGGCCCGGCCCGGGGCGGTAGAAAACGCGGCCCAGGAGCAGTTCGTCCACGACTTCGCCGCCCGCTAGCCGGGGGAGGACCCGCCATGATTACCGTCGCCAACCGCATCTACGTCAGCCCCGAGTACCACGACCAGTTCGAGCAGCGGTTCCGCGACCGCGCCGGGCTGGTGGACGGTATGCCCGGTTTCGTCGCCAACCATGTCCTGCGGCCCACGAAGGAAGGTGAGCCCTTCGTCGTCCTGACCTTCTGGGAGTCGCGGGAAGCCTTCGAGGCGTGGACGACCTCGGACGCCTTCCGTCAGGGGCACGCGCGCAGTGGCAGCCTGCCGCGCGAGGCGTTCAGCGGCCCCAACGTGCTGGAAATTCACGAGGTCGTGCAGAGCAGCGGGTTTCCGACCGGGACGCCTGCCGCCCCGCACTAAGAAAAGCCAGATGATGCGGGCTTGAGCGGATTCCCGACAACCCGTCAGAAAGGCCGCCTACACTGGAACCATGCCCAAAATCCCGCTGATCGCCCTGGGGTGCGCGGCGCTCCTCGCGTCCTGCGCGCCCACCTACACCGCCTCCACCATTGGCCGCATCGTGAACGCCAGCACCGGGGCGGAGGGGACGGTGACCTTCCTGCCCGGCGCCCTGCGGACGCGGGCGGGTGACCCCTTCGGCGGCAACAACACGACCATCGTGATTGGCGGGCAGACCTACGCGGGCCGCGCGGCGTTGCTGGAAGGGGTGGCGGCAGTTCCGGCGTCTGGGGGCCTGAACTTCGGGATCGCCTTTGGCTCGGGGCAGTCGAACGGGAACACCTCCACCGGATACGGCGTCTTCCTGGGCACGCCCCCCGAGCCCCGCGCCACCCTGCGCGCCGGGAACCTGATCGCCAAGACGGCCGGGGCCAACCCCCGCACCCTGACCTGCACCCTTCAGGTCGACGAGCGCGACCACGGCATCGGCGACTGCACCGGGAACGATGGGACGCGGTACGTGTTGCAGTTCTGAGGATCAGGGCAGCGAAGAGGGGCCAGCCGCAGGAGGTGTGGCCCCTTTGCCCTACCCGCCCGCCCGCCGCACGTTCCGCATCAGCCCCCAACCGCCAAGCAGCATGACCGCGCCCCAGATCAGGAAGCCGATGTCGTAGGCGAGCTGGTACGGCCCCGGGCGCACGTGGTGGATGCCCAGAAGCTGGTGGTCGATCAGGCCCTCGACCACGTTGAACAGTCCGAAGCCGAAGAGCAGTGTTCCGACGAAGGCGGAGGTGTGCCAGGCCGGGTGATGGCCCCGCAGCCCGCTCCACAGCAGGAAGGCACCTACTGCCGTGAACACCCAGGTGGCGGCGTGGAAGAGGCCGTCGCCCACCGTGTTCAGCCGCAGGTTTTCCAGGGTGTCGGGTGGGTGAATGGCGCTGACCATGTGGTGCCATTGCAGCAGTTGGTGAATGACGATCCCGTCGAAAAAGCCGCCCAGCCCCAACCCCAGCAGCACGCCGCCCCGCATCCAGCGCCGCCGATCCGCGTCTGGGGAGGTCCCCCCTCGCCCCATGTCCCCCGTCGTCATAGCCCTGACGGTAGGGGAAGCGCGGGGGGTAGCGGTGCGGGTCACTCTCAGCGCGGCCTTGAGTCTTCCCACATCCCAAAGAGAAGAGGCGGAAGCCTGAGCCCCCACCCCTCGTCCTTTCTGATTGCTGACGGCTGAAAGCTGACCGCCTCAGGACTGTTGGTACATCACCGCGCGCTTGACCTCCTCGATCAGCGTGGTGATCGGGATGTCGCGCGGGCAGGCCTCCGTGCAGTTGTAGGCGGTGCGGCAGCGCCACACGCCGGTGTTCTGGTTCATGATGTTCAGGCGCTGGTTGGTCGCCTGGTCGCGGCTGTCGAAGATAAAGCGGTGCGCCTGCACGATGGCGGCGGGGCCGAGGTAGCTGCCGTTCACCCAGAAGATCGGGCAGGAGGTCGTGCAACTCGCGCACAGGATGCAGTTGCTGGAGTGTGCCATCCGCTCGGCCTGCTCGGGCGATTGCAGGCGCTCTGCGGCAGGCGGTGGGCTCTCGTTGATGAAGTACGGCATGATCGCCCGGTACGAGTCGAAGAAGGGCTCCATGTCGACCAGCAGGTCCTTCTCGACCTTCAGGCCGCGGATGGGCTCGACGGTCAGGGTGCCGCCGTCCTTCACCACGTCGCGCAGCAGCGTCTTGCAGGCCAGGCGGTTGCGCCCGGCGATCAGCATCGCGTCGCTGCCGCAGATGCCGTGCCCGCACGAGCGGCGGAAGGTGAGGGTGGGGTCCACGTACCACTTGATGTAGTTCAGGAGGTCGAGCACCCGGTCCGAGGGCTGCGCGTCCACCGGGTAGGTCTCCCAGTGGGCCTTCTTGTCCTGTTCGGGGTTGAAGCGCAGGATCTTGACGTTCACGCGCATCGCGGGCGTGGTGTAGGTGTCGATGGGGACGTGTTGTTCTGCCATTTCGGTTCCTTGCTGGCTCGTACGGGATTGCTCCGATTCCCGAGTATCCGGGACAGCGCCGGATACTCGTCCATCTCCGCCATCCCGTACTCTTTGCCTCTCGCTCCGCTCGGTTGATTCTTGCGAATCAACGCAATCGGGCTTCAGTACACGCGCGGCTTGGGCTCGAAGGCGCGGGTGTAGCCCTTGAGGGCGACTTCCTTGTAGCCGATGAGCACGTTGCCGGGGTTGTTCAGGTCCTGGTAGGCCATCGTGTGCTTGAGCCAGTTCGCGTCGTCGCGCTCGGGGTAGTCCTTGCGGTCGTGGGCGCCGCGCGACTCCCGGCGGTTCAGGGCGCTGGCGGTCGCGGCCTCGGCGCAGTCGAGCATGAAACCGAGTTCCAGCGCCTCGATCAGCTCACTGTTGTAGCGCTGGCTGGGGTCGGTCACGCTGACGTTGCGGTAGCGGGCCTTGAGTTCCTTGACGATCTCGACCTGCTTTTCCATGTCCGGGCCGTTGCGGAAGATGCCGACGTTGTTCATCATCGACTCTTGCAATTCCCGGCGGATGGTGGCGGCGTTGTCCTTGCCGCTGGCGTTCCGCAGGCGCTCGAACAGCTCGATGGAGTCGCGTTCGGGGTTCTCCGGCATCTCGGGGTATCCGGCCTCGCGGGCGTACTCGGCGGCGAAGATGCCCGCCCGGCGCCCGAAGACGATCAGGTCGCCGAGGCTGTTCGTCCCCAGGCGGTTCGCCCCGTGCAGCGACACGCAGGCCTGCTCGCCCGCCGCGTACAGCCCCTCCACGCGGGTGCCCGCCCCGTCGGCCAGGCACAGGCCGTTCACGTCGGTCGGAATGCCGCCCATCGCGTAGTGCGCGGTCGGCTGCACGGCCACGAGGTCCTTCACCGGGTCCTGCCCCAGGTACGTGCGTGCGAGGTCGGTGATCTCCGCCAGCTTGCCCTCGATCACCTCGCGCGGGAGGTGCGTCAGGTCGATGTGGACGGCGTCCTTGTCGTGCCCCACGCCACGCCCCTCGCGGATTTCCGTGATGATCGAGCGCGAGACGATGTCGCGCGGGGCGAGGTCCTTGATCGTCGGCGCGTACCGCTCCATGAAACGCTCGCCCTGGGCGTTCCGCAGGATGCCGCCCTCGCCGCGAATCCCCTCGGTGACCAGGATGCCGAGTTTGGCCAGCCCCGTCGGGTGGAACTGGTAGAACTCCATGTCCTCCAGCGGCAGGCCCTTGCGGTAGTAGATGCTCATCAGGTCGCCCGTCAGCGTCAGCGCGTTCGAGGTGATCTTGTAGATGCGCCCGTACCCGCCCGCCGCCAGGATCACGGCCTTGGCGTGGAAGGTGTGGATCTCACCCGACGCCAGGTGGTAGGCCACCACGCCGCAGCAGCGCCCGTTCTCGATGATGAGGTCGGTGACGTGGAACTCGTTGTAGAAGGTGGTCCCGGACTTCACGTTCTGCTGGTACAGGGTTTGCAGAATCATGTGCCCGGTGCGGTCCTTCGCGTAGCAGCTCCGCTCGACCGCCGCCTTGCCGAAGTCGCGGGTGTGGCCGCCGAACTTGCGCTGGGCGATCTTGCCCTCCGGCGTGCGCGAGAAGGGCAGGCCCATATGCTCCAGCTCGTAGACCGCCTCGATGATGTCCTTGGAAAAGATTTCGGCCGCGTCCTGGTCGGTGAGGTAGTCGCCGCCCTTGACGGTGTCGAACATGTGCCATTCCCAGTGGTCTTCCTGCACGTTGCCGAGCGCGGCGCCGATGCCGCCCTGCGCGGCGCCCGTGTGGGACCGGGTGGGGTAGAGCTTGGAGATGCAGGCAACCGACACGTTGCCCTTGGCGGCGTAGAGGGCGGCCATGAGTCCCGCGCCGCCCGCGCCAACCACCAGTACGTCGTAACGATGGTGCATGTGCCTTCCTTTAGATCGAGAAGAGCCCGATGGTGCCCAGCGTGAAGATCAGGGCACTGATCGTGTAGAAGATGGTCTTCACCCACGCGCGGTTGGGCCGCGAGCGCACGTAGTCCTCGATGGAGTAGCGGGCGCCGTTCACCCCGTGCAGCATGGACAAGGACAGGATCAGCCAGTCGTAGAACTTCCAGGCCGGGTTTTGCAGCTTGTTGACGACCGCGATGTACGTGGCGTCCGACTCGCTGACCTGGATAAAGGTCATGTAGATGTGGCCCAGGATCAGGAACACGAGGACCAGGCCGCTGATCCGCATGAAGATCCACCAGTTCAGCTCGGCGTTGGAGTGCGCCTGCTGCCGGGCGTCGGTGAGGGTGCGTGCGCGGATCATGCCTCGCCCCCGATCAGGCGGCCAATGACCACGAAGGCGGTGTAGGCCGTGGCGAGCAGGGTCAGGCCCAGCACGGCGTAGAACATCTGGCGCTGGTAGGCCACGCCCCGCCCGGTGAAGTCCATCACGATGATCCGCAGGCCGTTCAGGGAGTGGTACACGACCCCGGCGGTGACCGCGATCAGGCCCAGGCTGAAGATCGGCAGCTCATACGTGGTATGGACCGCCATGTAGGCCCGCTCGCCGAACACGAACAGGCTGATGCTGATGACGTGAATCAGCAGGTAGGCCAGAATCGCCAGCCCGGACAGGCGGTGAAGCATCCAGGCCCACTGCCCCTCTCTTCCTCGGTACATTCCCTCTTCCTCCTCTTGCGCCTCCCCGTTTTTGCCCGGAGAGGACGGCGGGTTGCCGTGTGGGTGAAGCTTCACGCCACCTGTTCAGACGGCTCACAGGATAACACCCGTGTCTGGGCGTTCCGTCTTTTGTGTTCCGGTTGGCCGAATGCTCGGCCTGTTCCTGCCGGGGTGAAGGTGCCCCCACTGTAGCGCCGCCCCGGGGGGCAATTTGGCCTCCCTTCCCCCGGTTCGCGCTAGGGTGCGGGCATGACGCGGCCAGACGTGCCCACCCCTCCTCCCACCGACGCCGAGTACGTCCGCAAGCTCGCCCTGGCGATCCTCAGCACCCTTCAGAACAAGGGCCTGCTGAGCGCGGGCGAGGTCGACTCCATCCTGATCGCCGCCCGCCGCGCCGCCCAGGAGTCGGCGGCGAAGAGCGGGCGCACCCCGGTCCAGGAGCAGAAGCCCCCCGCCGAGCCCGCTCAGCAGGCCGCGGCCCAGCCGTCCCCGCCCCCGGAGCAAGCACAAAAAGAGGACGCCAAGCCCGAAGGCGACGAGGGTGAGCGGCAACCCCTGGTGATCGACTTCAAGCTCGACTGAAGCGGGACGAGGGTTACTCGGGGGGCTTTTCCCCCAAGCCGGGCAGCTCTGGGCCCGTTGGCGAGGGTGGCCCCCGTTAGAATCACTGCGGCGCCCAGGTGACCCCGGACCAACAACGCCTTGAGCAGCACGGCGTTCCCACCCCACACGGCCACCGTGAACATGACTCCAGCCAGCGCGAGTCTCGCCTGAACCGAGGTGGGATGGGGGAGGGCGGCGGTTACGGCTCCGAGGATACGGCCTGGGTTCCGGGGAAGGAATGGAAGAGATAGGGCGGAGGCGCGGGAACACAAGCCCGCGCCTTCACGCCCTGCCCCGCTTAGAACTCGACCGTCTCGTTCGTTCCCAGGTCGGTGGCGGGCTTGCCGGTGATCGCCGCGCGGGCCTGCTGGAACATGTTCTTGAGCTTGCCGTCGCTGCCCCAGTACTCGCCGCCCTGGGCCTCGATCTTCACGAGCTGGACCGAGGGGTCGTCGATGCCGCCCGGGAAGTACGCCTTGTAGGCGTCGCTCCACAGCTCCTCCAGCTTGGCACGGTCCTCGACGAGCTGCGCGGCGCCGCTGATGCTGACATAGGCGCCCTTGTCGTGGTCGGCGTAGCTCACGTTGACCTGCGGACGGGCGGCCATGCTCTGCACCTGCTGGGTGTCCTTGCCGCCGATGAACCACACGTCGCCGTCGAACTCGGTCTGCTGGGTGGTCATGGGGTGCGCTTGCAGGTGGCCGTCGTCCGTCATCACCGTCAGCATGGCGAATTTGACGTTCTTTATGACGGCGGCCATCTGCCGGATCGTTTCCTCGCGGCTGGGGTGTTCGTGTTGTTGGTCCATAACACGAAGCATGTCACGCAGTGGGCGACGGGCTCTGGTGAGATGGGCACCGTCTAAAGGTTGCCCTCAGGTTGCGTGAGCGCGCCGCCGCACGACCTCCGGCACGTTCCGCACGAGCACCACGCCGAGCAGGAAGAACAGCGCCGCGATGCCGAAGACGAGCGTGTAGCCCAGGTTCCCGCCCTGCGCGTTGCCCCAGTCGAGCAGGGCTCCCTGCGGCGCGCTGGAGAGTTGCGGCGCCACGAAGGCCACGTGCCAGATGCCCATGTCCCGCGCGTAGCTGCTCGCGCTGGGCATGGCGTCGCTCCCGAGCGCCCAGTCCACACTTGTAAAGGCCCCGAAGCCCAGCCCGAAGAACACGGCGAGGGCCAGCGCCGCCGGGTAGGATGGCGCCACGAGCAGCAGCAGGGCCGCCGCCGCCATCGCGCCCCCCGCCACGTAGATCACCGGCTTGCGGCCCACCCGGTCGCTGATTCGCCCGCCAACGAGCGCCGAGGCGATGCTCCCCACGATGATGCACACGAGCATGATGGACGTGCTCGTCGCCGGGTCGCGCTGGCGCAGCACGTCCACGTTGTAGTACTGGAGGAAGGGCTGCACGCTGTACTGCCCCAGCGCGAACAGCACCCGGGTGACGAACACCCACAGGAAGGGCTGATGGGCGAAGAGTTGCCGCCAGGGGAGGGCGGGCCGGGCCGGAGTCTGGGCGGGCGGCCCGGTCCCCTCCGGCACGCCCCGCAGGGTGACCAGCGCGGGGACGAACAGCACCAGGGCGATCAACGCGAAGGAGACGAGGACGGGCAGCTTCAGCAGGCCGACGACGAAAGCCGTCACCGCCCCCAGCAGTTGCCCGACCGCCTGGAGCAGGCCCATCACGCCGCTGTAGCGCCCGCGCTGCTCGGGCGGCACGAGCTGGGGGATCAGGGCGCTGTACGGGGCCGTCGCATAGTTGTTGCCGAACTGCACGAGCAGGAAGCCCAGCACGTACACCCAGAAGCCGCCCAGGCCCGCCAGAGCGGTGGCCGCGAAAGCCATCACCGCCAGGCCCGCCAGGTTCACCCCCAGGCCCAGGCGAATGTACGGCAGCCGCCTCCCCGTGCGGTCGCTGCGCGCCCCGATGATCGGCGGCAGCACGAGCGCCATCACGGCGCCCACGGCGGTCAGGGTGCCCAGGTACGTGCCCTTCTGCTCCTCGCCCACAAAGCGCACCACGTTGGCGGGCATCAGGATCAGGAGCAGCAGGAGCCAGTGAAACGCCGTGCCGAACCAGAACGCGGACAGCACCCACGGGCTGACGCGCGGGGCGGCGGAAGGGAGGGTCGTCATGTGCGGCCAGTATAGGTCGCGCCTTTACCGGCCCTTCACCCCGTCGCCGAAAAGGTTGGGCACACTGCCCCCATGACCGCGCGAATGAACCTGCAAGACACCCTGACCGCCTTCCAGGCCGCCTTCACCTACGATCACCCCGAGGGGCTGACGATCACGCCTCACATGGACGGCGGCAGCTTCCGCGTCGAGGTGCGCCACCAGGACGTGAACGCCCTGCGCGGGTTCGACGTGATCGCCGAGCCGCTGGAGAGCGAGAAGCGGGATGCGGTGCAGCTCGGCGAGGACGTGGCCCGGGTGGTCGAGCAGGAGCTGATGTACGGCCAACTGCCGATGGTGGGCGAGGACGGCGCGTTCCGGCGGATCGTGGTGTGAAGGGCAGATAGCAGTTAGAGGTTAGGGCTGTTACAGGAGCAGAGCTGGGGGGGCACGTCAGCTATGCGGGCGGGCGACGAACATATCTGGGCACTGGGCTTTCCGGACTGGCAGGAAGTGGCGGGTCGGTTCTCGGTGGCAGACCTGCACAGGCAGAGCCAGCGGTGCGGCATCTACGTGCTGGGTTTTGCAAACGGGGAGCGGTACGTGGGGCAGGCGGTGGATGTCGTGCGCCGCTTCGCCCAGCACCGCCAGACGCACGATGACATCACGCACCTGACCTTCCAGCGGGTGAAGCAGGCGGATCTGAACGCGGTTGAGCGGCAGTTCATCCACGCGTTGGAGGCGCGGGGCTTGCGCCTGCGAAACATCGAGCATATGAGCGTAGTACAGGGTGAGCGGGACTTGGACCTGGTGGTGCTGCCGGAGGAGCAGGAGGTGTGGCTCACTGGTGATGTCAGTGCGCTTCAGGACGATGAGGCGCGTGTTCAGGACGAGGCCTTGCGCCTGCGTTACCGGCGCAGGTTCGAACGATTCATGACGTCGCCTTACGCACCAGACGCCTTGACGGTGCTGGGTCTGTACCTCCAGACGGTGGTGCCTTTCCCACGCCGGACGGAGCTGAGCTTTTGGTCGGTGTCCTGCTTGCCGGACACCGGGGCACCAGAAGGCAGCACCTTGCTGTTCCGGGTGAACCTGAACATGCAGGAGGTGTTCAGCCTGTTCGTGGAGGACAGCGGGCTCTGGGCTAGCTTCCATTTGGCGATGAGTCCGTTGCGCGAGGAGTTGGGTGAAGACTGGCCGCAGCAAATAGCTGAATTGGGCTGGGAGATGACGGACCATACTTATGCACCAGGGGGACAGGACCAATTCAATATGTTCGCCCATGGCTTCGCTGACATTACCGGTCTGCTTCAGAGCGGATTATCGGCCCAGGCAATGGCCCTGATGAATCTGCGTCTGATGCGGAAGGGGCCAACGTACTACAGCCGCTACCACTGCTTTGACCTGGTAGATGCGGCTGAGCGGGCGTTTATCGCGCGTCAGGCCGAGTTGAGTTTAGACACCCAATAGGACAGGCGGGTTTTCAACTGAGCCCGCCCTCTTCCCCTCAACGCGCCCGCTTCAGGTAAGCCTCGCCCCGCGCGGTGAGCCGCAACAGATGCAGCGGCGCGGCTTCACCGTTCGCATTCCGGCACAGGCTTTTCAGGGCGCAGGGGCCGCAGGCGCAGCCCTCCCCCTCGGGGGTGGCCTCCTGCACGTAGCCCCCGGCTTGCAGGGTCCGCAGCATCCCCGTCAGTGCCGCCTCGCTGCTTCCCAGGGTGCGGGCGAGTTCGGCGGGGGTGCGCGGCTCACCCGCCACGGCGCCCAGGATGGCGGCCAGCGGGGCGGTCACAGCAGCCTCGACGCGATCTGGTAGACGAGGAAACCCATGACCCAGGCGGTGGCGAGCTGGTAGGCGACCGTGACCCACGCGACCCGCCGCCCATGTTCCTGCGCCAGCGCACCGACCGTGGCGATGCAGGGCGTGTACAGCAGCACGAACACGAGGTACGCCAGCGCGCCCGCCGGGGTGAAGGCCCGCGCCAAGGCGGCGGCCAGGGGCGTCTGCGCGTCGGCGGAGGTGTCGGCCCCCAGCCTGGGCAGGGCCAGCACCGTGGGCAGGGCCGAGACGCTCGCCTTGACCGCGTCCCAGGTGGCGGCGACGGCCTGGCCCATCCCAGCAAACAGACCCAGCGGGGCAGGCGCCTCGGCCTGCTCGCCCAGGTAAATCTGCCCCAGGGTGCCCACCACGACCTCCTTGGCGACGAAGCCGGGCACGAGCGCCCCGGTCGCCTGCCAGTTCCCGAAGCCCAGCGGCGCGAAGACGGGCGAGACCGCCTCGCTGACCCGCCCGAACAGGCTGTCCTGCGGGGGGACGGTGGCGAACTGGCCTCCCGCCACGACCGGGATGGCGAGCAGCAGCCACACGCCCGCCACGGTCGCCAGCACCGTGGTGCGTGCCCGCCTCGCAAAGCTGGCCGTGCGGCGCCAGGCGTGCTTCCACAGCACCTTCCAGGCGGGGAAGCGGTAGGGCGGCAGTTCCAGCAGCACCCCGCCCCCCTCGGCGGGTAGGGCGGTGCGGCGCAGCAGCAGGGCGAAGGCGAAGGCGACGACCATCCCCAGCACGTACAGCGCCCAGACGAGCAGGCTGCCCTGACGCGGGAACAGCGCGGCGGCGAACACCACGTACACCGGCAGCCGCGCCGAGCAGCTCATGAACGGGAGGATCATGCTCACGAGCATCCGGTCGCTGCGCCGCTCCAGGGTGCGGGTCGCGTACACGGCGGGCACGTTGCACCCGAACCCCAGGATCAGGGGGATGAAGGCCCGCCCGTCCAGCCCCACCCCGCGCATCGCCCGGTCCATCAGGAAGGCGGCGCGGGCCATGTAGCCGCTGTCCTCCAGGAAACTCATGGCGAGGTACAGCACGAGCAGGGTGGGCAGGAAGCTCAGCACCGTGCCCACGCCGGGGATGATCGCCCCCACCACGAGGTCGCGGGCGAGCGGGAACCAGCCCAGGGCTGCCGCCGCCCAGCCACTCACGGTGCCCTGGAGCGGCCCGCCGATCAGGTCCACGAAAGGCGAGGCCACACTGAACGTCAGCCGGAACACCAGCAGCACCAGCGCCAGAAAGAGGGGGATGCCCAGCCAGGGGTGCAGCGCCAGGCGGTCCAGCCGCTCGCTGAGGGTCCGCCTAGCCTCCGCCTGGGGCACGGCCACCCGCGCCAGGTCCCCCGCCCGCGCATACCGCGCCTCCGCAATCTCGATGAGCGCGTCCACCCCCTCCGCCTCCAGCGCGGCAAGGTGCGCGTCGGCGGCGTCCAGAAGCGGCGTGTGCCCCGTCGCCGCCAGCCGCCCACGCACGCTGGGGTCCCCCTCCAGCAGCGCCAGCGCCAGGTAGCGGTGCGCGTGCGGGGGCAGGGTGGGCAGCTCGGCCATGCGCGTGGTGAGGTCAGCGACAGCACTCTCGACCGCCTCCGGGTAGCGCACGCCGATGCCCAGGGTCGCCCCCGAGAGCGCCTTGTCCAGCAGTTTCCCGGTGCCCTCGCCCCGGCTCGCCACGGTCTCGACCACGGGCACGCCCAGCGCCCGCGACAGCGCCGCCGCATCCACCGTCAGCCCCTTGTCCCGCGCCTCGTCCACCAGATTCAGCGCGACCGCCAGCGGCACCCGGAAGTCGAGGAGTTGCAGCGTGAGGTAGAGGTTGCGCTCCAGGTTGCCCGCGTCGAGCACGTTGATCACCGCGTCGGGCGCCTCGTCGAGCAGGGCCGTGCGGGTGATGAGTTCCTCGGGCGTATGCGGACTCAGCGAGTACGCGCCGGGCAGGTCGAGCAGGTAGACGGGACGGCCCGCGTGGTTCAACCGGGCCTCGCGCTTCTCGACCGTCACGCCTGCCCAGTTGCCGACCTTCAGGCGTGTGCCCGCCACCGCGTTGATCAGCGTGGTCTTGCCGACGTTGGGGTTGCCGACCACCACCACCCGCGGCTCGTGGGCGGCGCGCAGCCGTTCCAGCGTGGTCGCGCAGGCAGCCTCGTCCGGCACGAGCAGGCCCGGCGGGGGCGCGGACGGCAGCGTGGTCATGCCCGCACCCGGATGCCGCGCAGGTCCTGTGCCCGCAGCGCCAGGTCGGTTCCGTTCACCCGCACCTCGACCGGGTCACCCATCGGCGCCCGGCGCACGACCGCCACCCGCGCCCCCCGCACGAAGCCCAGTTCCAGCAGCCGCCGCCGCAGGGGGTGCCGGGGGTCCAGGGTGACCACGTGGGCGGCCTCGCCGGGGTTCAGTTCGTTCAAGCCTCGTTCTTCCATCGCGCCCCCGATACCCGATAAGTCTAGTCGGCATTAAGAGAAAGGCAAGGGGTCGAATGTCTGGAAGGGGGGCATTCCGCAGAGGTCTGACGCTTGCCCCGGTGGCTGCAGGGTGAAGCGGTCCCGCTGCGGCCTTCGCTGGAAGGCTGTCGCGTGCCGGTGACTGGAGGCGCTGGGGTGGACAAGACCTCCATCCTGTTTCTGCGGGCTCGGCATCCGCCGGTTTGGCAGGACCACCAGCCGAAAGGCATCCGCCGCCCCGGTTCTGGAGCGGCGGACGTGGAGTCGGGAAAGCTCAGCGGCGGGTGACCTTGATCTCGAAGCGGCTGCCCTTCTGCTTGACTTCCAGGGTGGCACGTCCGTCGCCCTTGCGGAACTCACCCCGGATATGGTTGCCCGTCTGCCGGGAACTCGTCTGGGTGTACCCCTCGGCGCGCAGGCGGGCCGCGTACTCGGCGTACACGGCGCTCAGGCTGCCCTGGCGCTCGACGGTGGCCTGCCAGTCGCGCGTGTTCGGCAACGGCGCGGGCTGCGGCGCAGTCGGCTGGACCTGCACCGAGAGGGCCTTGGCGGTCGGCGCGGGCTGAATGGGGTTGGGGCGCGCGGGTGCCGACGCAGCGGGGGCCGGAACCAGGAGCGGCGTGGCCGAGCCGCCCCCCGTGTTCCCGGTGGGAGAGACGACCGTGTAGTACGCCGTGTCGCTGATCCAGCTCGTCTGCTCGACGGGCTTCACCACGATGCTCAGCGCCTGCGCGAGCTGCTGCTGGCCCTTGACGTTCACCGTGGCAAACGAGTTTTGCTGCGACTTGAAGGAGGCGATCTGGTCGAGGTTGAGCTGGGTGCGGCTCGCGAGCGCGAGCACCTTGTTCAGGCCGTAGGGCGTGGCGACATCGAAGGTGAAGGGGTCGCCGGGCGAGGGGAAGGCGCGGGTGGTGTTCGCCTTCAGGAAGTTGCCGCCGCCCTGGTACCGGTTGGGCAGGATCAGGTCGACGTTGCCCTGGGGGTCCACGTTGAACAGATACACGTAGGCGTCCTGGTTCACGCTGGTATACAGCCGGATGCGCTCGCCCGGCGCGTAGCCCGGCGCCTGGGTGCCGCTGCTGTCGCGGTCGGTCCAGACCTTCACGCTCAGGGTGGTGGGCACCGGGTTCACGATGATGCTCTGGGCGCTGATGACGGGGGCGGCGCTCGCCGTGCCGAGCAGCAGGGCCGTGAGGGCGTTCAGGGGGGTGAGAACCTTCATGCGCCCACTCTGCCTCCCCTGCTTGACCGCCTCCTGACGTGGCCCTCAGTGGGGGTGAGGGACCTCTCACTCGGGCTTCATGCCTGACTGGCCCCGGGGCTCTTCCCGCTAAGCTGGGGGCATGGAACAGCTCAGCACCCGCATCATCACCGGGACCCAGACGCCCGTTCGGAACGAACTCGTCCTGATCCACGGCAGCGTGACCGACGAGGACTGGGAGGCCCTGCGCCGCGCCGCCGCCGGGGACGGCGAGGTGCTGCTGGACACCGAGTACGGCCCCTGGAGATTCCGCATCAATCCGGGAGCCAGTCCGGACGCCTTCCACCTCGTCAGCGTGGGCCTTCCCGGCGAGCGCTGAGGAAGGCCGGAGAACGTCCCGGGCTGGCAGGCTTCGATCTCAAGCAAGGACACCGTTCCGGTGTCCCTTCCTCTTCAGCGGTTCTGACCCTCTCCCCTCGTGGGACTCGTAGAGCCGCCTGCGGAGAGGCCTCGGCGCAGGCGGGGGTGAGGGGACGCCAGACAGGTGAAGTCGGCTGATGAGGGCAGCTCCCAGAGCCGGGACGGCGTGGAGATCAAAGCCTGCCCAGGCTGACTTGCAATTTGACGCAGGACAGCTTCTGCCTGGTCAAAAATAACGGCCTATTTCCGCCCAAGCTCAAGGAAGTTGCCGTGCTGAGCCCGGGGCGGGGCATCTCCCACCCGCCGCCCTGGACCCTTCGCCCGCGCTCCGGGTGACGGCACCCCTTTTGACCTTCGCCGGGATCAGGGCCTACTTCCCGGGGTGTCACCTTGAGGGTCCGCCCCCCGGCGCACTAGAGTGGGGCGTGTTCCCCAAAATCCTGGCCCTGCTGCCTGCCCTGGTCCTGGCGTCCGGCCTGGCCCTGGGGACCTCCTCCGGCGAGCGGCAGAGTGCGAAATGGCCCCCCTTCTCCTACGTCCACCCCGCCCGCCCGCTGCCCGCCGTGCGGCCCGGCGAACGAATCATGCTAACCGTGGAGGGTCCTGGCCGCTCGCTGGCCCTGACGCGGGCGCAACTGCTCGCGCTGCCCACCGTGCGCTACGCGACCGAACACGCGCAGCTTCACCGCACCTTCACCTACGAGGGCGTGCCCCTGCGTGACCTGGCGGTCATGGGGGGCTTCGCCGGGCGGGACATGCGCCTCTACGCCAGCAACGGCTTCGTGACCACCATCCGCGCCCGGGACTACCTGGAAGCGCCCATCATGCTCGCGCACACGGCGAACGGGAAACCCATCCCGGTGCTGGAGAAGGGACCGCTGACCGTCGTGCTGCCCCGCGACCCGGCGCGCTTCCCGGCGCGGCTCTACGGGGCCGCCTGGGTGTGGTTCGTGGAGCGCATCGCCCCCGCCCCATGACGCCCATCCCCGCCCCCGAACGCGCCTTCCACCGTATTCCGCGTGGCCTGCGTGTGCGCGAGGTGCTGCTGGCCGCGCTGCCCGCCGTGCTGACGGTCGCGCTGCTGCTGCTGGCGACGCAGCCCGCCTACCGCACGCTGATCGAGCGCGGGAGCGGCTGGACCCCCTACGCCTACCAGGGCCTCGTGCAGGACGTGCAGGCCTATCAGGTGGCCCGGCTCGACCCCTCCCAGGACCCGGAGGAGCGGCAGATGCGCTACGAGGTCGCCCTGTCCAGCGCCGCCAACCCCGCCCAGTTCACCATGCTGGACGCGGTGGAGGCCCACGGTGAGGCCCGCTTGGGTCGGGTGGCGGCCCTGCTGCGTCAGAACACCCCGGCGAGCATCGCCGCCGCCGCCCGCGAGGCAACCTCCCTGAACGCCCAGGCGGGGGACTTCGCCAACGACACCCGGGTGCAGTACGTGCGGGCGCTGGACTCCATGCGCCGGGCGCTGCTCGCCACCGCTGGCCTGACCGGGCTCCTGAGCATGCTGCTCACCGGGCGGGCGCTGCTGCTGTGGCGCTCGGAACGGGAGCGCCGGGCCCGCCGCGAGGCCCGCCAGCGCGAGGCCCTGAGCCTCGCCAGCCACGAGCTGCGCCGCCCCCTCCAGTCGCTGCTCCTCGCCAGCGACCTGCTGCGCCAGGCCGAGACCCCCGAGGCCAGGCAGCGCCTGCTCGCCCTGATCGAGGACAGCGCCGCCCAGATCGCCCATAGGGCCGACCTCACCCGCCTGGACGACCTCTATCTCGACGTGACCCTGCGGGTGACCCGCCCGGACCTGCGGGTGCTGGTGGGCCGGGTCGCCGGGGGCCGGGTCCGCGCCCACCTGCCGGTGCAGCCCGTCCTCTGGCCGGTGGACGTGAACCGGGTGCGGCAGATCGTCGAGAATCTGGTCGAGAATGCCCTGAAGTACACCTCCGGCCCCGTCGAGGTGACCCTGAGCATCCCGAACGGTCGGCCCGAGATCACCGTGCGCGACCACGGCCCGGGGATTCCCGCCGGGAAGCGCGAGCGGATGTTCCTGCCCCACGAGCGCGGGCCGCGCGGCCTGACGCCGGGGCAGGGCCTGGGCCTCTCGCTCGTGCGGCGCTATGCCCGCGCCCACGGCGGCGACGTGACGCTGGAGGACGCGCCGGGGGGCGGCACCCTCGCCCGGGTGGTCCTGGGCGAGCCCCTCATCCTGGAGGGGGAGCTGGGGCGCCCGGCCTGAAGGGGTCTGCACGACCTCCCGCGAACGTGGGCGCTCAGCGGAGGAGCAGGTTGGGGGCAGAAGGCCAAGGCCTTCGCGCGGGGCGCGCCCGGTCTACTCGGCGGGCGCGGCAAACACCTGCGTCCAGTAGTGGAGGTGGGGGCTGCCCGCACGGTTCACGTACGACACGCCGATGCGGGAGAAGTCCCCCATGATGTTGTGGCAGTGGCCGGGGCTGCGCAGCCAGGCCTGCACGACCTCCTCGGGGGTGCGCTGCCCCGCGGCGATGTTCTCGGCGACCGCCTGGGGCCGCAGCCCGGTCGCCTGCACCCGCTGCATCGGCGTACTCCCGTCCAGCCCGCTCTTGTGGTCGAAGTAGCCGTGCAGCGCCATCCCCGCCGACTGGGCGAGCGCGGCGACCTCCAACTGAGGGTCGCGCGTCAGGGCTGGCAGCGCCGGGCCGCCTTCCCGCAGGGTCGCGCAGTTCCAGCCGCGGGCGCGGGCCTGGTTCGTCAGGCGCAGCACCTCGGTCTCGAAGGGGACGCTGGCGGCCAGCGGCGCGATGCGGAAGGCGACGGTGCGCTCCAGCGTCCCCCTCTCGCCGGGCACCCGCACGGTCGCGCGGTACTCGCCCGCCGCGATCTGGACGGGGCCACCCCCCACTGGGCGACCGTTCAGGGTGAAGCTCGGTGTGCCGGGACGGTAGGCCACGCTGCCCGCCGCACTCAGCCGCACCTCGCCGCGCCCGAGCAGCACGACCGCTTCGGCGTGTTCGGGGCCGCCGCTGAGGACCTGGACCAGGCCGGTCGCGGTCGCCCGCACCTGTCCGCGCGTGTCGATCAGACGGGCACGCAGGGTGTAGGTGCCCGCCCGGTAGTAGGTGTGCGTCACCCGGGTGCCCTGGGCCACGCTCCCGTCCCCGAAGTCCCACTCCACCCGGTCCTCGGTGGGCGCCTGCGCCGTGAAGGCGACAGTCAGCGGGGCCCGCCGCTCCTCGTCCATCGAGAAGCCCACCCGGAAGCCCGTGGGCTGAACGGCCCCCGCCTCCACCAGCGCCGCCCACGGCACGCCCGCCAGCCCCAGCGTCAGCAGGCCCCCGCGTATCCACATTCCCAGACTCACCCCCCCAGCCTAGCGGGGGCATGGGGCGGGGGGCCGTGAGGGAAACCACGCGGGGAAGGGGTCAGGGAGAACCAGGGACTCGTTCCCCTTGGCTGACCGCTCCCTCAATGCACGTCCGCCACATCCGCGAGCAACTCCGCCAGTTGCTCCTTGGCGCGGAACACGCGGCTCTTGGCCGTCCCGACGGCAACCCCCTGAATGCGCGCGATCTCGTCGTAGGGGAGGTCCTCGACGAAGCGCAGCACGACGGCCTCGCGGTATTCCTCCGGCAGGCGCATCAGCGCGCGCTGCACCCGGTCCTGCGCGTCGGCGCTCTCGGCGGCCTGGGAGGGCGAGCGGGCCGCGCTCGTCACCTCGAAGCCCACGTCCTCGCGGGCCTCCTCCAGGCTGAAGCGCTGGAGCTGCTTGCGGCGGTGCGACTCGATCTGGGTGTTGCGCGCGACCTGATAGAGCCAGGGCAGGACCCGCTCGCCCTCGCGGAAGGTCTTGATGGAGCGCCAGGCGCGGTAAAAGACCTCCTGGGTGAGGTCCAAGGCGTCCTCGGCGTTCCCCTCCAGGCGGTAGAGGTAGGCGTACATCCGGCCCTCGTAGGTGCTCACGAAGTCGTACCAGGCGGCCTCCTCGCCGTTGGTTAAGCGGGCGAGCAACTCGGGCGTGAGGATGTCCGGCTCGGGGGTCACGTCCCGCCCACCATACCGCCTGCGGGGGCGGGGTGCCTCCGCCTTTTGGCGACTGGCCCTGCAAGACGCGCGCAAGACGGGCGGCGGTAGCATGCTCCCGCCCTTGCCCGACGCGCTCTCCACCTCGCCCATCGCCGACGCCCTGCGGCCGCTGCTCCCCGATCTGAGCGTGGGGGCGGTGCTGGGGTTTGCCACGGGGTTCGCGCTGAAAAAGATCGGGCGTCTGGCCCTGCTGGCGTTGGGGTTGCTGTTCATCACCGTGCAGGTGCTGGCCTACTTCGACCTGCTGACGGTGAACTGGCCGCGGGTGCAGGCGTTGGCCGATCCGCTGCTGCGGCAGGGGGGAGAGGTGGGGGGGGCGTGGGTGGGGCAGGTGCTCACGGCGAATCTGCCGTTTGTGGGGGCGTTTACGGCGGGGCTGTTGGTGGGGCTCAGGGCGCGGGGGTGAGGGGCGGCGGGGTTGGAAGGCAGGCCCACCCCCCCAGCCCCCCTACCCAGAGGGCAGGGGGGAGCAGCGCTGCGCTCGGCAAGGGGCTCGGCCCATCACGCCTGTGGTCGTTTTCCTTCACGCTGAATGTTTGATCTTGCTGCTTGCTCAGCCGCGTGCCCACCGTCTCGCTGCGCGAGCAAGGCGTGGTGAAGGCGGTGCGAGAGCGAGTCGCTGACAGGAATGGGCCGTCCACAATTGACGGTTTTGGGAAGCAGGAGCTTTGGCGCTTTTACCCCTCCCCCTTGAGGGGGGAGGTTGGGAGGGGGTGAGCGGGCCGGGCGTGGGAGGCCAGCCAGAATCTCCAAGCCCTTCTCCTCGTCCCAAGTCCGCAGAACAGGCGCCAGCTTCTCCACTACACCCTGGGACAGCCCCCACCCCAAATTCCCCCCCCTCACCCCATCTGATGCGGCAGGGTCACCGTGAAGCGGGCGCCGCCGAGGGGGGAGGCGTCGGCGCAGGCGTGGCCGCCGTGGGCTCCGGCGAGGGCGCGGACGATGGCGAGGCCGAGGCCGCTGCCGCCCGTGTCGCGGGTGCGGCTCTCGTCGAGGCGGGTGAAGCGGGTGAAGACCGTCTCGCGCAGGTCCTCGGGGATGCCGGGGCCGTCGTCGTCCACGTGGAGCCTCACCCCGTCGGGGGCCGTCTCCACGCGCACGGTGACCTGGCTGCGGGCATGCCGCAGGGCGTTTTCCACGAGGTTGGCGGTGACCTGCCGCACCCGGTCGGGGTCGGCCACCACGGCGGCAGGATGAGCCGCCGCCGTCAGCGTGACCCCGCGCTCCCCCGCCCGGTCCCCCAGGTCGCGCACGACCTGCCCGGCCACCTCGGCGAGGTCGAGTTCCTCCAGGTGCAGGCCGAGCCGCCCGGCGTCGGCGAGGGTGAGGGTCCGCAGGTCGCCCACCAGGCGGGTCAGGAGCTGCGTCTGCGCGCTCAGCAGCCCGATCTGCTCGCGGTCGAGGGGGTAGACGCCGTCCTCCAGCGCGTCCAGGCGGGCCTGCATGATGGCGATGGGGGTGCGCAGCTCGTGCGCGATGTCGGCGACGGCCTGCTGGCGCTCGCGCTCCAGGGCCTCCAGGCTGCCCGCCATCTCGTTGAAGGTGCGGGCGAGGTCGGCGACCTCCCGGTCCCCCCGGAGCGCGGGCGCGCGGGAGGTCAGGTCGCCGTTCGCCAGCCGCACCGCCGCCTGCGACACCGCCGAGATGGGCCGCGCCACCCGCCGCGCGAGCAGCAGGCTGAGGGAGGCCGCGACCGCCGCCGCGACGAGGCCGCCCTGAATCAGGCTGGTCTGCACGTCACGGATGAAGGAGCGGTTGCGGGGGTTGAGGACGGCGGGCAGGCCACCGCCCCCGCGTCCCCCCTGGGAGCGGTCGGCGCGGTCCGTGACACCCGGATCAGGTTGGGCCTCCCCCGTGCCCCGCGCCGCGCTTGTTCCCGGCAGGGCCGGGGGATGGGGGGGTGGGGGCGGTTCCTGGCCCCGGCGCTCGGCTTCCTGGCGCTCGCGCAGGTACGTCTGGACCTCGGGCGGCAGCTTGGCGACCTCGCGGCGCCCGGCGAGGTTCGAGAACAGGAACATGCCGCCCACCGCCAGCCCCACGACGAGCAGCATGGCGAGGAGCAGCGTCACCGCCAGGCTCGGCGTGCGCCAGCGGACGGGGGGGAAGCGGGGGCGGCGCAGCCTCAAGGGCTCGCCTCCAGGCGGTAGCCCACGCCCCGGACGGTGCGGAGCAGCTCTCCGGCCCGCACCCCGTCGAGCTTGCGCCGCACCGAGGCGAGGTGCGCGTCCACCACCCGCTCCAGCGCGTCGCTGTCGGGCAGCGCGGCGGCGAGCAGTTCCTCGCGGGAGAAGGCCCGGCCCGGCACCTGCGCCAGGTGCGCGAGCAGCCGGAACTCCGTGGGGGTCAGCGTCAGCGGCTGCCCGTTCACCCGCGCCACCACCGCCCGGCGGTCCACCTCCAGCGGCCCCACCCGCAGCGGGCGCTCGTTGTCCTCCAGGGCAGCGCTCACCCGTCTCAGCACGGCCTTGACCCGCGCCATGAGTTCACGGGGGCGGAAGGGTTTGACCACGTAATCGTCGGCGCCGAGTTCCAGCCCCACGATCTGGTCGGTCTCCTCGGCGCGGGCGGTGACCAGGATGACGGGGGTGGCGCCGTCGGCGCGGACGGTTTTCAGCACGTCGAGGCCGCTCCGGCCAGGCAGCATCACGTCGAGCAGGATGAGGTCGGGGTGGGCGGCGCGGTAGGCGGTCAGGGCCGTGTTCCCGTCGGCGGCGCGCTCGGTGCGGTAGCCCTCCTGCCTCGCGTAGGCTTCCAGCACCTCCGCCAGTTGCGGTTCATCCTCGACGATCAGGATCAGGGCGCTCATGCCCCCATGGTAGGCACCCCGGGCCAAGGTTTGGCGAAGGCGCCCAGCGGGGCAGGAGGGGCGCTGCGGGCCGTCTCCGCGCAGTCCGGCGCCTCCCCGTGCGCCTCCACCCCTCTTCGACAAATCTTCAAAAAAGGTTCGCAGGGCATTCGCGGGGGCACGTCACCCTGGGGGCCATGACGAGCCCTCCCCCCCGCCTCCCCCTTCTCCGAACGTTGACGCTCGCGCTGCTATTGGGAGCGGGCGGCGTGCAGGCGCAGACGACGCAGACCACACCGACCCAGACGCAAACCGCACCGTCCTCCACCCTGACGCTCGACGCGGCGCTGGCCCGGCTCGCGCAGGCCCCCAGCGTGACCCAGGCGGGGCTCAGCGTGCGGGTCGCGCAGGAGAACCTGAACGCGGCCCGGGGTGCCCTTGGGCTCAGCGTCAGCGTGACCGGGAGTGCCAGCTACACGGGGGGCTCGACGACCACAGCGAGTGACGGCACGACCACCTCCACCGCGGGCAGCCTGGGAGGCAGCGCGGGCGTGCAGGCGAGCCTGGGACTGCTGCCGTGGTCGAGCGGGCAGTCGAGTCTGCGAACGGCTCAACGCAGCCTGACCCTGGCCCAGGCGAACCTGGCGGCGGCGCAGGCCAGCGCCCGCTTGAACGTCTACCAGCAGTACCTCGCGGCGGTCGTGGCCGGGCAGGACGTGACGCTCGCCACGCAGACGCTCGCCCTGCGCCAGCGGCAACTGGAGATCGCGCGCACGCAGCAGACGCAGAACAATGCGACCCAGGAGAGCGTGCTGAGCGCCCAGGCGAACGTGCAACTCGCCCAGGGCTCGGTCACGGAGGCGCAGAGCAGCCTGGAGAGTGCGCGGCTCAACCTCGCCGCCGTGCTGAACCAGGACCTGACGGGCGTGACGTTCTCCACCCAGCCCGCAAGTACCTTCACCCTGCCCGACCTGAACACCCTCGTCGCCCGGGCGCGCACGAACACGGTGGACGTGGTCCAGGCGCAGAACAACCTCGCCACCGCGCAGGACACGCTGGAGACGCAGCAGCGGGACCAGCAGCTTCCTGACCTGACCGCGAGCGTGCGGTACGGACCAGCCGGAAGCGGCGGCCTGACCGCCAGCCTGGACGTGAAGGAGGGGAACGCGGGCATCGGCTACAGCGTGCCCTTCGGCGCGAGCGGGAGCAATGCCAGCAACCGCTTCGTCGCCAGCATCACCGGCAGCTACGTGGTGTACTCGCCCGCCGCGCGTGCCCAGGTGTCGGCGGCGCAGGCGAACGTCACGCAGGCACAGCTCACCTTGCAAGTCGCGCAGCAGAACGCCGAACTCAACGTCCGCACCCTGTACAGCACGGCCCAGACGAATCTGATCGCCCTCCAGGCGAAGCAGACGCAGGTGGAGGCCGCGCAGGCGGCCCTGAGCGCCGCGCAGGCTCGTCTGTCCGCCGGGACCAGCACCGCCGACGACGTGACGGCGGCCCAGATTTCGCTCGCCCAGGCGCAGCGGGACCTCGTGCAGGCCCGCGCCACCGTTCAACTCGCCCTGATTCGACTCGTCAATGCCGCCGGAGGCTCCCAGTGATGCACACCTTGACCCGCACGCCGACCCTGACCCTTGCCCTCGGACTCGCCCTGCTCGTGCCTACCGCCGCTGCCCAGTCCACTGTTACCGTCACCCAGGCGGTGCAGGCCGCGCTGACGAACGGCACCGATGTCCGCACGGCGCAGGCCAACCTCGAAAAAGCGACGGCCGCGAACCGGGCCGCGCAGGCCGACCCCAGCACCCTCGCCGCCGCCAAGCTCTCCGCGGGGCAGGGGCAGGCGCTCGCCACCGTGGGGCTCCGCGCGGCGCGGCTCTCCACCCTCCAGAATGCGGTGAACGCCTACACCGCCCTCTACGAGGCGCAGGAGAACGTGGAACTCCAGACCCTCCAGAACGCGGTCAATCAGAAGGCCCTCCAGGTCGCGCAGGTCAAGCAGAGCGTGGGTAACGCCACCGCCCTCGACGTGCAAAAGGCCCAGAACACCCTGGCGGGCAGCGCCCAGGACCTCGCCGACGCGCGGGCGCAGGTCAACCTCGCCTCGGCCAAGATGGCGAGCCTGACCGGATTGGCGAGCGGGGTGCGGGCGGCGGGGCTGACGACAGTTCCGACCCTCAAGACCAGCCTGACCCAGCTTCGTTCAGGGCTGGGCGAGAACCTCACCTCGGTGGTGTCCGCCCAGCAGGACGTGGCCGCCGCTCAGCTCACCGTGAAGCTCTCGGACAACGACTTCACGCCCGCCCGCACGCTGCAAGACGCCCGCACCGCCCTCGCCAACGCGCAGCGCACGCTCGACGCCGCGCAGAAGAACGCGAGTACGGCGCTGGCCTCGGCGTACCAGACCGCTCAGAACGCCGCCGAGCAGCTCAAGGTCGCCGGGAGCCGCGAGGCCGCCGCGGGGAAGAGTTACACCCAGGACGCGGCCCGCCTGAAGAGCGGCACGATCAGCCCCGTCGAACTCCAGCAGACCCAGCTCGCCCTGAAGCAGGCACAGTACGCCCGGCTCCAGGCGCAGGACAACGTGCTGGAGTCGCTCGCCGCGCTGTCCGTGGCGGCGGGTCAGAACCTGACCGGGATTGGAGGGACCCTATGACGACTCCGCCCACCACGACCACGGCGGTGACCTCCCGCCCGGTGCGGCGCCGGGGGCGCTGGCCGTGGGTCCTTGCGGGTCTGCTCCTGGTCGGCGGAGTGGGGGGCGGCGTGTGGTACACCCGCACCCACTCCGGGCAGACGCAGACGGCCACCGCCCAGACGCAGCTTCAGACCGTCCAACCCGGCACTGTGCGCGTCAGCGTGAGTGGCCCCGGCACCCTGGAGGCCGCCGTCACCCGCACCATCGGCGTGGACCGCAACGTGACGGTGGGGACGCTGCCCGCGGTCGGGGAGCGGGTCACCAGGGGCCAGCTCCTGACCACCCTCACGAGTGACGACGTGACGGCGAACGTCACCACCGCCGAGCTGAACCTGCAAAAGGCCCGCGCGGCCCTGGACGCCCTGCGCGCCACCCAGGCGTCGAGTCGAGCACAGCAGCAGAGCAGCGTCACGCAGGCGGACGCGAACGTCACCTCGGCGGGGCAGACGCTGAGTGACGCCGAGCGGGCGCTGACCACCGCCCAGACCACCCTGAACGCGCAGGAACGCCTCGCCGCCGTCGGGGCCGTGAGCGCCCAGGACCTCGCCAGCGCCAGAACAGCCGTGGCCGACGCGCAAGCCAAGGTGCAGAGCGCCCGCGCCAGTCTGGCCAGCGCCCGCGCGAGTGCCGCCAGCGCCCGCACCCAGCAGCGGGCGGGGGCCGAGAGCAACGCCCAGGACCTCCGCAATTCGCAGATCGCCGTGCAGCAGGCCGAGGAGAACCTGGCGACTGCCCGCAAGGCCCAGGCTGACCTCAAGGTGTACGCCCCGATCAGCGGCGTGGTGAGCGCCGTCAACGCCACCGAGGGCGCGGTCATCGGCACGAGCAGCGACACGGCCCTCCTCACCCTGCTCGACGACACCACCCTCAACCTCCCCGTGCAGGTGGACGAGACCGAGATTTCGGGGGTGAAGGTGGGGCAGACGGCGGAAGTCACCCTCGACGCCTACGAGAACGACACCTTCACCGGCAAGGTGGTGCGCGTGTCGCCGGGGGCCACCCAGTCGAACGGCATCAGCGTCTTCACGGCGACCGTCAGCCTGCCGAACACGGATGGCAAGTTGCGCCCGGGCATGACCGCCGAGGCGGAGATCATTCAGAGCGAGGCGTCGGGGCTGGTCGTGCCCACGAAGGCCATCCAATCCGTCCGGGACCGCAGCTACGTCCTGGTACAGGGGGCGGAGGGCAACGACCCCGAGCGGACGCGCGTGACGACTGGCGCCACCGACGGCACGAACACCATCGTCGAGAGCGGGCTGACGGCGGGGCAGCAGGTCGTCGTGCCGGGCAGCACCCGGAGCAGCACGTCCAGTTCCTCCACCTCGGGTTCCAACCGGCAGTCGGGCTTCGGCGGCCCTCCCGGTGGGGGCTTCGGGGGGCCGCCATGAGCGCGCCCGCCCCGGTGGTCCGCCCACCCGCCCTCGCCGTCCCGGTGGTGGACCTGCAAGGCATCCACAAGACCTACGCGCAGGGCGACGTGGTGTTCGAGGCCCTGAAGGGCGTCAGCCTCCAGATCGCGCAGGGCGAGATGGTCGCGCTGATGGGACCTTCCGGCTCCGGCAAGACGACCCTCATGCAGATCATCGGCCTGCTCGACCGGCCCGGCGCGGGCACGTACCACCTGGGGGGCCGCGACGTGACGACCCTCTCCGAGAACGAGCGGGCGGAGGCCCGGAACCGCGAGATCGGCTTCGTCTTCCAGGCCTTCCACCTGCTGCCCCGGCAGACGCTGCTGGAGAACGTGGAGGTGCCCCTCACCTACGCGGGCGTCCCCGCGCGGGAGCGGCGCGAGCGGGCGATGGGGATGCTGACGCGGGTGGGCCTGGCGGACAAGGCCGGGAACCTCCCGGGCCAGATCAGCGGCGGGCAGAAGCAGCGGGTAGCGATTGCCCGCGCGCTGGCCGGTCGCCCCCGCCTCCTCCTCGCCGACGAGCCGACGGGCAACCTCGACACGCGGACGAGTGAGGAGGTCATGGCCCTCTTTGCCGAGCTGCACGCGGAGGGCACCACCGTCCTGATCGTCACGCACGAGGCGGACATCGGCGCTTACGCCGAGCGGGTGGTCCGGGTGCGCGACGGCCTGATCGAGCGCGACGAGCGGCAGACGCCGCATAGGCCGGGAGGAACTGCATGACCGTCAACCCCGACACTTCGGCCCTCGGCAGCCCGGGACAGCAGGTCGCGGCCCCGAGGCGGCACGGCGGCCTGGGCCTGGGAGGGGCCTTCCGCATCGCCTGGCGGGCCATCATCGGCACCCCTATGCGCTCGATCCTCACCGCGTTGGGCGTGATCATCGGCGTGGCGGCGGTCGTGGCCCTCACCGCCATCGGGCAGGGCAGCACGGCGGGCGTGACGCGCAACCTCGAATCGCTGGGGACCAACCTCCTCACCGTGCAGAGCGCGCGGGGGCGGCCCGGCGGCAGCCTGGTGCGCGGCGGCCCCCAGCAGACGGTGACGGTGAAGGACGCGGAGGCCCTGGCGACCGCCTTCGGGAGCCGGGTGGCGGGCGTGGCCCCGGCGGCGCAGAGCAGCATGCAGGCCAAGGTGGGGAGCAGCAACACGCAGGTCACCGTGATCGGCACCTGGCCGGCCTACGAGACGGTTCGCAACAGCCCCGTCGCCAGCGGCAGCTACTTCACCCAGGCCGACGTGGACAGCCGCAAGCGCACGGCGGTCATCGGCTCGCAGGTCGTGACGGACCTCTTCGCGGACGGCAGCGACCCGGTGGGGCAGAAGATTCGCCTCGGCGCCGTCACCTTCACGGTCGTCGGCGTGCTGCCCGACAAGGGGAACAGCGGCTTCGGGAACCCGAACAGCCAGGTGTTCATTCCCCTCAGCACCTACCTCCAGCGTTTCTCCCGCACGAACAGCGCGAGCGGCGAGCCGACCGTGAACAACGTGTACATCCAGGCCGCCGACAAGAACGACCTCGACGGGCTTCAGGCCGACATCACGGCGCTGCTGTCCGAGCGCCACAAGCAGACCGACCCCAGCAACCTCGACTTCCAGGTGCAGAACCAGGCCGACGCCCTCGCCAGCTTGAGCAGCGTGACGACCACCCTGACGCTGCTGGTGGGCGCCATCGCCGGGATCAGCCTGATCGTGGGCGGCATCGGGATCATGAACATCATGCTGGTCAGCGTGACCGAGCGCACCCGCGAGATCGGCGTGCGCAAGGCCCTGGGCGCCAAGCCCCGCGACATCCTCACGCAGTTTCTGGTCGAGGCCGCGCTGCTCTCGGTCGGCGGCGGCGTGATCGGCCTGGCGCTCGGCATTGGGGCCGCCTATGCCGGAAACACCTTCGGCATCAGCCCGGTCTTCTCGCCCACGCCCATTCTCGTCGCCTTCGCCTTCAGCGCCCTCGTCGGCGTGTTCTTCGGGTACTACCCGGCGGCGCGGGCCGCGCGGCTCGACCCGGTGGATAGCCTGCGGTACGAGTAAACGTCAATTCCTCTCCACGAAGGAGTTCAACATGAAGTACAGCAAGATGATCCTGCTCCTCGGGTTCGTCCTCCTCCCCGTCGCGGGAGCCCAGCAGTCCGGGCAGTCGGGCCAGAACCGGCCCCAGCTCACCCCGGAGATGCGCGCCCGCATGGCCCAGATGCAGCCCATCATGGACCTCGCCCAGACGGTCAGGTTGCTGCCCGACCTGGAGAAGAACAAGGCGACAGCGGTGACGAAGGCGCAGGCTAAACAGCTCCTTCCCATCCTGACGGCGCTGCAAAAGGCCAAGGCGGTGCAGCCGGGCGACGCCAAGAAGTACCTGACGCAGATCGAGGACAAGATTCTGACGGGCAAGCAGGTCACGGCGCTCGACGACCTGACGCTCAAGGCCGAACAGGAGCGCGAGGCGCGGCGGACGCAGGCCCAGCAGAGCGGGCAGGGGGGACAGGCGGGCCTGCGGATTCCCGGTGTTCCCGGCGCGTTCAGCGGCCAGCGTCCCGGGGGAACGGGTCAGAATGGCGCCGGGCAGAACGGTCAGGGGCAGGGCGCGCCCGGTAACTTCCAGCCCGGCGGGTTCAATCCCTTCGCCCAGGGACGGGGTGCCGACGCCCTGAAGCAGTACATCGCAGTGTTGCAGAAGAAGTGAGGTTGGACGGGGTTTGAACTCAAGCGCGCTTGAGGTTTAAGCCAGATTCGGCAAAGCAGCGGCATGGGCATCTCCCTCCACGCCGCTGCCTGTTCTCTCCCGTCAAGCGACCGGAGCCACCGTGTCCGTGTGAATCTGCCGCGAGCCCTCGCCGCCCTGCCCCTTGAGGAGCGGCATGACGAGTTCCCCGAAGCGCCGGGCCTCCTCCAGGTGCGGGTAACCGCTGAAGATGAAGGAGGAAAAGCCCATCGCCTCGTAGCGCCGAATCTTGGCCGCCACCTGTTCGGGGTTGCCGATCAGGGCCACGCCCACCCCGCTGCGGGCCATGCCGACGCCCGCCCAGAGGCCCGGCTCGACGAGCAGGTTGCCCTCCTCCAGGCCACGCAGCATCTCGATCTGGCGCAGTTGGCCCACGCCGTCCACGTGCTTATAGCTTTCCACGAAGGCGCGGCGCACCTCGGGGTCCACGCGGGAGATCAGGCGCTCGGCGGCCTGCCAGGCTTCCTCCTCGGTCTCGCGCACGATGACGTGGGTGCGGAGGCCGTAGCGCAGCGGTCGGCCCGTCTCCGCCTCCAGCGCCCGCATCTGGGCCAAACGCTCCGCCAGCATGTCCTCCCGCTCGCCCCACATCAGGTATACGTCCGCCAGATCGGCGGCGATCCGTTGAGCGACGGGCGACGCGCCCCCGAAGTAGATCGGGATGGGCTGCACGGGCGGCGGGTCCAGCACCGCGTTCTCGAAGGCGAAGAGATCCGAGTGGTAACTGACGGGTGGCGGCTGGGTCCAGAGTTGGCGCAGGATGGTCATGAATTCGCGCGTGCGCTCGTACCGCTGGGCGTGCGGCTCGAAGTCGCCGTACATGGCGTTCTCGGCGGGACTGCTCCCCGTCACGATGTTCACCCGCACCCGCCCGGGGAAGAGGTTCTGCGCCGTGGCGAGCATCTTCGCGTACATCGCCGGGTGGAACATGCCGGGCCGCACGGCAATCAGGAGCCCCGGGTCCGTCTGCGCCGTCCGCGCCAGGGCCGCAATCGCCGCCGTGTAGTTCTCGTGCTCGGAGTGGTAGTTCGTCGCCGTCAGCAGTGCGCCGAACCCCGCCTCCCCCGCCGTCGTGATCAGGCTGGAGATGTAGGGCAGCGTGGGCTTGCGCGGCGGCTTCTCCCTGGTCCCGATAAACTCGCCGTCACGGGAGAGCTGGAGGAACCAGAGGAATTCGGATTGGGAAGGTTGGGTCATGTGAACCTCGCTAGGAAGTCAGTTCTGATGCTTTTCTCCCTCTCCCCTCGTGGGAGAGGGCCGGGGTGAGGGGGCGCGCGAGCGGCTTGAGCGTCAGCAGGATGGCTTGCCTCGTCTACTGGCCGCGCCGGGGGGCGTCCCCGTTCACCCCCACCCAGCCTCCCCCCTCAGGGGGGAGGGGCAAAAATGCGAAAGCTTGAGCAGTGATACTTCTCCCTCACGCCTTCACCCCCCCCGCCGTCAGCCCGGCCACAAACCGCTTCTGGAACACGGCGATCAGCACGACGATGGGCACCACGGCGATCACCACCGCCGCGCTGATCAGAGGCCACGGGAAAGCGAACTCCCCCTGGTACAGCGTCACGCCGACCGACACGGTTCGCATGTTCAGCCGCGTGTTGAAGCTCAGCGCCAGCAGGAATTCGTTCCACGAGTTGACGAAGACGAGGAGCGCCGCCGTCACCACGCCCGGCAGGCTGAGGGGCAGCACAATCCGGGTCATCGCGCCGACGCGGGAAGTGCCGTCCACCATCGCCGCCGATTCGAGGTCACGGGGAATGGCGCTGAAAAAGGCGACGAGCGTGAGGACGGCGACGGGCAGGCTCAGCGCCGCGTAGGGGAGGATCAGGGCGGGGTAGGAGTTCAGCAACCCTCCGCTCCGCATCAGCCGGAAGAGGGGCACCAGCAGGCTCACGACCGGCAGCATGGAAAAGGCGACGACGAGGGTGAGGAGGAGGCCGCGTGCCCGAATCTCCAGCCGCGCCAGCGCGTAAGCGGCGGGCACGGCGACCGCCACGCACAGCGCCGTGCTGAGCACGCTGACGATCAGCGAGTTCATGAAGAAGGTCCCGAACGGCTGCTCGGAAAACACCCGCGCGTAGTTGCCCAAGTCCGGGTGGGAGGGGAGGTACTGGACCGGGAACTTCTGGAGTTCCCCCTCGTTCTTCAGGCTGGTGAGCAGCATCCACACGAGCGGGAAGAAGCCGCCGAAGACGAGCAGGGCGAGGCCGAGGGCGCGGATCACCCGCTCACTCAGGTTCAGCCGGGGAGCCTGTTCCATCTCAGCCCTCCCCGCCGCGCACGAAGCGCACATAGACGAGGGTGACGGCCAGGCTTACCCCGAAGAGGGCCACGGAGAGCGCCGCCGCGTACCCGAAGTCCAGAAACTCGATGCTCGTGCGGTAGATGTAAACACCCAGCGTTTCCAGCAGTCCCTGCGCCGGGGCCTGTTGAATGAAGGTGTAAGGGATGTCGAACACCTGCACGGCACTGATCGCCCGGAAGATGAAGGCCACCGCGAGGCTGGGGGCGAGCAACGGTAGGATGACCCTCCAAAAGGTCTGCACCCGCGTCGCCCCGTCCACGTCCGCCGCCTCCGTCAACTCGCGCGGGATGCCCTGGAGGCCGCCCAGCACGATCAGCGCGACGAAAGAACTCGTCTTCCAGACGATGGTAACGACCATCGCCACGACCGCGAGGCCAGGGGTGGAGAGCCAGCGGAGCGGCTCCCCGATGAGCCGCCCGCGCACCAACACGTCGTTGATCACCCCGTACTGCCCGTTGAACAGCCAGGCGAAGATCAACCCGGTGATGACGGGCGGCATCGCCCAGGGGAGCAGCAGGGCGACCCGTGCCAGCCCCCGCACCCGGCTCGGCGTGTGGGCCAGCAGCGCCATCGGGATGCCGACGAGGAACGAGCCGCCCACCGTCAGCACCCCGAAGAAGAGGGTGTTGCGCAGGGCGTTCAGAAAGCGCGGGTCCTGAATCATCTGCGCGTACTGCTTGAGCCCGACAAACGGCGTCCCCGCCCACGGCTCGGTCAGCTTGTTCACGAACAGGCTGTCGCGGAAGGTCGTCAGCATGGGAAAGAGCAGCACGCCGCACAGCAGCAGGGCGGCGGGGGCCAGGAGCAGGGCGGCGAGGGGGCCGTCCCCCCTGATCCGGCGCCGCGTCCGCGTGGCGGGGGGAGTGCTGACTTTTCCGGCCTCACTCCGCAAGGTCTGGCCTCACTTCAGCACGCCGTCCAGGTCGCGCTGCATGTCCTTCAGGGCCGCGTCCACCGTCTTGCTGCCCGCGACCGCCGCCGACACGTTGTTGCGGATGATCTCCGAGACGCGCGGGTAGGCGGGCGTGACGGGGCGGGGCCGGGCGGCGGTCACGATGCGGTACAGGTCCTTGAAATGTGGGTTGGCGGCGAGGACAGCCCTGTCGTTGTAGAGGCTGGCCCGGACGGGGAGGTAGGCGCCCTTGACCGCCATTTCGCGCTGAACGTCGGTACTTGCCATAAATTGCACGAGCTTCGCGGCGGCGGCCTTGTTCTTGCTGTAGGCGCTGACGGCCCACTGCCAGCCGCCCGTGCAGGTCGCGCTGGGGTTCTTGCTGAAGGCGGGCAACGGCGCCACGCCGACCTGGCCCTTGACCTGGGTGGGCTGCGGGCTGTTCCCCTGGAAGTGCGCCCAGGCGTAGCTCCAGTTCAGGCCGAACAGCACGTTGCCCGCCTGGAACTGCTGGCGCGAGTCGTCCGTCTTCATCTCGGAGCTGGCGGCGGGGGCGAGCTTCGTCTTCACCGCGTTCACCAGGAAGCCCAGCCCCTGCCGCCCGGCCGGGCTGTCCACCTTCTGCGCGTTGCCGCCCGCGCCCCAGAGGGTCTCCAGGAAGTTGCAGACGGTGCCCTCGATGGGCGCCCCCTGGAAGTTGAAGCCCTGGAGGTTCCCCCCCTCCGCCTTCTGAATGCGCGCGGCGGTCGCGGCGAGTTCGTCCCAGGTTTTGGGCACCTTGGCGCCGTACTTGGCGAGCAGGTCCTTGCGGTAGTACAGGAATTGCGCGTCCGTGAAGGCGGGCATCGCGTACAGCTTGCCGTCCACCGTCGCGGCGCTCAACGGCCCCTTCAGGAAGGCTTTGAGGTACACGCTCTTGTTCGGCAGGTAAGCGTCGAGCGGCTCGGCCCACCCGGCGGCGGCAAAGGTGGCGGTCCTCACCACATCGATCAGGAAGAGGTCGAGGCTGGGGTCCCGCGCGGCCAGCACCGTCGTGAGGTACTGGTTTTGCGCCTCGCTCGTGGCGCCGCCCGTCTCGATCCTCACCCGAATGTTCGGGTTCTGCTTCTCGAAGCGGTCGAAGATGGGCTGGAAGATCTCCGGGCGCTGCTGGCTGCCCATGAACACGGTCAGGGTGGTGGGCGCCGCAGCAGCGGCCCCGGTCAGGGCGAGGAGGGCGGTCAGGGTCAGGCGGGTACGCATGGAAGAACCTCCGGTGGGCGGGCAGGAGCCCGGTTGAAAAGACGACCAACTCTATCAACTACTCGGAAGGGTGGAGCGGCAGGGGTCAGCCAGGGTTGTTCGTGCTCCTCCAGAGTAGGGCTTCGTGGCCGCGTCTCCAACTCCCGCCCAGATACGCTCCCGGGTCAGAGATACGCCAGCGCCCATTGCGTCGCCCCGTGCGCCAGCCCCGCCCGCAGCAGGGCGAGGCCGTCTGGGGCCACGTCGCGGTGGTGGGGGAGACCTGCGGCGAGGACCTCGAACTCCTCCAGCGGGCGCCGGGCCGGGGGATGGACCACCCACGTCACCACGCCCCCCCGGACCTCGTACACCGCGCCGTAGACGTTGCCGCGCCGGGCGTCGAGGGAGACGGCCACTTCGCCCGCTGGGACCGTTCCGTCCGGGCCGCGCACCAGGGCCTCCAGGGTGGAGACGCCCAGAACGGGGGCTCCCCATGCCCGTCCCAGCCCCAGCGCGTAGCTCGCGCCCACACGCACCCCCGTGTACGATCCCGGCCCGGTCCCGATCACAATTCTGTCCGCCCGGAAGGGCAACCCCGCCCGCCCGAACAGCGCCCGCGCGGCGTCTGCCAGCCGCTCGGCGTGGGCACGGCCCACCTCCTCACTGAACCCCACCTCCCCGTTCTCCCAGGCCAGCGCCAGGGTCAGGAAGGGCGTGGCGGTGTCGAGGGCGAGGGTGACGGGGGCGGCGGGAGCGGTCATCGCCGCGCATTGTAGGGTGAGCGCCGCGTGGCGCTGTCACCGGAGCGGGAACGTGATCGTGGGGAGATTCGGCACCGCTGGGCCCGGTGGTATGGTGAGCCCATCATGACGAACACGGCCAACATCGCCAAGGGGCTGGAAGGCGTTCTCTTCACCGAGACGAGGCTGACCTTCATCAACGGGGCGGAGGGCATCCTGACGCACCTGGGCATCCCGATTCAGGAGTGGGCCGAGAAGAGCACCTTCGAGGAGCTGTCCCTCGCCCTGCTTGACGGCGAACTCCCCACGGCGGCCGAACTCGCCCGCTTCGACGCCGACCTCAAGGCGAACCGGGCCGTGCCGCAGGGGCTTCTAGACGTGATCTCGGCCATGCCCCGGGGCATTCACCCCATGCAGGCGCTGCGCACCGCCGTCTCCTACCTCGGCCTGCTCGACCCCCAGGCCGAGGAGACCACCGAGGAGGCCCGCCGCGCCATCGCCATCCGCATGATCGCGCAGTTCGCCACTGTGATTGCGGCGATCAACCGCGCCCAGGAAGGGCAGGAGATCGTGGCGCCCCGGATGGACCTCACCCACGCGGGCAACTTCCTGTACATGTTGACGGGCAAGGAGCCCACCGAGGAGCAGGCGCGGCTCTTCGACATCGCCCTCGTGCTGCACGCCGACCACGGCATGAACGCGAGCACCTTCACCGCGATTGCCACGGCGAGCACCCTCAGCGACATGTACTCCTGCATCACCTCGGCGGTCGGGGCGCTCAAGGGTCCGCTGCACGGCGGCGCCAACGAGGCCGTCATGGACATGCTCGACGAGGTGGGCACCCCGGAGAACGCCGAGGCCTACATCACCGCCAAGCTCGACCGCAAGGAAAAGATCATGGGCGTGGGGCACCGGGTCTACAAGTATTTCGACCCCCGCTCGCGCGTGCTGCGGGACTACGCGGCGCACGTCGCCAACAAGGAAGGCAAGAGCAACTACTACCAGATCCTTGAAACCATCGAGCGGGTCGTGGTGGAGCGCATGGGCTCGCGCGGCATCTACCCCAACGTGGACTTTTACAGCGGCACGGTCTACAGCGACCTGGGCATCCGCAAGGAGTACTTCACGCCGATCTTCGCGCTGGCCCGCATCTCCGGCTGGTGCGCCTCGGTGATCGAGTACACGCGCGACAACCGCCTGCTGCGCCCGGACGCGGTGTACACCGGCGCCCGCGACCAGCACTACGTGCCGCTGCAAGAGCGCCAGTAAGCACAAACGTCAGGGCGAAGGGCCGGAGCCTCAGCGCCCCGGCCCTGTCCCTTTTGGGCTCAGGCGTTCAGCGGCTCGACCACCCACGGGCCGTAGTGGTTGACGAAGTGCGCGCGGCTCTCGCGGAAGACCTGCGCCACCTGGGCCACGCTGCCCGGGGAGCCCGAGAGGTCCACGCTCAGGACGATCTCACCGCGCCCGAGGGCGTGGGCGTACTGCTCCAGGTGGCCCCGCTCGTCGGTCATGCCCTGCATGAGGCGCAGGAAACGGCCCCACAACCCGCGCCCCTCGACATCCAGGGCCTGCTGGCCCTCGTCCCCCATGATGATCTGCACGGCCTGGTCCCTCAGCCCGAGGGCGAGCAGCCGGGACGTGCATTCCTGCACGTCCTCCAGCGAGACGAACACGCCGTACACCCGGCCCCGGCTGTTCAGGGTGAAGTGCGCGGGGTTGGGGCGGCGGGCCGGACGGGAACGGGTCGGCATACCTTCCTCCAGGTCGGGGGGGTGAGCGCGGGGAGGTGAGTCCCGGTTCAGCGGACGGGCGGCCAAACGTGGCGCCGACACAGGAAAAGTTTCCCCGAGCGTACTCCCGCCCGGAGGCACAACGTTAGGAGCCCGGGCACACATCCGCGCCCGGGCCGCCGGAGGGGCAGGGTGGGGACGCTACGCGCTCATGCCCTTGCTGCCGTGCAGGGTGCGCTCGACCGCCTCGGTCACTTCCCCCTCGAAGCGGCGCAGGTGCTCGCGCAGCCGCTCCAACTCACCCGCGCCCAGGTCGCGCAGCCACAGCACGGCGCGCCCCAGCACCGCGAAGGTCAGGGGGGCGTCCTCCCCGGCGTCCTCGTCCTCCACCGGGTCGAGGTTCAGGGCGCCGTAATCGAGACCCTGGTTGAGCAGGTTCATGCCCATCAGGATGTCGGGCAGCGCGTCCTCCTCGACGTACAGGTCGAGGTCGAGGTGAAGGCGCACGATCACGCCGCCCTGGGGGTCGGGGTCGGCGAAGAGCGCCACCCGGCTCTCGCCGTTTCGCACCAGGGCGCCGTCCTCCACCGCTTCGACGGTCATTCCGCTTTCCTCCAGGGCGCGCATGATGCGCTGAAGTTCCGTTTGCGAGGCCGTCATGGGGGCGAGTATAGAGCGGGGGGTGTGGGCAAACGGCGGCTGGGCGTCATTTGAGGGGGGAATCAGGTGGGGGAGAGGGTGGAGTTCTCCTCACGCACGAACACCAGTTGCATCCGGGGCACGTCCGCCGAGGCGGGGCGCTCCTCGTCAAATCCCGTGCAAGTGAGCAGGCAGGTAAAGCCCCGTGACCGGGCGAGGTCCCGCAACTCCTCCGGGGTGTACAGCCGCCAGTCGAAGGAGTCGCCCGTCCGGCCCTCCCCATAGGTCAGGTCCACCCGCAGCCGCGGCCCGTCCATCCGCTTGTGCTCCCTTACTGGCAGCCCGCCACGCTCGAAGGCTTGTTCCCCCTGGTGCCGCTCGAAGAAGCCGCGGTGGTACACATCCAGGATCAGCCGCCCGCCGGGCCGGAGTTTGGCGTGTACTTCGTGCAAAACGGCCGCGTTGGTGTCATCATCGAAATACCCGAAACTCTGCCAGAGGATGGTCACGGCGTCGAAGGGGCCGGGAACGCCGCCGATGTCGCGCAGGTCTGCCTGGAGAAAAAGACAGCCCGTTGGGGCCTGCATCCGGGCTTCCTCCACCGCCAGCCCGTCGCGGTCCACGCCGACGACCTCGTACCCCCGCCGGGCCAACGCGTGCGCGTGCCGCCCGGTGCCGCAGCATAAGTCGAGGATGTGGCGGTACTCGGGGAGGGGCAGTTGACGGGCCAGGAACTCTGTCTCCCGCTCCGTCTGCACTGGGTCGAGGGTCCTCATGAACAACTCGAACCACGTGGGCGTAGAGGAATTCATCGTGAGAGCAGAGTATTTACCTCACCCGTGGTACACCCACGCCTCCCCCTGCCAGGTTCGCGCAAGTTGCCCCAGCAGGCGCAGGTGCTCGGCGTGCGCGAGCGTCTCGGCCAGGGCGAAGCGGCGCCCGGCGGTGTTCAGGTCGCGGGGGAACATGGCGAGGGAGAGCTGATAGGCATCACGGGGTTCCCGGCCCGCCTCCGCCCGGATGAAGTCCAGCCGCTCGTGGTGGTGGGCGCGAAGCTGCCGCGCGCGGGCCTGCACGCCCTCCATCACGGGGCCGTGGTGTCCCACGACGGCGCGGGCGGGGTTCAGCGCCTCCAGTTTCCCGAGCGTCTGGAGGTAGTCGCCCAGGGGGTCGGGCCGGGTGTAGGCGTACAGGCCGATGTTCGGGCTGATGCGCGGCAGGATCGCGTCCCCGGCGATGAGGAGGCTTTCGTCCTCGTTCCAGAGGCCCAGGTGCCCGTCGGCGTGGCCGGGGAGCCACAGCACCTCCCACTCGCCGCCCGCCAGGGGCACAGTCTGGCCCTCGCGCAGGGGCTCGACCCGGCTGGCGGGATTGACCCGGGCGCGGGTGCGGCGGCTCTCGGCCCCCAGCGTCTCCAGCAGTTCATTCGGCAGGCCGTGGTCGCGCATGTGCTTGATGTGGCCGGGCAGCCATTCCTCCCACATGTGCCAGTACCGCTCGCCGCGCCCGATCTCCACATCGAGCATCTGCACCTGCGCGCCGCTGCGTTCCTCCACCACGCCCGCCAGCCCGTAGTGGTCGGGGTGGTGGTGCGTGATGATGACCCGCTCCACGTCCGGCCAGTGCAGGCCCAGCGCCGTGAGCCCATCCTCGATGGCCCGGCGCGCCTCGGGCGTGTCGAGCGCCGCGTCGATCAGGGTGACGGGACCGCCCGTGTCGATCAGCACCGTCACCGTCCTCATGGGGTAGGGGATGGGCACCTGCAGGGCGTGCAGCGTGCCGTGAACGCGGGTCAGGGCGGGGGCGGAGGCGGTCATGGCAGGAGGCTACCACCGGCCCGGGGGTGGTCCTCACGGCTCCAGCGTCACCGGCTCGGCCCGCACCCCGCCGCCCTCCAGATGCAGCCACGCGCACGCCACCGGCAGCCGGAAGCGGCGCGGCCCCACCGAGCCGGGATTTAGAAAGAGGACGCCGCCGCGCTCCTCCATCCTCGGGGCGTGCGTGTGCCCGCTGATCACGACCCGGACGCCCGCCGCCCCCGGCTCCAGGTCGAGGTCGTTCCGGTCATGCAGGAGGTAGACCCAGACGCCCTCCAACTCGGCGAGCAACGTTTCTGGAAGTGCGGAGAGAGGAGGCGTCCGGTCCACATTGCCGCGCACGGCATGGACGGGACCCGGCGTGACCACACGCAGGGCCTCGAGCACCCCGGGTTTGCCCACGTCGCCCGCGTGCAACACGGCGTCCGCCTCCCCGGCCAGCGTCAGAACTTCGGGGCGCAGCAGGCCGTGGGTGTCGGAGAGGACGAGGACGCGCATGGCCCGAGTCTAAAGGCCCTCATGAGAAACGCGCCCCCGCTTGGGAGGGCGCGCTCAAAGCGGTGCTTTTACTGCAGGCGCTTCATGATGGCCTGGAGGCTGGCGCTGTCGGCCCAGCTCATGCCCTTTTGCACGTAGGCGAGGGCGGCCGTGCGGTCACCACGCTGGAGGGCGATATAGGCGAGCTTGGCGGCGCTCAGGGAGGCGAACTGCTTCTCCTGGTCGCTCAGGTCGCCCAGGCGGTTCCAGGTGTTGTAGGCGTTGATCCACCACTGGGTCTTGGTGTAGAGCTGCGCCAGGTAGGACTGGTAGTTGCGGTTCCCGGCCTCCTGCTGCGCGGCGTAGTAGGCCGAGTCCACGGCGGCCTTCCACAGGGTGCGGTCGTAGAAGGGCACCGGGTAGGCGACATCGGCCTGCACGGCGAACTCCTGGGCGCGGGTGAAGTTGTCCGCGGCGCTCAGGGTCGAGGGGTCGGTGGCGCCCTGGGTAGTCGTGCCCGCCGTGCTGGTGTCGGTGGTCGTGGTGGTGCTGGTGTCCTGCGTGGTGCTGGTATCGGTCGTCTGCGTCGTCGTGTCGGTGCTCTGCTGCGTGGTGTCGGTGGTCTGCGTGGTGCTGGTGTCGGTGGAGGTCTGCGCGGCGGCCAGGCCTGCAAGCGCGAACGCGGTCAGCATGAGAATCTTTTTCATAACGAAACGCATCTTAGGACGCTACCCTGGCACCCGTCCATGTGCCCCCACACCCACTAAAGGGACTGTAAAGGAGCTTACCTTCACATGAGGAAAATCCTCGCGTTCTCACTCGCTCTTGTGCCCGCCTCCCTTTCTGCCGTGCAGGCCCAGTCCTCCCCGCAGGTGGCCTGGTTCAAGGACCTGAAGGTTCTCTCCAACGTCGCCGTCGCCGACAACGGCGATCTGGTCTTCGTGGGGTCCGACACCCGGGTCCACCGCACCGACGCGCGCGGCGTCGAGAGATGGAACTACGCGACCGGCGATATCGGCCGCGCCCACCCCATCGTGACCCCCCAGGGCACGGTGATCGCCGCCTCCTACGACGACAACGTGTACGCGCTGGACCCGGCGGGCAAGCTGCTGTGGAAGACCAAGCTTGACGGCGACGTGTACGCCAGCCCTGCCCTGCGTGCCGACGGCAGCGTGGTCGTCGCCACGGCGGGGGGGAGCGTGTACGCGCTGGGGCCCGGGGGGCAGGTGCTGTGGACCTACAAGGTGGGCGCGCCCGTCTTCAGCAGCCCCGCCGTCGCCGCCGACGGCACGATTTATTTCGGTGCCCAGGACAACCAGCTCCACGCGCTCACGCCGGGCGGGCAGCCCAAGTGGGCCTTCCGCGCGGGGTCGCTGGTCTTCAGCAGCCCGGCCATCGACCGCCAGGGCAACGTCTACTTCGGCTCCAGCGACCGCCGCATCTACTCGGTCTCGCCCGAGGGCAAGCGGCGCTGGACGAGGGAAACGGGCCTCTTCGTGAACGCCAGCCCCATCGTCACGAGCGGCGACCTCGTCGTGGTGGGCAGCTACGACGGCAAGGTGTACGCGGTCAACACCACGGGCGAGGATGAATGGGTCTACGACGCGGGCGCCCCCGTGGCGGCGGCGGCGGCCGAACTCGCCGACGGCAGCGTGGTCGTGCCCGACCTGAGCGGCACCGTCCACGCCATCGGCCGGGCGGGGCAGGCGCTGTGGAAGATCGCCGCGGGCAAGAAGATCGACACGAACGTGGCCGTGAGCGACCAGGGCATGCTGTACTTCTCCACCGAGGGGGGCGGCCTGAGTGCGGTGCAGAAGCAGCCGCCGCTGGCCGACGGCCCCTGGACCACCTTCCGGGGCGTGCCCAGCGGCTGGGGCCACACGCTCACGGTTCAGGAGGCCCAGGCCCGCGCGGCGGCGAGAAAGGCCGCGGCGAACGCGGTCCTTGCGGGGCGTCCGTCCGCACCCCCCTCCAGGCCCGCGCCGCCCGCTCAGCCCCCGGCGACCAAGCCCCCGACTCCCGCCACGCCCCCCGCACCCACCCGCACCCCCGAGCAGTACGCCCAGGCCGCCGGACAGGGGGCGCGCACCCTCGACGGCCGGGTCTACCTTCCACTGGCAGACGTGGCCGGGGCCCTGGGCACACCTATCCGGCTCCTCACGCCCCGCACGGCGACCCTGGCGCTTCCGGGGCAGGCGACCACCACCGCCAACGTCCGCGCGGTGCCGGTGCGTTACGTGAACCGCCTCCCCTTCGTCCCGCTCGCCGCGCTCACGGGCTTGCCCGGCGTCAAGGCGGCGGCCCACCGCGCCCCCACCGGAGTCGTCCTGACCCTCGCGGGGCGGACCCTCACCTTCCCGCTCAATTTCCCCGCCCTCACGCCGCTGCGGTCCCAGCCTGAGTACCCAGCGGTCCTGAGGAAGCCGGGAGGTGTGTAACCCGGCAGGCCGGGCGATGTGAGCGAACCGGACAGGGCCTCCGGCGGTCCACCGCGCGGCTGGCGGGGCGGCGGGCACCCGCCTCGTCCTCGCGGACCTCAACACCGGGGAAGGGCAAGTGCAGCCCCTCGGGCGCCACGCGCACGCCGACGAGATCGCCCGCGCCGTCCTGTTCCTCGCCCCGGACGCCAGCTCCTTCGTGACGGGCTCCACCGTCACCGTCGACGGGGGCTGCGCCGCCACCTTCAACCATGGCGCGGGTTGAGGCCAGCGCGCCGAAGGGCCAGGGGGTGCGGCACCGCATGGTCCGTCTCGGGCGGACGAACCACGCGGTGAGTCGCGGACGTAGGGCGAGGCTCAACCTCCGCCGCTCTTCGCAAGAAAGGGGCGGCCAAAACTGCTGGCCCCCCGGTCATCAGGGCGACTTGGTCTTTCTGCCCCTTAGGGTTCTCCCAACATGAAGAAGGAGGGGCGGCCCTCCTCCTTCTTCACTTGCTGGCGCCGAACACGTCCTGCTGGTAACGGCCTTCCCGCATAAGCTGATCGACCCAGGCCTCGGCCTCCCCGGCGGGGGCGCCCGTCTTCTCGCGGTAGAGGCGGGCGAAGGTCTGGCGCACGGCGGGGGCCATCCGCACCCCGTCCCCGCACACGTAGATGTGCGCGCCCGCCTCGATCAAGGCCCAGACACTCTCCTGATCGCCAGCGATGGCGTCCTGCACGAAGCGGTATGGGTGACCAGTCACGGCGGAGTAGGCCGCGTGAATCTCGGCCACGCCCTCACGCTGCCACCTCCCGAAGTCGCCTTTGTAGAAGAAGTCGTGCTCGGGGTGGCGGCAGCCGTAGAAGACCTTGGAGAGGCCGACCGTCTGCCCCGCCGCCCGCTGCGCCGCTCGTTCCTCCACGAAGCCGCGCAGGGGGGCGATGCCCGTGCCGGGGCCGACGAGGATCATCGGCGTCCGCGGGTCTACCGGCGGGCGGAAGGGCGGGTTGGGCTTGCGAACGTACCCGAAGACGGTGTCGCCCGGTTGCACGCGGTTCAGGTACGCGCTGGCGAGGCCGCGGAATTGACCAGCCCCCGCCCAGGAGGGTGCTTCCAGCAGCCCCACGGTGAGGCTGGGGGTGCGCGGCGCCACGAGCGGTGACGACGAGATGGAGTAGTAGCGGGGGCGAATCGGCGGGCACAGCTCCAGGAACACCGGGAGGGGCAGCTCCACGGCGGGGAAGCGGTTGAGCAGGCCGAGCACCGAGAGGTTGGGCCTGCGGACCTCCGCCTCGTACCGCGCGTCGTCCTCCAGATAGGCCTTCAGTTGCCGGGTCGTCCAGGGGCAGGGCGTGTGCGCGAGCAGCACCTCGATGTTCGAGCGGGTCGCCACGTCCTGGAGTTCCACGAATTCGGAGAGCAGCACCTCGACCGTGACCGGGGTGTTCAGCGGCAGGTGCGACTTGCGGTGGCCGCTCTGGCGCAGGCGCACGACCTGGCCGGGCTTCAGGCGCAGCTTGCCCGCCGCCCACTCCACCAGCCGCGGCTCGTTCTTGGCGAAGACGGCGATGTGGTCGCCCGTCTCATACGTGATGCCTTCCGGCAGCTCGAAAGTGATGGCCTTGGTCGAGGGGCGCGGCGGCTCCTGGCTGAAGTCCCACAGCCCGGCCGGGTCGCCGACGAGTTCCTCGCTGGCGATGACCTCGAGCCCATACGCCTTTTCGGAAACGACGGCGGGGCGCACGTCCGCCTCGGTCAGCAGGTCAAGGTCGTAGCGGGGGCCATTCTCTTCCTGGGCCGGGGTGCCGAACTCCCCGGAGACCTTCCGCAGCAGGGTCTGGAACCAGGCGTTCACCATGCCGTCGAAGTCGCCGTTCGCGTCCGCCTCCCCGCGCGGGACGAAGGGCTGAGCGCCCGCTCTCAGCAGCGCCGCCTCCACCCGCTTCGGGAACGCCTGGTAGGTCACCCACTGGGTGTTGCCTGTGCCCAGCAGGGCGAAGCGCAACCCCTCCAGGCTCCCCTCGGCCAGCCCGCCCTCCTGCACCCAGGCATCGAAGCGCGCGGCGTTGTCCGGCGCGGCGCCGTTGTAGGTGGCGGTCGTGACGAACAGCAGGCCCTCCCCCGGCACGTTGTTCACGAGGTCGTCGAGCGTGGTGAGGCGCGTCTGGAAGCCCGCGCGGGTGGCGTAGTCCGCGACGCGGCTGGCGAGGTCCTCGGTGGTGCCCAGGTTCGAGCCGTACGCGACGGTGAGGGCGACGCCGGTTCCCGCGACGCTGACGCGGCTCAGGTCCGGCTGCGGTTCCTCGGCCACGGGCACCGGCGCGCTGAACCGCTCGTGGGGCCGCCGCTCGCGGACGCGGAGCACGAAGTCCTCGGGCTTGATGGTCAGGCTCTGCTTGACCTTGAGGTGGTAGTCGTACGGGTCGACCAGCGCGAACTTCTGGAGGACCAGCAGCAGGGCGAGCTTGGCCTCGGTCAGGGCGAACTGGCGGCCGATGCAGGCGCGCATCCCGTTGCCGAAGGGCTTGTAGGCGGCGGGGTGGTGGGTACGGCGGTTCTGGGGCGTCCAGCGGTCGATGTCGAACTCGTCGGGGTTCGCCCACGCCCCCGGGTGACGGTGCAGGGCGGGGATCAGGAGGGCGACCTGCTGCCCCGCCTTGATCTCGTACTTGCCGCCGATCACCTCGTCACGCAGGGCGGTGACCGCGTAGTTGGGGATGGTGCTCCAGAAGCGCAGCGCCTCGTCGAGGATGCGGGGGATCACGTCGAGCTTCATGACCGTGTCGTAGGTCGGGACGGCGTTGCCGGGCAGCAGCCGGTCCACCTCCGCGTACGCCTGCGCGAGGACATGCGGGTGGCGCAGCAGCAGGTAGAGGGTGAAGGCGAGCAGGCCGCTCGTCGTCTCGTGCCCGGCGATCAGGAAGGTCATGACCTGGTAGCGGATGTTCTCGTCGCTGAGGCGCCCCCCCGTCTCCGGGTCGGTGGCGTTCAGCATCAGGCCGAGGAGGTCGTCCCCGCCCCCGCCGTGTTCCCGCCGCTCGCGGATGACCTCGTCCACGAGTTCGTTCATGGCGGCGATATCCGCCCAGTACGCCCGGTCGGCCTCCTCCATCTCGGGGGTGAGGATGGGTGGGCGGCTCGCCATCGTCATGGTGTGGTGCATCACCCGCGCCAGGGCTTGCAGGAAGGGGTGCAACTCTTCCTTGTCGAAGGACCGGAAGCGGTAGTCGAAGCCCGACAGCGAGATGGTGTCGAGGGTCAGCCGGGTCATGTCGTCGGCGACGCGCACGTCCTGCCCCTGGGTGCGTTCCCACTTGCCCACGAGGTTCTGCGCGACCTCCAGCATCTGCCCGAAGTAGCCCTTCATCGCCCGCTGCGAGAAGGCCGGAAGCAGGATGCGGTGCGCCTTGCCCCAGTTGGGCTCGGAGCTGTCCGAGGTAAAGAGCCCGTCGCCGCCCAGGTTGCGAACGTTCGTGTAGCTCGGGTGGATGCGCTTCTGGAAGCGGCGCTCGTCGGTGAGTTCGGCCACGAGGTCCGGGTCGTACGCCTGGATCAGGGTGCGGCCCGGAAAGTCGAGCCGGAAGATGCCCTCGGGAATCTGCCGGGCGAGCCCGAAGAAGTTCAGGACGGGAGCGTCGCCCGCAAGGTAGTGCAGGTGGCCGTACTCGGGATGCTTGGGGGGAGCAGGAATGGGCGCCAGGGTCTGGGTCATGGGAACTCCGGGAAATGGGGCGAGGTATTTACGCAGTGTGTAGTTGATGACCGAAAAAAGGCCACGCGGGACAGCCTTTACTACACAGTGCGTAGCAAACGCACTCTACTCCTCGCTGCGTAGTAAAATCAAGGGGCCGCCATGCCCAGACCCCCCGCCGACCAACCCCTGCTGACGCCCGAGCGTATCGTCGCCGCCGCCCTGCGGATGATCGACCAGGACGGGGTGGAGGCGCTCAGCACCCGCAAGCTCGCCGCTGCGCTGGGGGTGAGTTCCAAGGCGGTGTACCACTACTACGCCACCAAGGACGAGTTGCTGCACGCCGTCTATCTCGCCATCCTCGACGAACTCGAACTGCCGGCCGAGACGGCAGACTCCTGGCAGGATGGGCTTCGCCGCCTCGCGCACAGCTTCCGGCGCCTCGCCCAGCGCCACCCCAGCTTCATCACCGACTTCCTGCGGCCCCACGAACCCGCCGCCCGCGAACTGGACGTTACTGACGCGCTCTATACCCTGTTGCGTCAGGCGGGGCTGCCCGAGAGGCTCGTCCTCCAAACAGGCCGCATCCTGATCACCTTTCTGATCGGCTACCTGCGCGCGGAGCTGGACGGAACCTTCAGCCGGGAGGCCCTGCAACGGCAGCGCACCGTGGCCGCTCAGCACCCCGCGCGCTACCGCAGCATTCCGCACCTGCCCATGCCCGATACGGGCAGCGACGAGGACTTCGACCTCGCCCTGAACCTCATCCTCGCTGGTCTGGGGGCAGGCACGACCGAGCCAGGCCGCCCCTGATCGCTCCTTTGAACGATGGGGCGGAGCGGAAAGCGCTCCAGAGCGCGGACCGATGAGGGGTCTGGCCGCACGCCTTCCTGCTGTCCCAATGGGAGTGGCGGTCATTCCCGCTCCT